>JAKFDF010000064.1:0-65990 GCA_036676275.1 Lysobacter sp.
CGTGCGATCTGGTAGTAGCGGTCGAAGCCGGCCACCATCAGGATCTGCTTGAACAGCTGCGGCGACTGCGGCAGCGCGTAGAACTCGCCCTCGTGCATCCGCGCCGGCACCAGGAAGTCGCGCGCGCCCTCGGGCGTGGCCTTGGTCAGGATCGGGGTTTCGATGTCCTGGAAGCCGCGCGCGTCCAGCCAGCGGCGCAGCGCCTGCACCAGCTTGATCCGGGTGCGCATCATCCGCTGCATCTTCGGCGTGCGCAGGTCGAGGTAGCGGTACTTGAGGCGGATGTCCTCGCCGGCGTTCTCGTGGGCGTGGAACGGCAGCGGCTCGGCCTTGTTCAGCAGCTCGATCTGCTGCGCGACGACTTCCACCTGGCCGGTCGCGATCTTCGGGTTGACGTTCTGGCGCCTGCGCACCACGCCGGTCACGCGCAGGCAATCCTCGTAGCCGACCTGCGCCGCGGTCGCGATCACCGCGGCATTGCCTTCGGCGGCCGCATCGGGCTCGGCGACGACCTGGACGATGCCCTCGTGGTCGCGCAGGTCGATGAAGCACAGGCCGCCGAGGTCGCGGGCGACGTCGGCCCAGCCGCACAGGGTGACGGTCCGGCCGACCAGGGACTCGTCGATCAGGCCGCAGAAATGGGTGCGCATGGGGACTCCGCAGGGATTCGTCCGGCATACCGGAAAGCCGCCTAGTTTAGCGGCAGGCCCCTGCCCGCGCGCCCGCGTGCCGCCTGTCGGGCGGCCTGGATCAACGCGGGCGTCGTCGCGGGCACGATGATGTCATCCCGAGCGCAGCGACGATCTGCCTTGCGGCCTGGTCCCGCTGGCGGGCAGCTCCCTCGCTGCGCTCGGATGACGCCGAACCGGGGCCCGCGCTGGTATTCCCTAGCCGCTGCTGGCGGCCGGCTTGGTGGGCGCAGGCGCAGCTTCGATCTTCTTCGCTGCCGGCTTTTCACCGGCCTTGGCTTCGGCAGGCCTGGCGTCGGCGGGTTTGGCCTCGGCCTTGCCGCCATTGACGGCATTGGCGCCGTCGCCGGCCAGGTTGCGCTTCCGGTCGCCGTCCTTCTTGAAGTCGGTCTCGTACCAGCCGCTGCCCGAGAGCCGGAACGATGGCGCGGTCACCTGCCGTTCGACCGCGGGCGCGCCGCACTCCGGGCACGCGGCCGGATCCGGGTCGGACAACTTCTGCAGGCGGTCGAAGTGGTGGCCGCAGGCGGCGCAGGCAAAGGCGTAGATCGGCATGGTGCAAAGGGAAACGCTGGAAACCGGCCTCCATTCTGGGGCCTGCGGCCACGCAATCAAGCCACCCGCGTCCATGCGCCGGCCTGCGCGGCGCCGGTTAGACTCGGGCATCGATCCGATCCGGAGCCACGGCATGTCCCAGAACGCCCCCCGCTCGATCATCGCCGCGCTGCTGCTCGCCCTCGGGTTGCTCGGTGCCGGCTGGTTCGCGTCGCAGGGCATGGCGCGGCTGAAGACCCAGGACCGCTACGTCACGGTCAAGGGCTCGGCCGAGAAGATCGTCGACGCCGACCTGGTGGTGTGGCCGCTGCCGCATTCGGTCGGCGGCAACGACCTGGCCGACGTGCAGCGCCAGCTCGACGCAAACACCGAAGCAATCCGCGCGTTCTTCGCGGATGCCGGCTTCAAGCCCGCCGAAATCGGGGTCTCGCCGCCGCGGCTGGAGGATCGCTGGGCCTACGCCTACGGCGACAACCGGCCGCCGGAACGCTTCCGCTACGCGAACACCGTCAGCCTGCGCACCAACGACGTCGCCAAGGCGCTGGCCGCACTGCGCCGGAGCGGGCAGCTGGTCGGCCGCGGGGTGATGATCGGCGAAGGCAGCACCCCCGACTTCGACTACACCAGGCTCAACGACATCAAGCCGGCGCTGATCGCCGAGGCCACCGCCAACGCGCGCGAATCGGCGCTGCAGTTCGCCAAGGATTCCGGCGCGCGCCTGGGCGGCATCCGCAGCGCCAACCAGGGCGTGGTCACGATCAGCGAGCGCGACCAGAGCAGCCCGCAGGTGAAGAAGGTGCGGGTGGTGACGACGGTGGAATACTTCCTCAAGGATTGAATCGACGGCCGCCTCAGGTCGCGGATGGATCGCGCGACAGCGGGAGCCCGGCGCCGCCGCCCGCGGCCAGGTCTTCGGGGTGGCGCCACTCCCGCTCGTCGATCGGATCGACGTCGAAGGCCCCGTGCAGCACCAGCGACGGCAGCAGGGTGTTGAGCGTGGTGTACAGGATCAGGCCGCCGAACAGGGCGCCGGGAATGGCGAACTGCGCGTGCAGGATCTGCGCCAGCACCAGGGTGAACACCAGCGTCGGCGCCAGCGCCACCGACACCCGCAAGGTGCTCCGCTGCGACTCGCGGAACAGCACCCGGCGCTGCAGCCAGACCATCCCGACCCGCAGCGGCAACACGATCGCCGTGATCACCAGTCCGGTGGCCAGCGCCTCCAGGCTCAGCGCGTCGCGCGAGACCTGGGTGCCGGCGTGGAAGAAGTAGAACGGCACGAAGAAGGTCGCGAACAGGCGCAGCGCACGGATGTTGTCGTGCGAGGCCAGCCGCGGCATGCGCTCGCGCAGCAGCCGCGCGGTCAGCCCGGCGATGAACGCACCGACCAGGTAATACACGCCGAGCTTGAAGGTGACGTAGGCCGCGACCATGCCGACCATCACCAGCAACGAGAACTCCGATCCCGGGGCGTGCGGCATCACCCAGCGCCCCAGCGCGATGAACAGCAGCGGCAACCCCACCAGCAGCGCCAGCATCGCCAGCGACGCGGTGCCCAGTTGCAGCGGATCGCCGGCCTGCAGCACGACGAACAACGCGGCCAGCGCCAGCAGTTCGCCGGCGATCGCCTTGCTGGTGACCCAGAAGCGTTCCTCCTCGTCCAGGCCGAGGCGTTCCAGGGTGTCGAGGATGAAACCGGTCGAGGGCGTCAGCAGCGCCAGCGCCAGCAGCGTCGCCGCCTGCCAGCCCAGGTCCAGGTAGCGCCACCCCAGCCAGCCCACCGCGCCCAGCGATGCCACCCGGATCGCGAGGTGCACCAGCAGCCGCCCGAGGCCGCGCCGCAGCGCCTGCAGCTCCACTTCCAGCCCCGCGAACAGGAACAGCGATGAAATCCCCAGCGCGGACAGCAGGATCACCACCGGGTCGTGGGTGCGGTCGCCCCACGCCAGCATCGCGCCGATGCCCAGCAGCAGGCAGGTGATCGGCGCCGGGATCTTGAGCCGTTGCAACGCGCGCGGGATCACCAGCAGGCCGAAGATCAGCAGCAGGTAGACCAGTTCGTTGCTCATGCTATCCCTGCCCGGCAGCGGTTGCGGCATGGTCGCGGCGCGGCGCGGCGATGGCAAGCATGGGGGCGCGATCGCATGCGCGCACTGCCGGCCCACCGAACCGGCGTGCCGCATGCCCAGGCACGCTGGTGCCGGTCCACGGCGCTCTATGCTGCTTCGTAAAGCGCCAGCAATGCCTGTTCCGCGGCCTCCAGCGCCGCGCGCAGCTCGCCCTGTTCGTGGCCGAGCTTCGCCGCGCGCGTGCCGTTGTCCTGCGCGTACAGCCGCGGATCGGCCAGTTCGGCTGCGATCGCGGCAAGCCGGGTTTCCAGCTCGGCCACGCGTGCCTCGGCCTTGGCGAGCTTGTGCGGATTGATGCGCGCCGGCGCTTTCGATGGCGGTGGCGCGGCCACGGGCGCGGCTTTCGCCGGCTTGCCGGCCTTCACGGGTTCATTGCCGGGGCGCGAGCGCAGCCAGGCCGCGTATTCGTCGAGATCGCCGTCGAAGGCCTCGACCTTGCCGCCGGCCACGCGCCAGAAGGTCTCGCACACCAGGCCGATCAGGTGGCGGTCGTGCGAGACCATGACGATGGCGCCGTCGAAGTCGCTCAGGGCTTCGGCCAGCGCCTCGCGCATGTCGAGGTCGAGGTGGTTGGTCGGCTCGTCGAGCAGCAGCACGTTCGGCTGCCGCCATGCGATCAGCGCCAGCGCCAGCCGCGCGCGCTCGCCGCCGGAGAAGCCGTCGATGCTCTCGAACGCGCGGTCGCCGGGGAAATTCCACTTGCCGAGGAAATCGCGGAACGCCTGCGCCGGGCTGTCGGGCGAGAGCTCGCGCAGGTGGTCGATCGGCGACTGCCCGGCGTGCAGCGATTCCACCGTGTGCTGGGCGAAGTAGCCGATGCGCATGTCCGGGTGCGCGTTGCGCTCGCCGGCCAGCAGCGGCAACTCGCCGACCAGGGTCTTCACCAGGGTCGACTTGCCGGCGCCGTTGGGGCCGAGCAGGCCGACGCGATCACCGGCTTCCAGGCCGAAGTTGACATCGTGGAGGACCACCGTTGCGGGGGCTGCGGACTGGGGGCTCATCGCGCGGTATCCCGCATCGACGTGGTTCAGGCGGATCAGCGAATTCGGCAGCCGCTGCGGCTGCGGGAATTCGATCCGCAGCGAGCGCTCGGCGCGCACCGCCTCGGTGCCGGCGAGCTTGGCCAGCCGCTTCATCCGCGACTGTGCCTGCTTGGCCTTGCTGGCCTTGGCCTTGAAGCGGTCGATGAAGCTCTGCAGGTGCGCGCGCTCGGCCTGTTCCTTCTCGAAGGCGCTCTGCTGCAGGCGCAGCTGTTCGGCACGCAGCCGTTCGAACGCCGTGTAGTTCCCGGTGTAGAGCTTCGCCTTGCCCTCGTGCAGGTGCAGGGTGTGCGTGGTGACGTTGTCGAGGAACTCGCGGTCGTGCGAGATCACCAGCAGCGTGCCCGGATAGCGCAGCAACCACTGCTCCATCCACAGCACCGCGTCGAGGTCGAGGTGGTTGGTGGGCTCGTCGAGCAGCAGCAGGTCCGACGGCGTCATCAGCGCGCGCGCGACGTTGAGCCGCACGCGCCAGCCGCCGGAGAAGTCCGACACGGGCTTGGCGTGCGTTTCGGCCGGGAAGCCGAGCCCGTGCAGCAGCCGCCCGGCGCGCGCGGACGCGTCGTAGCCGTTCAGCTCCTCAAGCCGGTGGTGCGCCTGCGCGACCGCTTCCCAATCCTCGTTGGCGAAGGCGTTGGCCTCGGCCTGGATCGCGGCGTGCACCGCGGCGTCACCCGACAGCACGAAATCGATCGCCGCGTCCGGCAACGACGGCGTCTCCTGCGCGACCGAGGCGATGCGCGCCTTGCCGGGCAGGTCGAGGTCGCCCTTGTCGGGCTCGACCTGGCGCATCAGCGCCGCGAACAGGCTGGACTTGCCGGTGCCGTTGCGGCCGACCACGCCCACCCGCCAGCCGGCCTGCAGGGTCAGGTCGACATCGGAAAGCAACAGGCGTTCGCCCCGCCGGAGGGCGAAATTGCGGAAGGAAATCATCCGGCCATTGTAACGGGTCGGTCCGGTGCGGCCGGGCTGCATCCGGATCGCCCTGACCGGTCGCGCGCCGCACCACGGGCGCTGCAGGACGCCTGAAGCGGCCGCCGCCTTCACCCCGATGCCGGGCCGCTGCCGATAGCGTGCCGGGATGGACCTGAAAAGCGGTTACCCGTTCTGGGCGGTGCGCAACGGGCTGCTGCATGCCTTTCCGCCGCTGCAGCGCGACCTGCGTTGCGACGTGGCGGTGCTCGGCGGCGGCATCAGCGGTGCGCTGATCGCCGACGAACTGGCCGCGCACGGCCACGAGGTCGTGGTGATCGACCGCCGCGACGTCGGCTGGGGCAGCACCGCGGCCAGCACCGCGTTGCTGCAATACGAGATCGACACGCCGATGACCGAGCTGGCCAGGCGCCATGGCGAAGCCGACGCCGTGCTCGCCTACCGCAGTTGCGCCGAGGCCATCGGCATGCTGCGGGCCAGGGCAGCGGACGTGCGCGATGTCGGCTTCGCGCGCGCGCACAGCCTGTATTACGCCAGCAAGCGCCGGCACGCGAAGGCGCTGCGCGGGGAATTCGACCTGCGTTCGCGCCATGGCTTCGATGTCGCCTGGCTGGAAGCCGGCGCCGTCCGGGAACGCTATGGATTCGATGCGCCCGGCGCGATCCTCAGCCGCGTCGCCGCGCGCATGGATCCCTACCGGATGGCCTACCGCCTGCTGGCGCGATTGCAGGAGCGCGGCGCCGGCGTGTTCGACCGCACCGCGATCGAACACGTGCAGGCCACGCCGCGCGGCGTCACCCTGTCCACGCCGGAAGGCTGCCGCGTCGCCGCGCGGTACGTGGTGCTGGCCTCCGGCTATGAAAGCCAGCAGTGGCTGGACCAGCGCGTGGCCCGCAACCGCAGCAGCTACGCCTTCGTCTCCGACCCGATCGAACGCGCCGCGCTCGGCCCGCTGGCCAGGACTCTGTTCTGGGAAACGGCGCGCCCCTACCTGTACCTGCGCAGCACCGGCGACGGCCGCGTGCTGGTCGGCGGCGCGGACGACGCGATCGACATCCCCGCGCGCCGCGACGCCCGCGTCGACGCCAAGGCACGCAAGCTGCTGCGCCAGGCGCTGGAACTGTTCCAGGGATTGCCGCTGGTGCCCGCGTTCGCCTGGGCCGGCACCTTCGCCGAGACCGCCGATGGGCTGCCGTTCTTCGGCCCGCATCCGCAACATGGCCCGCGGATCCTGTTCGCGATGGCCTACGGCGGCAATGGCATCACCTACAGCATGCTCGGTGCCGGCCTGCTGCGGGCCCTGATCGAGCGCCGGCGGCACCCGTTGGCCGCGCTGTTCTCGTTTTCGCGGCTGCAGCGCTGACTTCGCCGGCATCCACCGCCGGTATCGGCGGAAATCGTTTGCGCGGGCACGGCCGCAGCGGCGACACTCCCTGCCTGCCCCTGCACGGATGACGGATGCCGCACCACACCTCGCTGATCGCCATGCTCGTGTTCGGCTTCGTGCTGGCCTTCGTGCTGGGCGCGCTGGCCAACCGGCTGCGGCTGTCGCCGCTGGTGGGTTACCTGCTGGCGGGGGTGCTGGCCGGACCGTTCACGCCGGGCTTCGTCGGCGATGCCGAGATCGCGCCGCAACTGGCCGAGATCGGCGTGATCCTGCTGATGTTCGGGGTCGGCCTGCATTTCTCGCTGCGCGACCTGATGTCGGTGCGCAACATCGCCATACCCGGCGCGATCGCGCAGATCGCGGTGGCCACCGTGCTGGGCTGGGGCCTGTCCCAGCTGATGGGCTGGTCGCACGTGCAGGGCCTGGTGTTCGGGTTCTCGCTGGCCACCGCCAGCACCGTGGTGCTGCTGCGCGCGATGGAGCAGCGACGGCTGCTGGACACGCGTCGCGGCAAGATCGCGGTCGGCTGGCTGATCGTCGAGGACCTGGCCTGCGTGCTGGCGCTGGTGCTGATCCCGGCACTGGCCGGCGCCCTCGATGGCGGCGGCCAGTCCGCGGCCGGCATCGGGATGGCGCTGGCGATCACCCTCGGCAAGGTGGTCGCGTTCGTGGTGTTCATGCTGGTGGTCGGGCGCAGGGCGATCCCGTGGATCCTGCAGCGCACCGCCGGCACCGGCTCGCGCGAGCTTTTCACGCTGGCGGTGCTGGCGATCGCGATGGGGGTGGCGTTCGGCTCGGCCGAGCTGTTCGGGGTGTCGTTCGCGCTCGGCGCGTTCTTCGCCGGCATGCTGCTGAACGAATCGGAGTTCAGCCACCAGGCGGCGCAGGATTCGCTGCCGATGCGCGACGCGTTCGCGGTGTTGTTCTTCGTCTCGGTGGGCATGTTGTTCGACCCGAACATCCTGGTCCAGCACCCGTGGCAGGTGCTGGCCACCACGCTGATCATCGTGTTCGGCAAGTCGGCGGCGGCCTACGTGATCGTGCGCGCGTTCGGGCATCCGAACGCGACCGCGCTGACCATCTCCACCAGCCTGGCGCAGATCGGCGAGTTCGCCTTCATCATCGCCGGCCTCGGGTTGACGCTCGGGATCCTGCCCAAGGACGGACACAGCCTGGTGCTCGCCGGCGCGCTGATCTCGATCATGCTCAACCCGATCCTGTTCATGGTGCTGGACCGCTGGCAGGCGCGCGAGGATGCGCGGGCGCTGCGCGACGTGCCGCCGGAGCCGGACGTGGTGCCGATGGACATCGGCGGGCACGCGATCGTGATCGGCTACGGCCGTGTCGGCAGCCAGCTGGCCAGGTTGCTGCACGAACGCGGCGTGCCGGTGGTGGTGATCGAGGACGATGCCGACCTGGTGGCCCAGGCCCGCGCCAACGGATTGCCGGCGGTCCGCGGCAACGCCGCGAGCAAGCGGGTGATGCTGGAGGCCGCACCGGAACGCGCCAAGCTGGCGGTGTTCGCGATCCCGCAGGCGCTGGAAGCCGGCGAAACGATCGCCCGGCTGAAGGCGCTCAACCCCGCGATCACGGTGCTGGCGCGGGCGCACAGCGAAGCACAGGTGCGGCACCTGCTGGCGCACGGCGCCGACGCCGCGGTGCTGGCGGAGCGTGAGCTCGCCTATTCCCTCGCCGAGATGGTCATGGCGACTCCGCCCTACCGGCCCGCGCGCGCGTAACGTCGCCCGGAACTTCGGCGGGGCGTCCGCGGCAGCGGGCTTCGGTTACCCGAAGCGGGACATCCTGGTGCGACGGGCCAGGAGAGCGCGGGCTTCAGGCGCCCCTCGCGAAGATCCGTGGCCCGGCTTCCGGATCAGCGGAAGACCAGGTGGCCTGCTTCGGCGTCGACGTGGATCGTCGTTCCGCCGGCAAATTCCCCGGAGAGGATCTTCTGCGCCAGCGGGTTCTCCACCTGCGCCTGTATCGCCCGCTTCAGCGGGCGCGCGCCATAGACCGGATCGAAGCCGGCATTCGCCAGCAACTCCAGCGCCCCGTCGGTCAACTCGATGGCCAGGCCGCGTTCGGCCAGCCGCTTCTCCAGCCCGCGCAGCTGGATCCTCGCGATCTGCTTGATCTGCGCCTTGTCCAGCGGATGGAACACGACGATGTCGTCCAGGCGGTTGATGAACTCGGGGCGGAAGTGCGCCTGCACCACCCCCATCACCGCGGCCTTCATCTGCGTATAGGCCTCGGCCGTATCGGTCGCGGAGTCGCGCTCGGCCAGTTCCTGGATCATCTGCGAGCCCAGGTTGGAGGTCATCACGATCACCGTGTTGCGGAAATCGACCGTGCGCCCCTGGCCATCGGTGAGGCGGCCATCATCGAGCACCTGCAGCAGGATGTTGAACACGTCCGGGTGCGCCTTCTCGACCTCGTCGAGCAGGATCACGCTGTACGGCCGCCGCCGCACCGCCTCGGTGAGGTAGCCGCCTTCCTCGTAGCCGACGTAGCCCGGCGGCGCTCCGATCAGGCGCGCGACCGAATGCTTCTCCATGAACTCGCTCATGTCGATCCGCACCATCGCGTCGGATGAATCGAACAGGAATTCGGCCAGCGCCTTGGTGAGCTCGGTCTTGCCGACGCCGGTCGGGCCGAGGAACAGGAACGAGCCGGACGGGCGATTGGGATCGGACAGGCCCGCGCGCGAGCGGCGAACGGCATCGGACACCACCTTGATCGCCTCCTGCTGCCCGACCACGCGCGTGTGCAGCTGGTCTTCCATCTTCAGCAGCTTCTCGCGCTCGCCTTCCAGCATCTTGCTGACCGGGATGCCGGTCCAGCGCGACACCACCTGCGCGATCTCCTCGGCGGTGACCTTGTCCTGCAGCAGGGTGAAGCCCTTGCTTTCGACTTCCTGCGCCGCCTTGAGCTGCTTTTCCAGTTCCGGCAGCGTGCCGTACTGGATTTCGCTCATGCGCGCGTAATCCTGGCCGCGCTGCGCGGCCTCGAGTTCCAGCTTGGCCGCCTCGATCTGTTCCTTGATCTTCGTCGCGCCCTGCAGGGTCGCCTTTTCGGCCTTCCACACTTCCTCGAGGTCGTTGAACTCGCGTTCGAGCGTGGCGATGTCGCTTTCCAGGTCCGCCAGCCGCTTCTTCGACTCGGCGTCCTTCTCCTTCTTCAGCGCTTCGCGCTGGATCTTCAGCTGGATCAGCCGGCGTTCCTTGCGATCGAGCTCCTCGGGCTTGGAATCGATCTCCATGCGGATCCGCGACGCGGCCTCGTCCATCAGGTCGATCGCCTTGTCCGGCAGCTGGCGGTCGGCGATGTAGCGGCTGGACAGGGTCGCCGCGGCGACGATCGCCGGGTCGGTGATCTCGACGCCGTGGTGCACCGCGTAACGCTCCTTCAGGCCGCGCAGGATCGCGATCGTGTCCTCCACGCTCGGCTCGCCGACGAACACCTTCTGGAAGCGGCGCTCCAAGGCGGCGTCCTTCTCGATGTACTTGCGGTATTCGTCGAGGGTGGTGGCGCCGATGCAGTGCAGTTCGCCGCGCGCCAGTGCCGGCTTCAGCATGTTGCCGGCATCCATCGCGCCCTCGGCCTTGCCGGCGCCGACCACGGTATGCAGCTCGTCGATGAACAGGATGATCTGGCCTTCGTTCTTGGCCAGGTCGTTGAGTACCGCCTTCAGCCGCTCCTCGAACTCGCCGCGGAACTTGGCGCCGGCGATCAGCGAGCCCATGTCCAGGCTCAATACGCGCTTGCCCTTGAGGCCTTCGGGCACTTCGCCGTTGACGATGCGCTGGGCCAGGCCCTCGACGATCGCGGTCTTGCCGACGCCGGGCTCGCCGATCAGCACCGGGTTGTTCTTGGTGCGCCGCTGCAGCACCTGGATGGTGCGGCGGATCTCCTCGTCGCGGCCGATCACCGGGTCGAGCTTGCCCTTCTCCGAGCGCGCGGTGAGGTCGATGGTGTATTTCGCCAGCGCCTCGCGCTGGTCTTCTGCATTCTCGTCCTGCACCTTCTCTCCTCCGCGCATCGCGTCGATCGCGCTTTCGAGTTTCTGCTTGGTCGCGCCCGTGGCCTTGAGCGCACGCCCGGCATCGCCGCCGTCGTCGATCGCCGCCAGCAGGAACAACTCCGATGCGATGAACGCATCGCCCCGTTGCTGCGCCAGCTTGTCGGTGACGTTGAGCAGCCGCGACAGGTCGTTGCCAACGCTGACGTTGCCGGCCTGGCCCGACACCTTCGGCAGTTTGTCCAGCGCCTCGCCCAGGCGTTCGCGCAGCAGCGGCACGTTGACCCCGGCCTGGGCCAGCAGCGGCCGGCTGCCGCCTCCCTGCTGGTCGAGCAACGCGACCAGCAGGTGCGCCGGCTCGATCAGGTTGTGGTCGCGGCCGACCGCCAGCGACTGCGCGTCGGCCAGCGCCTGCTGGAAGCGGGAAGTGAGTTTGTCCATGCGCATGGGTGGGTCTCCGGAAGGGAGGGGGCGGCCGGGCCGGCGCTAGCGTGGAGATGCGGGCGTGAAACGCGGATGCAAGTCGCCCCTCCCCAAGCGGCCGTTGCCCGACACCGTCGGCGTTATGACGGCATAGATCCCGCCCTTGGCGGCCATCGGGGTGCCATGTCCTTCGTCGCCGAACTCAAGCAGCGCAAGGTCATCCGGGTGGCGATGGTCTACCTGGTGGTGGCCTGGGTGGCAGTCCAGGCGGCCTCGATCGCCTTGCCCGCCTTCGACGCGCCGCCCTGGGCGTTGCGGGTCGTGATCCTGCTGTTCGCGCTCGGCTTCCCGCTGGCGCTGCTGCTGACCTGGGCGCTGGAACTGACGCCGGAAGGCATCCGCGTCGCCACCGGCGGCATCGGCAGCAAGCGCATGGCCGGCGCGGCAGCGGTGCTGATGGCGCTGGCGGTCGGCTGGTACTACTACGGCCAGCCGGCGTTTCGGGGAGACGAGGACAACATCGCCCAGCGCTCGATCGCGGTGCTGCCGCT
The DNA here is from genome assembly GCA_036676275.1 of Lysobacter sp. Lineage (GTDB taxonomy): Bacteria > Pseudomonadota > Gammaproteobacteria > Xanthomonadales > Xanthomonadaceae > Cognatiluteimonas. Next base: position 11,726 of record JAKFDF010000064.1, read on the forward strand.
GGTCAACATGAGCGGCGACCCGGACAACGATTATTTCTCCGACGGCCTGGCCGAGACCATGCTCGACATGCTGGCGCAGGTACCGGACCTGAAGGTGATCGCGCGCACCTCGTCGTTCGCGTTCAAGGGCAAGGCCGAGGACGTGCGCCGGATCGGCAAGGCGCTGGGCGCGGCGCACCTGCTGGAGGGCAGCGTGCAGCAGGCCGGCAACACCCTGCGCATCACCGTGCAGCTGGTGCGCAGCAGCGACGGCTCGCACGTCTGGTCGCAGCAGTACGATCGTCCGATCGCCGACGTCTTCAAGGTCCAGGACGAGGTCGCGACCGAAGTGGTGCGCGCGCTGCAGGTCTCGCTGCCGGCGGCCGGGCGCGAACACCTGCTGCGCAAGCGCACCGACAACGTCGCCGCCTACCGTGAGTACCTCAAGGGCAACGCGCTGCTGCCGGGGCGCCAGGTCTCGGCGATGCGCCGGGCGCTGGGCCATTTCGAGCGCGCGGTGGCGCTGGATCCGGGCTATGCCCGCGCCCATGTCGGCATCAGCGACGCCATCGGCCTGATCGGCGAATACGCGAGCGTCACCACCGCGGAACGCGAACGGGCCGACCGCGCCCTCGCGCGCGCACTCGAGCTGGCCCCGGACCTGGGCGAGGCGCATGCCGCGCGCGGCGCGCAACTGCAGCGGCTCGGCGACACCGGCGGCGCCGAGCGCGAGTACAAGCGCGGGGTCGAGCTGGCGCCCGGGTACGCCACCGCCTGGCAGTGGTACGCCGAGCTGGTGCTGTTCGAGCTGGGCGAACCGGACCGGGCACTGCCGATGTTCCAGCGCGCCGTGGTGCTGGATCCGCTGTCGCCGATCATCCGCGACATGTACGCGACCGCGCTGGTCGCGGCCGGTCGCCTCGACGAAGGCGAAGCCGAGAACGCGCGCCTGCTGGCCGATCATCCGGGTTTCGCCCATGCCTACGACACGCTGTCGCGCGTGCGCTCCGCGCGCGGGGACCTGGCCGGGGCATTGCGGGCGCTGAACCGGGAGTTCGCCCTGGATCCGTCCGCGATCGCCCGTCGCTACGATCGCTGCATGCTGCTGCTGGATTTCGGCGCGCTTGCCGAAGCGAAGGCATGCGCGCACGAGGCCATGGCGCGCGATCCCGGGTCCAATCGATCGCTGCAGGCGCAGGCCATGCTGCAATCGATGGAGGGCGATTTCGCGGCCGCGCTGGCCACCATCGAGGCGACGCCGAACCCCAGCCCATGGGCCCGGGCGATGCTGTTGCTCGCCAACGCGCGCGATGCCGAGGCGCTCGCCGTCCTGCGGGCCGCGGCGCCCGGGTATTTCGCGCCGGCCGCCGACCAGGCACAAGGCGCCTATGCCAGCGATCCGGTCCTGGTCGGCGCGGCGCTGTTGCGCAACGGTGCCACCGCCCGCGGCCAGGCCGTGCTGCGACAGGCGCTGCAGGCCAACGCGCGGCGCCCCCCGGCCGGCCTGTTCGGGCGGCAATGGTGGGACGCCTATGTCCACGTGCTGCTGGACGAGCCGGACCTCGCCTGCAGGGCGCTGCGCGAGGCCGCCGACGGCGGGTACTTCCTGGGCATCGCCATGCTCGACGCCGATCCGCTGCTCTCCGGCCTGCGCGCGCGCCCGTGCTATCGGCAGAGCCTGGCTGCGGCGCGCGCCAGGGCCGCCGCGCAAGTCGAGGCCGCCCGGAAAGCCAGGCTGATTTGACGGAACCGGTGTCATGACGCGTCGCGGCAATCGCGCGATGCAAACGCATGTGAACCCTTCGATAACGCGGCATTGCCCACAATGCGCCGATGAATGCGCGCCGCGATCCACCACGACCGCGTCCACCGGCCCCTGCCGACGACTGGGCCCTGTTCCTTGACGTGGACGGGTGCCTGCTCGATTTCGCCGATGCCCCCGGCATGGTGGCCGTCCCGGAGGCCTTGCACGCGACGCTGGAGGCATTGGCGCGACGCCTGCAGGGCGCGCTTGCGTTGGTCAGCGGCCGCCCGATCGCCGGGATCGACGCGCTGTTCGCGCCGTTGCAGTTGCCGGCCGCCGGACTGCACGGGCTCGAACGCCGCAATGCGGACCTCGAGGTAGCCGCGCCGCAGCCCCCGCCGGCGCTGGCGGCGATCCACGGCGAAGCCGCCAGGATCGCGCAGGCGTACCCGGGCGCCCTGGTCGAGGACAAGGGCGTGGCGCTGGGACTGCACTGGCGCATGGCACCAGGCGCGCGAGACGCGCTGCGCGCGTTCGCGCAAGCCGCGTTGCCGCGCCTGCCGGGCTATCGCCTGCAGCATGGCGACCACGTGGTGGAACTGCGCCCGGCCAGCGGCGACAAGGGCATGGCGATCCGCGCCCTGCTCGAGGAATCGCCGTTCCGCGGCCGGGTGCCGGTATTCGCCGGGGACGACTTCACCGACGAAAGCGGTTTCGCCGTGGTCAACGCCAGGGGCGGCCACAGCGTGCTGGTCGGTGCGCGCGAACCCAGTGCCGCGCATTACGCGCTGCGCGACCCGGCCGCGGTGCGCAGATGGCTCGATGCGGCCGGACCCGGCCTGGGCAACGGAGGCAATGCAGAGTGAGCGAAGCGACGACCATGCAACCCGGCCTCGACCTCGGACTGGTCGGGAACGGCAGTTTCGGCGCGCTGATCGATGCCCGTGGCCGCGTGGCATGGGCCTGCCTGCCGGCGTTCGACGGCGATCCGGCGTTCTGCGCGCTGCTGCAGCCGAAGATCGACGGCGGCGACTGGAGCGTGGAGCTGGAGGATTTCTCGCACGCCGAGCAACACTACATCGACAACACGGCGTTGCTGCGCACGCTGCTGCACGACACCCACGGCGGCTCGGTGGAGCTGGTCGACTTCGCCCCGCGCTGGCGCCAGCACGGCCGCTTCTACCGGCCGGTGATGCTGGTGCGACGGCTGCGGCCGCTGACCGGGAGCCCGCGCGTGCGCATCCGCCTGCGGCCGCTGGCCGACTGGGGCGCGCGCGTTCCCGAGCGCACCTGGGGCAGCAACCACCTGCGCTTCCTGCTGCCCGGGATGACGTTGCGGCTGACCACCGACGCCCCGCTGCGCCTGCTGCGCGACGAGCTGCCGTTCCTGCTCGACCGCGAACTGCGCTTCGTGCTCGGGCCCGACGAGACCCTGACCCGGTCGCTGGAAAGTTTCGTCGCCGACGCCGAGCGCCAGACCACCGCCTACTGGCTCGAATGGGTCCGCTACCTGTCGATCCCGCTGGAGTGGCAGGACGCGGTGATCCGCAGCGCGATCACGCTGAAGCTGTGCCAGTACGAGGACACCGGCGGAATCGTCGCGGCGATGACCACCTCCATCCCGGAGGCGCCGCACACCGCGCGCAACTGGGACTACCGCTACTGCTGGCTGCGCGATGCCGCCTTCGTGGTGCGCGCGCTCAACCGCCTGGGCGCCACCCGCAGCATGGAGGAATACATCCGCTACATCTTCAACCTGGTCGCCGACGAGGAACCGGAGCTGCAGCCCGTGTACGGCATCGGTTTCGAGAAGGTGCTGGCCGAGGACGCGGTCGAGAGCCTGGCCGGCTATCGCGGCATGGGCCCGGTACGGCGCGGCAACCTGGCCTGGCTGCAGAAGCAGCACGACGTCTATGGCAGCGTGGTGCTGGCCTCGGCGCAGCTGTTCTTCGACCAGCGCCTGCGCCAGCGCGGCGACCTGGCGATGTTCGAGCGCCTGCAACTGCTCGGCGACCGGGCGTTCGCGCTGTACGACCAGCCCGACGCCGGGCTGTGGGAATTCCGCGGCCGCAGCCACGTGCACACCTATTCGGCGGTGATGTGCTGGGCGGCCTGCGACCGGCTGGCGAAGATCGCCGCGCGCTTCGAACTCGACGAGCGCGTGGCGCACTGGCGATTGCGCGCCGACAGCATCCGCGCGCGGGTGCTGGACGAGGCCTGGAACGCCGAACGCGGGCATTTCGCCGACGCCTTCGGCGGCGAGCGCCTGGACGCCTCGCTGCTGCTGCTCGCCGACCTGGGCTTCATCGAGGCGCGCGACCCGCGCTTCGTCGCCACGGTCGATGCGATCGGGCGCGACCTCAAGCGCGGCCACGGCCTGTTCCGCTACATCGCGCCGGACGACTTCGGCGCGCCGGAAACCAGTTTCACCATCTGCACCTTCTGGTACATCGACGCGCTGGCGGCGATCGGGCGCCGCGACGAGGCGCGCGAACTGTTCGAGCAGGTGCTGGCGCGGCGCAATCCGCTGGGCCTGCTGTCGGAAGACCTCGCCTTCGACAGCGGCGAGGCCTGGGGCAACTTCCCGCAGACCTACTCTCACGTCGGCCTGATCATCGCCGCGATGGCGCTGAGCCGGCCGTGGCAGAGCGCGGTATGAACGCCGCGCCGGGAGATCGCGCTTGAGCCGGCTGGTCATCGTCTCCAACCGCGTCGCGTTGCCGGGCGAGGCGCGCGCCGGCGGCCTGGCCGTGGCGCTGCAGGCGGCGCTGGAGGAGACCGGTGGGCTGTGGTTCGGCTGGAGCGGCAAGATCGACCCGATCCGTTCCGGCAGGCTGCACGAGCAGCAGGCCGGCAACATCCGCTACGTCACCATCGACCTGTCGCGGCGCGACCACGCCGACTACTACAACGGCTTCGCCAACCGCTCGCTGTGGCCGCTGCTGCACTTCCGCATGGACCTGGTCGACTACAGCCGCGAGACCTATGCCGCCTACCGCCGCGTCAACGCCCTGTTCGCGGAGAAGCTCGCGCCGCTGCTGCGCGACGACGACCTGGTCTGGATCCACGACTACCACCTGATCCCGCTGGCGGCATTGCTGCGCGAGCATGGCGTGCGCTGCCGGCTCGGCTTCTTCCTGCACGTGCCGATGCCGTCCTCCGACCTGCTGGCGGCGCTGCCGCAGCACGGCCGCCTGTTCGAGGGCTTGTCGGCCTACGACCTGGTCGGCTTCCAGACCAGTCGCGACCTCGAGCGCTTCCAGGATTACGTACGCCTGTTCGGCCGCGGCAACGTGCTGGCGCCCGGGGTGCTGGAGACCGAAGGCGGGCGCCGCCTGCACGCCGGCGCCTTCCCGATCAGCATCGACACCGCGCACATCGAGCAGCAGGCGCGCGAGGCGGTCGACAAGCCCAGCGTGTTGCGGCTGAAGGACAGCCTGTCCGGGCGCGCGCTGGCGATCGGCGTCGACCGGCTGGACTATTCCAAGGGCCTGCCCGAACGCTTCCGCGCCTTCGCGCGCTACCTGCAGCGGCATCCGGAGCAGCTGGGCAAGCTCACCTTCCTGCAGATCGCGCCGGTGTCGCGCGGCGACGTCGCCGAATACCGCGCGCTGCGCGAGGAACTCGAACAACTCGCCGGGCACATCAACGGCGCCCACGCGGAGCCCGACTGGACGCCGGTGCGCTACGTCAACCGCAACTACACGCACCCTACGCTCACCGGCTTCTACCGCTTGGCGCGGGTCGGGCTGGTGACGCCGTTGCGCGACGGCATGAACCTGGTGGCCAAGGAATTCGTCGCCGCCCAGGATCCGGACGACCCCGGCGTGCTGGTGCTGTCGACCTTCGCCGGCGCCGCGCGCGAGCTCGACGGCGCGCTGCTGGTGAATCCCTACGACCTGGATGGCGTCGCCGACGCGATCGCGACCGCGATGCGCATGCGCGCGGACGAACGCCGGGAGCGCTGGCAGGCGATGATGGATAGGCTGCGCACACACGACATCACCGCTTGGCGCCGCAACTACCTGGCTGCGCTGGCAGGCGCTTGACCGCTGGTTCCGATCGTCGCGGAGCAACTGGGCGCGAACACCGAGCCAGGGTTTTCCGGCTGCCCGCGCTGCAGGTGCCCAAGCCCCCAGGTACGCGCAGCCTCCACCAGCGGCAACACCGTGCAGCCATACGCGGTCAAGGAATAGCGCACCGCTGCCGGGACCGGGCCCTGCGGCGCCCGCTCCACGATGCCATCGGCTTCGAGTTCACGCAGTTGCTCGGTCAGCACCTTGTGCGAGATCGGCGCGACCCGACGCAACAGGCCTGAGAAGTGGTGCTCCTGGCGTGCGAGCCAGTAGACGATCGTCAGCTTCCACTTGCCGCCGACCGCGGCAAAGGCGGCGGTCAACGGGCAGTCAGCCAGCGGGTTGCGCCGCGCGGATCGCAGGCACGCACCTTGGGGTGCGTTCTTGTGGCTGGGCATGGCGGGCTCCAGGATCGGGGGTAGATCACCCGCAACGGAGAGTGCCATGTCCAACCGCATGCAACTGCTGCCGCCTGCGCTCTGCGCCTGCCTGATGGCCCTGGCGCCGGCGGTGCCGGCGCTGGCGCGGCAAACGACCGGCGCTCAGGCCACCCCGGCCCCACGCGATGGGCAACGCGATTTCGATTTCGAGATCGGCAGGTGGAAAACGCACCTGAAGCGCCTCGTCCATCCGCTGTCGGGATCGACCCAGTGGACCGAATACGAAGGGGTCACCACGGTCCGCAAGGTCTGGAACGGGCGCGCCAACCTGGTCGAACTCGTCGCGGACGGGCCCGCCGGCCATTTCGAGGGCCTGAACCTGCGTCTCTACGATCCGCAGTCGCGCCAGTGGAGCCTCAATTTCGCCAACGCCGCCTCCGGAACCCTGGGCCAGCCCACGATCGGCGAATTCAGGAATGGCCGTGGCGAGTTCTATGACCAGGAAACATTCAACGGTCGCGCCATCCTTGTTCGGTTCGTGGTTTCCCCCATCGACGAAAATACCGTCCACTTCGAACAGGCGTTCTCCGATGACGGCGGCAGGACCTGGGAAACCAACTGGATCGCCACCGACACGCGGATCGAATGAATCAGGACGCGCGACCGTGCCAGACCAGGGTCGCCATGCGTCCCGTGCGCTGGTCGCGGCGATGGGAATAGAAGCGTCGCGGATCGGAAATCGTGCACAGGCCACCGCCATGCACGCGCGCCACGCCGGCGGCGAGCAGGCGTTGCCGGGCCAGCGCATGCAGGTCGACGTGCCAATGCCCGGGACGGGTGGCGACGAACGCGGCGCCGGCCAGCGGGTCGCGCGCGACGAAGGCATCGAAGACTTCCTGCCCGACCTCGTAGGCCTGCGGTCCGGCGCAAGGCCCGAGCCAGGCCAGCAAGTGCTCCGGCTGCGCGTGCATGGCGGCTATCGTCGCTTCCAGCACGCCAGCGGCCAGTCCGCGCCAGCCGGCGTGCGCGGCAGCGACTTCATTGCCGTCGGCGGCGGCGAACACCACCGGCAGGCAGTCGGCGGTGAGGATCGCCAGTACGGTACCGGGCGTGCGCGCGACCGCGGCATCGGCCTGGGGTTCGTCGTCGCCCGGTTCGATCGCGACGGCGGTGCCGTGCACCTGCCGCAGCCAGCGCGGCGGCGACGGCAGCCCGTAGCGCCGCGACAGTTCCGCGCGGTTGCCGGCGACGGCGTCGGGCGTGTCGCCGCAACGCGCGCCCAGGTTGAAACGGTCGAAGGGCGCCGCCGAAACCCCGGCGCCGTTGCGCAGCGTGGTGAACGCGACCACGCCCGGCGGCGCCGGCCAGTCGGCGGCGAGGATCGCGCTCACCGTCGCGCGCTTTCCGCATGCGCGGCGGCATCGGCGCGCAGCGCCTGCAGCAGCTGCTGCATGTCCGCGGGCAGCGGCGCGCTCGCGCGCAACGGCTCGCCGCTGGCCGGATGGATGAATTCCAGCGTCTCGGCGTGCAACGCCTGGCGCCTGAAACCGCGCAGCACGGCGATCAATGCGTCGGACGCGCCGCGCGGCAGCTTCAGCGGCCCCCCGTAGATCGGGTCGCCGACGATCGGGTGCCTGAGGTGCGCCATGTGCACGCGGATCTGGTGGGTGCGGCCGGTTTCCAGCCTGCATTCGAGCGCGGTATGCGCGCGGAAACGTTCGCGCAGGCGGTAATGGGTGACGGCATCGCGGCCGTCCTCGCGCACCGCCATGCGGATGCGGTCGCGCGGGTGGCGATCGATCGCGGTGCTCGCGGTGCCGCCGCTGACCAGCGCGCCGACCACCACCGCGAGGTACTGCCGGTGCACCGCGCGCGCCGACAGCTGCGCCCCCAGCGCGGTGTGCGCCGGCAGCGTGCGCGCGACCACCATGACCCCCGAGGTGTCCTTGTCGAGGCGATGCACGATCCCGGCCCGCGGCAGCGTCGCCAGGGTCGGGTCGCGGTGCAGCAACGCATTGACCAGGGTGCCGGTCGGATTGCCGGCGCCCGGGTGCACCACCAGCCCGGCCGGCTTGTCGATCACGAAGACCTCGCTGTCCTCGTACAGGATCCCGAGCGGGATGTCCTCGGCCTCGGCACGGGTCTGCGTCTCCAGCACCGCCGTGAGCAGGACCTCCTCGCCGCCGCGCACCGGATCGCGCGGGCGCAGCGGGCGGCCATCGAGGAGTGCGTCGCCGGACTTGATCCAGGCCGCCAGGCGCGAACGCGAGAATTCCGGGAACAGCTCCGCCAGCACCGCATCGAAGCGGCGCCCGGCGGACGTTTCCGGGACCCGGGCGCGGCGCGGCGCGGCGCGTCCGGCGTGGGCAGGGTCGTCGTGGTCGTGGGGCATGCGGCGCGGGCCTGCTGGCGTCAAGGGTAGGGTGTCGAGGATCCGGGCGCGCGGGGCGCGGCGGCGCTGCTATTATCCGTCCTTCGTGCCCCCGGCGCCTTCAGTCCTGCCCCATGACCCCACGTTCACTCCTGCGCCCCGTGCTGCTGCTGCTGCTCGTGGCCGTGCTCGGCACCTCCGGCTGCGCCCGCCTCAAGGGCATGTTCAAGGACGGCGACGCCAACGAGGGCGTGCCGGTCGCCGAGCTCTACCAGAAGGGCCACGAACAGGTCATGGACGGGGACTGGAGCAGCGCGCTGACCATCTACAAGCGCCTGGTCGCGCAATACCCGTACGGCCCCTACACCGAGCAGGCGCTGGTCGAGACCGCCTACGCGCAGTTCAAGTCGGGCAAGAACGACGACGCCATCTCCACCATCGACCGCTTCATCCGCACCTACCCGACCCATCGCAACACGGTCTACATGTACTACCTGCGGGGCCTGGTGAACTCCAACCGCGACACCGTGTTCCTGCAGAAGGTGTGGACCCTGGACGCCAGCCGCCGCGACCTGGCGACCCCGCAGCAGGCCTACAACGACTTCAAGATCGTCACCGAGCGCTACCCCAACAGCCGCTATGCGGCCGACGCGCTCCAGCGCATGGCAGCGCTGCGAAACATGTTCGCCCGCCACGAGCTCGATGTCGCGCTGTACTACCTGCGCCGCGGCGCCTGGGTGGCGGCGGCGGACCGCGCCAAGTACATGCTCGAGACCTATCCGCAGAGCGAATACCAGAACGACGCGGTCGCGATCCTCGGCGAGGCCTACACCCGGCTTGGCAACACGACCCTGGCCGCCGACGCCAGGCGGGTGCTGCAGCAGAACGATCCGCAGCACCCATGGCTGAGCGGCGACTGGCCGGACTACCCCTCGTCGCTGCGCCGGCTCAATCCGTTCGCGGGCGACAGGTCGGCCCTCGACCACGATTGATCGCTCGCAACCTGCCTTTGCAAACGCCGCCGATGGGCGGCGTTTTGCTTTGCTCGCGACAGCACACCGATAAACGGTGCTATCGGGCCTGGTACCGAGCCAGCGCGAACTGCGCACCCCTCGCCGTCGCCATGGCCTGGAAACCGACCGCCACGATCCTGCCGTCGGGTTGCAGGCAGGCGCCGTTCGCGCCGCCGTTGAGGTCGCCGAACGATGTGCGCACGCGGCCTCCGCTTCCGAACGCCGGGTCCAGCACGCCGTTCGGGTTCAGCCTCGCCAGCAGGAAATCCGAATCGGAGGATTCGCTGTTGGGGTAACCGACCAGCACGATCCTGCCGTCGCCCTGCAGCAATACGCTGTAGGCGGACTGGCAGCAACTGTCGAAAGTGAGCTGCTTCAGGCCGTCGCCACTGAAACCCGGGTCGCGCGCGCCGTTCGCACCGTAGCGCGCGACGGCGAAGTTCGCGGCGCCGCCCGGAGTGGTGGCGAAGCCCGCGGCGACGATGCGGCCGTCCGCCTGCAGCACGGCCGCGCGCGCGCGGTCGAAGCGGTCGGCGCCGAAATCGGTGCGTATCCTGCCGCGCACGCCGAACGTGCGGTCGAGCCGGCCGTCGGGCAGGTAGCGCGCCGCGGCGAAATCGTAATCGCTCAGCGGATCGCGCGCCGAGCCGACCAGGACGATGCGGCCATCGGGCCGGATCAGTGCGACGAAAGCATCGTCGTTCAGCCCCTCGAAGTCGGTCGACACCTGGCCGCCGCTGCCGAAGCCCAGGTCGGGCGATCCATCCGGATGGTAGCGCGCGAGCGCGAAATCCGTGTCGGACGAAGCATCGCTCGAGAAGTCGACGAAATCGGTGCCCGCCGCGACGATCCCGCCATCGGGCTGCAATGCCAGCGCGAACGCGTAGCTGCCGTGCGGAAATCGGGTCGTGACGATGCCGTTGTCGCCGAAAGCGGCGTCGAGCGATCCGTCCGGGTTGTAGCGCGCAAGCTCGAAGTTGCCGAGGAACGTGAACAGCGGGAATGCGCCGCCGGCGACGAGGATCTTGCCGTCGGGCTGCACCAGCACCGCCGAGGCGACGGCGGCGAGCCCGGGGAAGTCCGTCGTCACGCGGCCATCCGAGCCGAAACCCGGATCGGGCGAACCGTCCGCGTTGTAACGCACGACCGCGAAGTCCTCGCCGGAGTAGTCGTTGTTCTTGTAGGTCGTGCCGACGACCACGAGCTTTCCGTCGGCCTGCATCGCGACGGCGTAGGCGATGTCGGTGCTGAAGTCGATATCGGTCAACACCCGGCCGCCGAGCCCGAAGGACGGATCCAGGTCCCCGGGCGCCAACCGCGCCGTGCCGGCGAGTGCGAGCAACGTGCCCAATGCAGTCATGAATAGCCGCATGACAGGCCTCCCGCCAGCTCCGCCGCGGATCCGCGGCACGACGCCGCACGCGGCGGATCGGCGGTGGCCAGACTACATCCGGGCGATGGCGAAAGGGACACCGTTCAGCGGAAGGGAGTGGACACAGGTCCAGCGAGCACCGGCATCCGGATATCCGTCCGGCCCGGGCTGGGCGGCCGTTCTTCACGATCGGACAGCCGCGTCGCGCCGGAATGCGTGCCGCGCCTCCGGCCCGGCGCCGTCGATCTACTCGCGATAGCCGTTGCTGATCGGATAGCGCCGCTCGCGCCCGAACGCGCGCCGCGACACCTTCGGGCCCGGCGCCGCCTGGTGCCGCTTCCACTCGCTGGTACGCACCAGCCGCAGCACCTTGTCGACGATCTCCGCATCGAAGCCGGCCGCGACGATCTCGGCGCGCGACTGTTCCTGGTCGACGTGGCGCAGCAGGATCGCATCCAGCACGTCGTAGGCCGGCAGCGAATCCTGGTCGGTCTGGTTCTCGCGCAATTCCGCCGACGGCGCGCGCTCGATCACCGCCTGCGGGATCACCTGGCCGCCGTGCGGCGCGCTGCCGCCGACCGTGTTGCGCCAGCGCGCCAGCGCGAACACCTCGGTCTTGTACAGGTCCTTGATCGGCGCGTAGCCGCCGCACATGTCGCCGTAGATCGTGGCATAGCCGACCGCGTACTCGCTCTTGTTGCCGGTGGTCAGCAGCAGGCCGCCGAACTTGTTGGACAGCGCCATCAGCAGCGCGCCGCGGGTGCGCGACTGCAGGTTCTCCTCGGTGGCGTCGTCCGGCCGGCCGGCAAAGGTCGCGGCCAGGGTGTCCAGGTACCCCTGGAACGGCATTTCGATCGGCAGTTCCAGCAGGCGCACGCCCAGCGCCGCGCACTGCTCCGCGGCCAGGTCGTTGCTGAGGTCGGCGGTGAAGCGCGACGGCATCCGCACCGCGGTGACGTTGTCGGCGCCGAGCGCATCGACCGCGATCGCCAGCACCAGCGACGAATCGATGCCGCCGGACAGGCCCAGCCAGGCCTTGTCGAAGCCGTTCTTGCGGCAGTAGTCGCCGGTGCCGCGGACCACCGCGCGCCAGGCCAGCGCATCGCGGCTCTCGTCGCCGTCCACCACCCATCGCACCGCGTCGAAGCGGCGCGACCCGGGATCGAAATCCGCGACCAGCCAGTCGTCGAGGAAGGCCGCGGCCGCCGGGTGGACGATGCCGTCGCCGTCGGCGAGCACCGAGGCGCCGTCGAACACCAGCGCATCCTGCCCGCCGACCATGTTGAGGTAGGCCAGCGCGGTGCCGGGGCCGTCGACCCGGGTCTCGGCGACGCGCTGCGCCAGCAGGGCATCGCGCTGCGCGTGCTTGTCGCGCTCGAACGGCGAGGCGTTCGGCACCAGCACCAGCTGCGCGCCCGCCGCGGCGGCCTGCGCCAGCGGCTCCGGGAACCACAGGTCCTCGCAGATCACCAGGCCCACGCGCACGCCATCGACCTCGAATACGCACGGCCCGCCATCGGGGTCGACATCGAAATAGCGGCGCTCGTCGAACACGGCGTAGTTCGGCAACTCGCGCTTGCGGTAGGTGGCCTCGACGCGACCGTCGCGCAGTACGCTGGCGGCGTTGTAGACCACCGCGCCGGCCGCCTGCGGCCAGCCGACCACGGCGACGATGCCGCGGGTGGCGGCGGCGATTCGCTGCAACGCGGCCTCGCAATCGGCGAGGAACGACGGCCGCAGCAGCAGGTCTTCCGGCGGATAGCCCGACAGCGCCAGTTCCGGGAACAGCACCAGGCCGGCGCCGAATTCATCGCGCGCCTGCGCCACCAGCGTGGCGATCCGCCCGGCGTTGTCCGCCACGGCGCCGACCGGGAAATCGAATTGCGCGAGCGCGATCCGCAACGCCATGCCTGCTCCTGCGCGATGGCAGGTGCCATCCGACGACGCGCAGTGTACTTGCCGTGCCGTGCCGTGCGCGCGGGGCGGGGCGGCGGCGGCGGACGGCGGGGCCTGCCCGCCGCCGCGCCTGCGTCGTGCTTACTGCACCACGAACGAAACCCGCAGGTTGACCCGCCATTCGGTGACGTTGCCGCCGTCGTCGGTGACGACCTTGATCTCGTTGACCCAGGCGCCCTTGATGTTCTTCACCGACTCCGAGCATTTCTTCAACCCGACCTTGACCGCATCCTCCATGCTGGATTTGGACGCGGCATTGAGCTCGATGATCTTGGCGACCGACATGACCTTCTCCATGGACCGGCGGACACCCGCCGCAGCCGCAGCCTAGCCGCCCGCCTGTTAAGCAGGTGCTAGCCGGGCGGGCGCGGGCGCGATGCCGCTGCTAGCATCGCGGCCATGACGCATGCCCCCAACCTGGTGCTGGTCGGCCCGATGGGCGCCGGCAAGAGCTCGATCGGCAAGCGCCTGGCCGAGCGTCTCGGGCTGCGTTTCGCCGACGCCGACCGCGACATCGAGCTGCGCACCGGCGCCAGCGTCGGCACCATCTTCGACTGCGAGGGCGAGGCCGGTTTCCGCGCCCGCGAGAGCGCGGCGCTGGCGGCCTTGCTGGCCGGCAGCGGCCAGTTGATCGCCACCGGCGGCGGCGCGGTGCTCGATCCCGGCAACCGCAGCCGCCTGCGCGAGCGCGGTTTCGTGGTCTGGCTGCAGGTCGGGGTGGCGGCGCAACTGGAACGGCTGGCGCGCGACCGCACCCGGCCCCTGCTGCAACGCGCCGACCGCGAAGACGTGTTGCGGCAGCTCGCGCTCGAACGCGCGCCGCTGTATGCCGAGGTCGCCGACCTCGCCTTCGACACCGACGGCCTGGCCGCCAGCGATGCCGCCTGCGCACTGGGCACGCTGCTGCGCGAGCGCTGGCAGCGCGGCGACGCGTTGCCTGTCGATGCCGCTGCAACGTGCAAACCACCGACCAATAACCGGGGATCGGCATGAACGCCTCGGTGCAGACGATCGAGGTCGGCGGCACGCCCCCCTATGCCATCCGCATCGGCCCGGGACTGCTCGACGACGGCGTCGCGCTGGCCGCGCACGTCCGCGGCCGCCACGTGCTGCTGGTCAGCGACAGCCAGGTCGGGCCGCTGTATGCCGCGCGCGTCGTCGCGGCACTGGCGCCGCATACCCGGGCGCAGGTCGTGGTCAGCTGCATCGCCGCCGGCGAGGCGTCGAAGTCGCTGGGCGGTTTTGCCGAGCTGCTGCGCGAACTGGCCGACATCCGGGCCACGCGCGACGCCTGCGTGTTCGCGCTGGGCGGCGGCGTGGTCGGCGACCTCGCCGGTTTCGCCGCCGCCTGCTGGATGCGCGGCATCGACGTGGTGCAGCTGCCGACCACGCTGCTGGCCATGGTCGATTCCTCGGTCGGCGGCAAGACCGCGATCGACCTGGCGCAGGGCAAGAACCTGGTCGGCGCGTTCCACCCGCCGCGCGCGGTATTCGCCGATACCACGACCCTGCGCACCCTGCCCGGGCGCGAACTGCGCGCCGGCCTCGCCGAGGTGATCAAGTACGGCGCGATCATGGACGCGCCGTTCCTGGACTGGCTCGATGCCCATGCCGACGCGCTGCTGGCGCGCGACGACGCCGCCCTGGCCGAAGCCATCGCCCGCAGCTGCGCGCACAAGGCCGCGATCGTCGCCCGCGACCCGCGCGAGCACGGCGAGCGCGCGCTGCTCAACTTCGGCCACACCTTCGCGCACGCGATCGAGGCCGAGCAGGGCTACGCCGGCGCCGGCGGCGAGGGCATGAACCATGGCGAGGCGGTCGCCGCCGGCATGCTGCTGGCCGCGCGCCTGTCCACCGTGCTCGGGCTCGGCACGGCAGCCGACGCCGAACGCCTGCGTGGGTTGCTCGACCGTTTCGGGCTGCCGTCCGCAGTGCCGCCTGGACTGGCCGCCGAAGCCCTGCTCGCACGCATGCGCCTGGACAAGAAGGCCGCCGCGACCGGCCTGCGCTTCGTCCTGTGGAAAGGCCCCGGTGCCGCGCAACTGGTCGCCGACGTCCCCGACGAGGCCGTGCTGGGCGTGCTGCGCCCCTCCTGAACCGCGCGGCCGCGAGCCGCGCCGCGGCTACAATGGCCGGCCATGCGCATGCTGCTGCAACAACGCCCCGACGGCCGCGAAGCCCCGCGCTTCGTGCAACTGATGCTCGAGCCCGACCTGCTGGGCGGCTGGACGCTGGTCCGCGAAACCGGGCAGATCGGCGGCCGCAGCACCCTGCGCCGCGAGCAGTACCTCGACCAGGCCAGCGCCCAGGCCGCGTTCGAGCATGCCCGCGACCTGCAGTTGAAGAAGGGTTTCCAGCTGATGTTCGCCCAGGGCGCGGAAGCGCCGAAATGAGAACCCTGCGCGGAAGCGGCGAACTGAATGCCCTGCGCGGAAGCGCCGGAATGGAAACCAGCGCATGGACGCGCAGGAGCGAAAAGCCCGCCACCGCGACACCGCGGTCCTGAAGACCTGCCAGCGAGAACCGATTTGCCAGCCCCCCTGAACAACGACCGCCTGCTGCGCGCCCTGCGTCGCGAACCCGTCGACCGCACCCCGGTCTGGCTGATGCGCCAGGCCGGCCGCTACCTGCCCGAATACCGTGCGACCCGCGCGCGCGCCGGCAGTTTCCTGGCGATGGCCAAGAACCCGGAGCTGGCCTGCGAAGTCACCCTGCAGCCGCTGCGCCGCTTCCCGCTCGATGCCGCGATCCTGTTTTCGGACATCCTCACCATTCCCGACGCGATGGGACTGGGCCTGCATTTCGCCGACGGCGAAGGCCCGAAGTTCGAGCGCCCGGTGCGCACCGCCGCCGACATCGCCAGGCTCGGCGTGCCGGACATGGAAACCGAACTGCGCTACGTGATGGACGCGGTGCGCACGATCCGCCGCGAACTCGATACTGGTGACGGCGTGGGCAAGGTCCCGCTGATCGGTTTTTCCGGCAGCCCGTGGACGCTGGCCTGCTACATGGTCGAAGGCGGCGGCAGCAAGGATTACGCCCGCATCAAGGCGATGGCGCTCAACGACCCGAAGGCGCTGCATGCGCTGCTGTCGGTCAACACCGATGCGGTGGTCGCCTACCTGTCCGCGCAGCGCGCGGCCGGCGCGCAGGCGCTGCAGGTGTTCGACACCTGGGGCGGCGTGCTGTCGCCGGCGATGTACCGCGAATTCTCGTTGCCCTACCTCGTCCGCATCGCGCGCGAGCTGCCGCGCGGCGCGGGCGCGCAACGCACGCCGCTGATCCTGTTCGGCAAGGGCAACGCGGCGCACCTGGAAGCGCTGGCGGACTCCGGCGCCGAAGCCATCGGCGTCGACTGGCTGGTCGACGCCGGCGACGCCGCGCGCCGCATGCAGGGCAAGGTCGCGCTGCAGGGCAACCTCGACCCGGCGGTCCTGTACGGCGCGCCCGATGCGATCCGCGCGCAGGTGCGCAGCGTGCTCGACAGCCATGCCGCCGGCAACGGCGGTTCGCGCGAGGGCCACGTGTTCAACCTCGGCCACGGCATGTCGCCGGACATGGACCCGGAACACGTGGCGGTGCTGGTGGATGAAGTGCACGCGTACAGCGCACGCTAGCGCCGGAAACGGATCCGGCGCCACGACCGCCGCCATGCGTCGCCATGGCGTGGTTGCGCCGGCCACGCGGCGCCACTAGGCTCCAGCCAGGCCAGGCATGGGGAGTGGGCGATGACCAGGGTATTGCTGCTGCTGGCGGTCCTGCTGCTTTCCGGCGTCGCGATCGCGGCGCAGCCGGACGGCAAGCCGTCCGGGTATTTCGACAACAGCGGCCGCGACGACGTCCTCTCCGGCGGCGTGCGCATGATTCCGATCCACACCCCGGCCGGCGACTTCACGGTCTGGACCAAGCGCGTCGGCAACAACCCGACGCTCAAGGTGCTGCTGCTGCATGGCGGCCCCGGCGCCACCCACGAGTACTTCGAGGCGTTCGACAGCTGGTTCCCCGGCGCCGGCATCGAGTACTACTACTACGACCAGCTCGGCTCGGCCTACAGCGACCAGCCCGGGGACATGGCGCCGCTGCTCTCGACCGCGCGCTACGTCGAGGAAGTCGAGCAGGTGCGCCTGGCGCTGGGCCTGGACCGCGACGATTTCTGCCTGCTCGGGCATTCCTGGGGCGGGATCCTCGCGATCGAGTACGCGCTGAAGTACCAGCAGCACCTCAAGTGCCTGGTGATCTCGAACATGATGTCGAGCATCCCGGCGTACAACCGCTACGCCCACGACGTGCTGATGCCGGCGATGGACCAGGCCGCGCTCAAGGAGATCCTGGCCCTGGAGGCGGCCAAGCGGTACGACGATCCGCGCTACGAGGCGCTGCTGCAGCCCTTCTACGAGCAGCACATCCTGCGCATGCCCGCGGCGCAGTGGCCGGAGCCGGCCTTGCGCTCGTTCGCGCATATGAACAAGGCCGTGTACGTGCCGATGCAGGGCCCCAGCGAACTGGGCGCGAGCGGCATCCTCGCCGACTGGGACCGCACCGCCGACCTGCACGAAATCGCCGTGCCGACGCTGGTGGTCGGCGCCGGCCACGACACCATGGACCCGGCATTCATGGAAAAGATGTCGGCACTGCTGCCCGATGGCCGTTACCTGTACTGCCCGGAGGGCGGCCACATGGCGATGTACGACGACCAGGCGACCTACATGGCGGGCGTGATCGGCTTCCTGCACGAGGTCGACGCCGCCGCGGCCGAGCCACGCGCGCAAGCGCCTGCAGCGGCGGAATAGCGCGGTTCAGGCATCGGCCGGCAGCGACGCGGCAACGGCCTGCTCGATCGCCTCGGCCAGCATCGCCCCGGTCAGCGGCTTGCGCAGGAAACCATCGAAACCGGCCGCGCGCGCCTGCGGTTCGGCCCCGGCGTCGGCGCGCGCGGTGACCGCGAGCAGCGGCGCATCGAATCCCTGGGCGCGCAACGCGCGTGCCAGCGCCAGGCCATCCATGCCCGGCAGGTCGAGGTCGAGCAGCGCGACGTCGAAATGCGCCCCCGCGACCGCGCCCAGCGCCGCCAGCCCGTGTGCGGCATGGATCGCGCGATGGCCCTGGGCGTGGAGCAGGCCGACGATCACTTCGGCCACGGTTGGGTCGTCCTCCACCAGCAGCAATTCCAGCGCGCGTGCGGTAGCGGGTGCCGGAACGGCAGCGTTCGCCACCGGGACGACCGCATCGGCGGCCGGCAACGGCAACTCGAGCGTGAAGCGGGCACCCTCGCCCGGGCTGCTGTCGACTTCGATCCGCCCGCCCATCGCCGCGGCCAGCTCCTGGCTGATCGCGAGCCCCAGGCCGCTGCCGCCGTAGCGCGCGGTGGTGCGCGTGCCTTCGGCCTGCTCGAAGCGCTGGAACAGGCGCGCCTTCTGCTCCTCGTCGAGCCCGGGACCGGTGTCGCTGACGACGAAGCGGACGCCGCCAGGCGCGGCGGCCGTCGTGGCCACCGCCAGGCCGACTTCGCCATGCTCGGTGAACTTGATCGCGTTGCCGACCAGGTTGAGCAGGACCTGCTTGATCCGCAACGCATCGCCGAGCAGGGCCTGGGGAACGTCCGCATCGACCTGCTGCGCGAAACGCAATCCTTTCTGCCGCGCCACCGGCGCCTGCAGCGCAACGACCTCGGCGAGCAGTGCGCGCAAGGCAAAAGGCTGCGCATCGAGCTCCAGCTTGCCGGCTTCGATCCGCGCCAGGTCGAGCGCGTCGTTGACCAGCCGCAACAGGTGGTTGCCGGCGCGGCGGATGGATTCGGTGTAGCCGCGCTGGCGTTCGTCCAGCCGCGTGCCCAGCAGCAGTTCGCTCATGCCGAGCACGCCCGTCATCGGCGTGCGCACCTCGTGGCCGAGGGTGGCGAGGAACCGGGTCTTGGCCAGCGAGGCCTGCTCGGCGAGCTCGCGTTCGTGCGCGATCAATTGCAGCGCGTGGCGCTGCTTCAGGCGCTCGCGATAGGCCGCGGCGGCCCACCACAGCAGCAACCCGACCAGCGCGGCCAATCCGGCCAGCGCCCACGGCGTGCGCCACCACGGCGGCAGCACGCGCCAGCGCAGCACCTGCTCGGGCGAACGGTTGCCCGCGGCATCGCTGGCGCGCAGGTGCAGGACGTAATCGCCGGGCTGCAGGCCGCTGAAGATGCGCTCGCCGCTGGCCCCCTGGCCGACCCAGTCGCGGTCGTAGCCCTCCAATCGGCTGGCATAGCGGTTGGCGAGCGGGTCGGCATACGCCAGCAGGCGCGTGCGCACGCGCAGTTCGCGCATCTGCGGCGATAGCTCGATCGCGCCCGCGGGCAACGGCTGCCAACGGCCTTCGCGCCGCACTGCGACCTGGTCGATGCGCAGGCCGGGCTGCGCCGGTGCCGGGTCCGGCGCCGTGGTGTCGACCAGGACGACACCGCCATCGGTCGTGGTGGCGGCCAGCACGCCGGCATCGGTCAGGGCGATGCCGTGGGCCTCGAATTCCTGGCTGCTGAGCCCGTCCTGGACTCCGAACCGGCGCAGGTGGCGTGCCGCCGGATTCCAGCGGAACAGGCCGCGCGTGGTCGACAGCCAGACGCGATGCTCGCGATCGATGGCCATGCCCGCGGCTTCGACGGCCGGGATGCCTTCGCCGGGCCCGGCCACGGCGCTGCGCTGCCAGGTGCCGCGCACGCGCCGGTATTGTTCCAGCCCGGTAAGGCGCGACAGCCAGAGCGTGTCGGCGCCATCGAAGGACAGCGCATAGACGCGACCGTCGCCCATGGAAGGCACCGGTTCGAAGCGATCGCGCTCGGCTTGCCAGAACGCAACACCGCGATCGCCTGCGATCCACAAGCCTCCACCGGGCGCGAACTCCATCGCCTCGATGTCGGCGCCGCCCAGGCCGTGGCTGTCGGCGGGCAGGCTGCGCAGCACCTTGCCGCTGTCGCTGTCGCGCTGCTGCACGCCGCCGCCGCTGGACGACAGCCACAGGCTGCCGTCGGGCGCGATCCGCAGGATGTCGACGCCGGGCAGGATCGGATCGAGCGCGTCGTTCGCCTTCCACTGCTGGACGTGGCCGTCGCCGTCGATGCGTACCAATACGTTTCGCTCGCCGGCCCAGAGCGTGCCACGCGGGTCTTCGACGATGGCCGCGAGCTTGGTCGCCTGCAGCGCTTCGATGGTCGCCTGCGGCAGGTGCTCGACGCTGCCGTCGGCGGCCAGCCGCTCCGGTGCGCCGACATTGCTGGCCAGCCACACGCCGCCGTGCAACGCCGGCGCGACGCCGCGGTAGAGCGCGCCGGTAAGCCCGTCGTCGCTGCGCGCGAACTGCGCCAGCTGGCGCCAGTCGGCGCGCAGGTAGCCCAGGCCGATGCCCGGGATCGGCGCCCACAGCGCGCCATCGGGCTGCAGCAGCAGCGACGCCACCGCCTTGTTGATGCCCGGGCCGTTCTCATGCACCGGCACCGGGATGCCGTCGGCGCGCGTGCGCCACAACCCGCGCTGGCTGCCGATCCAGAACTGCCCGTCGCGGTCGCGCGCCAGCGCCATCATCGCGTTGGGTTGCTCGAACATCGGCGCCCACGACGGCGCCACCCAGCGCCCGTCGCCGCCGCGGCGCCACGGCCCGGTGCTGGTGCCGGCCCAGAGCCCGTCGCCGTCGACCGTCAGCGAGAACGCCAGCGGATCGGGCCGCCTGCCCGGCAGCGCGACGCGCTCGAAGTCCTTGCCGGTCCAGCGCGCGACGCCGCGCGTGGTGCCGACCCACAGGCTGCCCTGCGGATCGAACGCCAGCGTCAGCACGGTGTCGGCCGGCAGGCTGCGCGGATCCGCGTCGACGGGCATGTAGCGGGTGATGCGGCCGTCGCGGTCGAGGCGATGCAGGCCGCCGCCGTAGGTGCCGAACCACACCGCGCCGTCGCGGCTGGCGATCGCCCAGGTGTCGTCGCTGCCGATCCGCGGATCGTCGGCCATGCGGTAATGGCGGAAGTGTTGCCGTTGCGCATCGAGCACGCTGAGCCCGCCGGCCTCGGTCGCGATCCAGATCCGGTCCTGCGCGTCGATGTGCAGGGCCTGGACGTTGTTGCCCGGCAGCGAAGCGGCATCGCCGGGGACGTTGCGCCAGATGCGGAAACCGACGCCGTCGTAACGCGCCAGTCCGTCGGGCGTCGCCAGCCAGAGATAACCGGCATGGTCGCGGGCGACCACGTTGATGCTGCTCGAAGGCATGCCTTCGGCGACGCCGACCAGGCGGAAACGCGGCGTTTCCGGCACCCCGGCCCAGGCCAGCGACCCCCACAGCCACAACAGTCCCGACAGCATCCATGCGATGCGCGACATGGCAGTCCCCTGCATTGCGGCCGCGTTGCGCGGCGCACGTCCCCGCCGGCATGGTCGCAACCCCGGTCGGCGCCCGCAAGTCGCAGCGTTCCGCGGTTGCTGCGCGGGATTCAGCCGATCCGGCCTAGAATCGCGGCATGACGCCCCGCCTGCCGACGCCGCCACGCCTGCGACCACGCCCGATGGCGGGCGCCTGGCTGCTGCTTGGCGTGCTCGCGTCGCCGTCGCCGCTGCTGGCGCAGGCCGCGGGCTACCGGCTCGATCCGGTGCACACGCGGGTGCTGTTCGGGGTCAGCCATGCCGGTTTCTCGACCGCGCTGGGCACCGTGTCCGGCAGCACCGGCATGCTGGTGTTCGACCCGGACGACTGGAGCAGCGCGCGGCTGCAGGTCGAAGTGCCGCTGGCGCGGGCCGACATGGGTGACGCGCGCTGGAACCGCGCCGTGCTCGCCGGCAACATGCTCGACACCGCGCGCTTCCCGACCGCCTCTTTCGTTTCCAGCCGGATCGAACAGGCCGACCCGACCCATGCCCGCGTGTGCGGCACGCTGACCCTGCACGGGGTCGCGCGCGATCAATGCCTGGACGTGACCTTCAACCAGCTCCGGCGCGACCCGGTGCCGCCGTTCCGGCGCACCGCCGGTTTTTCCGCGACCGCAACGCTCAAGCGCAGCGACTTCGGCATCGACGCCTGGAAAAGCATGATCGGCGACGAGGTCGAATTGCGGATCGAGGTCGAGGCGGTGCGCGATGGCGATGTGCTCGACACCATCGACGCCCATCCCGCGCCCGAGGCAATCCCGGTGCCGCCGCCCACCGACGACAGCGCGCCAGCGCCACCCGACGAAAGCGAACCGACGCCGCCCCCCGAGCCTGGAACCGTGGACAAGCCGTCGTGAGCATGAAGAATCCCGACGATCGCTGGGGCGTGGTCAGCCAGTCGCTGCACTGGCTGGTCGTGGTGTTGATCCTGGTGATGGCCTACCTGGGCCTGACCATGACCGACCTGCCCAACACGCCGTACAAGATCCGCGTCTATGCCCTGCACAAGTCGATCGGCCTGGGCATCCTGGCGCTGGTCGCGCTGCGGCTGCTGTGGCGCTGGTACGCCGGTGCGCCGCGCGAACTGCCGGGCCCGGGCTGGCAACGGCGCGCCGCCGCGCTCACCCATGCCGGCTTGTACCTGCTGCTGTTCGCGGTGCCGGTCAGCGGCTGGGTGATGAATTCCGCCGCCGGCTTCCCGCTGCCGTGGTTCGGGCTGGTGCACCTGCCGCCGCTGGTCGGGCACGACGAAGCCTTGCACGAACTCAGCGAGGACTGGCACGAATGGCTGTTCTGGGCGCTGGTCGGGCTGTCGCTGGCGCACGCGGCCGCGGCGTTCTGGCACCACCTGTTCCAGCGCGACGCGACCTTGGCGCGGATGCTGCCGCGGCGCTGGGTGCGCGTTCCCGTATCCGAGGATCCTGCCGATGCGTAAATCCCTTTGCGTTGCATTGCTCGCGCTGGTCGCGATGCCGGCGTTCGCCGCCGACTACGTGCAGGCGCCGGGTTCGGCGCTGGCATTCGGCGGCATGTACCAGGGCGAGCCGTTCTCCGGGCGCTTCCCCGGTTTCGATACCCGGCTGAGCTTCGACCCGGGCGACCTGGCCTCGGCACGACTCGAGGTGACCATCCCGCTGGCCACCGCGACCACCGCCAATGCCGACTACGACGGCGAACTGCGCGGCGAAGCTTTCTTCGACAGCGCGAAATTCCCGCAGGCGCAATATCGCGCGACCGGGTTCCGCAGCCTCGGCGGCAACCGGTACGCCGCCGACGGCACGCTGTCGCTGCACGGCGTCGACAAGCCGGTCACACTGACCTTCACCTGGACCCCGGGCGCGCAGCCGGTGCTGGCCGGCAAGGCTACGGTGCGACGGCTCGACTTCAACGTCGGCGGCGGCGACTGGGCCGACACCAGCCTGATCCCGAACGAGATCGCGATCAGCACCCGAGTGCTCCTCACCCCGCGCTGATTCGCCCGAAGGCGGCGTAAGCGGCGATAGCTTTTTCGCTACGGTAAAAAAGCCGCCGTATCTCCGGCCGGGGTGGCGTGCAGGGGAAGCGTGGAACCGCAGCGGCCATGGATGGCCGCGGAAGCGACATCAGTCAGGACGACTGGAAGGAGCGGCGGGGCCACGCTTCCCCTGCACGCCACCTCGCGATCTGGGAGGCTTGCCTGTTTCTGCCACCAGAAGCGCAAACACCCACTTGTCGTAGCCGCCGCGACGAGCTCAGGGCGGGATATTCCCCACAGGCCGGGGGAAGTTACGCAAAACGCGTAGCTACGGACTGGCGAGGAAGTTGCGGAGGGTATCCGGAGTGAACGGCCAGTCGAGTTCGAGGCCGCGGACTTCGTCGCGCCAGACCGGGACGCGCTGGCCGTAGCGGGGTTCCAGCATCGGGTCGTCGTCGATGAACACACTGTCGAAGGCCGGGGCCCGCGCCGCCGCCAGCACCTCCAGCGCCAGGTCGCAGAGGTGGCAGTCGTCGCGCTGGAACAGCAGGAACCGCGATCCGGGCATCGGAATAGAATAGCCGCATGGCAGTCAGCACCTTCGACCTGTTCAAGATCGGCATCGGTCCGAGCTCCTCGCATACGGTCGGGCCGATGCGCGCGGCCGCGCGCTTCGTCGACCACTGGCTGCGCGAGGCCGGCGACCTCGACCGCGTCGCACGCGTCCGCGCCGAAGTATTCGGCTCGCTGGCCCTCACCGGCCGCGGCCACGGCACCGACAAGGCGATCCTGATGGGGCTGGAAGGCCAGCAGCCCAACCTGATCGACCCGGACCTCATCCCCGCGGCGCTCGAGCGCATCCGATCGCAGAAGAAGGTCCGCCTGCTGGGCACCCGCGAGATCGCCTTCGACGAGAAGACCGACCTGGCGATGAACAAGCGGCAGAAGCTGCCGTACCACAGCAACGGCATGCGTTTCACCGCGTACGACGCCAGCGGCGAGGTGGTCGCCACCCGCGACTACTACTCGGTCGGCGGCGGCTTCGTGGTCAACCAGGACGAGGCCGCGGAAGACCGCATCGTCGCCGACACCACGCCGTTGCCGTACCCGTTCAACAGCGGCGCCGAACTGCTGGCGCAGTGCGAGCAAAGCGGCCTGACGATCGCGCAGTTGATGTTCGCCAACGAGCAGGTCTGGCGCAGTGCCGACGAAATCCGCGCCGGGTTGCGCGAGATCTGGCGGGCGATGCAGTCCTGCGTGCAGCGCGGCATCCGCGAGGGCGGCACCTTGCCCGGGGGGCTGCACGTGCAGCGCCGGGCGCCGCTGCTGCATGCCGAGCTGTCGGCCAAGCCCGACGCGGCCGCGTCCGATCCGCTGACCACGCTCGACTGGGTCAACCTGTTCGCGCTCGCGGTCAACGAGGAGAACGCCGCCGGCGGGCGCGTCGTCACCGCGCCGACCAATGGCGCGGCCGGCATCATGCCGGCGGTGCTGCACTATTACGAACGCTTCATCCCGGGCGCGAGCGAACAGTGCATCTTCGATTTCCTGCTCACCTCCGCCGCGATCGGCATCCTCTACAAGGAGAACGCCTCGATCTCCGGCGCCGAGGTCGGTTGCCAGGGCGAGGTCGGCGTCGCCTGCTCGATGGCGGCCGGCGGGCTGACGGCGGCGCTCGGCGGCAGCATGTCGCAGGTCGAGAACGCCGCCGAGATCGGCATGGAGCACAACCTGGGACTGACCTGCGACCCGATCGGCGGCCTGGTGCAGATTCCCTGCATCGAACGCAACGCGATGGGTTCGGTCAAGGCGATCAACGCCTCGCGCATGGCGCTGCGCGGCGACGGCAAGCACAAGGTCTCGCTGGACAAGGTCATCAAGACCATGCGCGACACCGGCCGCGACATGCAGGACAAGTACAAGGAAACCTCGCGCGGCGGGCTCGCGGTCAACGTGATCGAGTGCTGAGGCCGCCACTCCCCGACTCCGCGGACGTCGCCCCGGCGTGCCGCCATGGCCGGTTCGCGCTTACACTGCGGCGATGGCCGCCCCGGGGGAGAGGTTCCGCCGCTTCGCGCTGCTGACCGGGCTGTATTTCGCCGGGGCGGTGCTGGCCACGTTGTACCTGCGCACCCCCGAGGACGTGACCCTGTTCTGGCCCAGCGCCGGCGTCGGCTATGCCGTGGTCGTGCGCTACGGACTGGGCTGGGTGGCGATCGTCCCCGTGGCCATGGGCCTGATGCATGCCCTGGTGCTGCCGGTGCCGCCGGAATTCCTGCCCTATTCGATCGGCAGCAACACGCTGGCGACGCTGCTGGCCGGCTGGTACGTGCGCCGGCAGCGACGCGAACTGCACCTGGAGATCGGCGACGGCCTGCTGCTGCTGCGCGGCGGCATCCTGCTGGGCCTGGTCAGCGCGACGATCGGCACTGTCGGCCTGGTCGAAGCGGGCATGATCCCGGCTGGCGACTCCGGGCGCGCGCTGGTGCTGTGGCTGCTCGGCGACGTGCTCGGCATCACCACGCTGGCACCGAGCCTGTCGGTGCTGTTGGGGCGCGGGGGCGCCACGCCGCGCATGCGCGTCTGGGGCGGCGAGGCGTCGCGGCGCGAACGCATCGCGTGGATGGCGATCCTGGCACTGTGCCTGTCGGCGATCTGGATCGCCGGGCGCAGCGGCAACCTGTATGCGCTGGGCCTGGTCAGCCTGCCGCTGGCCCTGCTGTTGTGGGCGGCGATCCGCTTCTCGCCGATCCTGGCGATGCTGGCGACCGTCGCGGTGGTGGTGTTCCTGAGCCTGGTGACCGGCCTCGGGCTCGGCGGGTTCACCCGCCCGCTCACCCTGCTGGACTCGTCGGTGCTGATGTCGCTGCTGATCCTGATCTCGGTGATCCCGGTGATGCTGAGCGTGTCCAACCACGAGAAGCGCAGCACCGCCGTCGCGCTGTACCGTCGCGCGACCCGCGACCCGTTGACCGGATTGCTCAACCGCAGCACCTTCGAGGAACGTGCGCGCGAGCGGCTGGCCGGCGGCGAAGGCGAACTGGCGCTGCTGTACCTGGACCTGGACCACTTCAAGCTGGTCAACGATGCCACCAGCCATGTCGCCGGCGACATCCTGATCCGTGGCGTCGCCGACCTGTTCGCCGCCGAGTTCGACCGCACGGTGCTGGTGGCGCGTACCGGCGGCGACGAATTCGCGGCGCTGTTGCCGGCCACCCGCGGCGCGGCGAGCGCGACCGCGCGGCGCCTGTTGACCGCGATCGATGCCTTGCGCGTGCCGTGGCAGGCGCAGGTCCTGACCACCACCGCAAGCATCGGCCTGGCCTGCGGCCGTGCGCCGCACGTCGATTTCGACAGCCTGCTCTCGCATGCCGATGCCGCCTGCTTCGCCGCCAAGGAACTCGGCGGCAACCGCATGCTCGCCGCCGCCCCCGACAGCGACGAAATGCAGGTGCGCGCGGCGACGATGCGCTCGGCGCTGCAGGTGCGCGAGGCGCTGGACGAGCGCCGCTTCGAGCTCTACTGCCAGCCGATCGTCGACCTCAACACCCCAAGGGCGCCGCAGCGACACTTCGAGATCCTGCTGCGCTGGACCGACGCCGGCGGCGCCGTGCGCGCGCCGGCCGAACTGATCGCCGCCGCCGAACGCTACCGGCTCGGGCCGCGGCTGGATCGCTACGTCGTCGACGCCACCCTCAACTGGCTGGAACAACACCCGGACGCCGCGGCGATGGTCGAGCACTGCAGCATCAACCTCGGCGGCGCGACCCTGGTGGACGAGGAATTCAGCGACTACTTCGCCGCGCGCCTGCGCCGCAGCGGCGTGCCGGCCGAACGCCTGTGCCTGGAGATCACCGAGACCAGCGTGGTCCGCGATCGCGCCCGCGCACAACGTTTCATCGCGCGGATGCGCGAGCTCGGCTGCCGCTTCGCGCTGGACGACTTCGGCACCGGCTTCTGCTCCTTCGGCTACCTGCAGGACCTGGACGTGGATTACCTGAAGATCGACGGCAGCTTCGTCCGCGACCTCGAGCAATCGCCGCTGGCCGAGGCGGTGGTCCGCGCGATCACCGACATCGCCCACGTCCTGGACAAGCGCACCGTGGCCGAGCAGGCGCAGACCGAGGCGCAACTGGCCCTGCTGCGGAAGATGGGCGTGGACTACGCGCAGGGTTACGTGTTCCGGCACCCGCAACCGATCGAGGTGTTCTTCGCCGCCAACGCGGCCTGATCGATGCCGCGCAGGATCGCCAGCGCGTCATCGAGAAGTGCCGCCGCGGTGACCTGCGCGCCGGCGCCCGGACCCTGGATCAGCAGCGGCTGTTCGCGATAACGGTCCGACCAGATCGCGACCCGGTTGTCGGTGCCGGCGCCTCCGGCCAGCGGATCCGCGGGCGGCAGCGATTCCAGGCCCACGCGCGCCACGGCGCCGCCAACGCCGTCGCAGTCCAGCCGCGCCACGAAATGCAGCTTCTCGCCGCGCCCGCGGGCCTCGTCGTGACGCATGCGCAACGGCGCATCGAGTTGCGGCAAGGCGGCATCGACGGCGTCGCGACCGAGCGTTGCGAGCACGGCCGGCACCAGCGAATCCACCTCCACGGCCCCGGCTTCCAGCTCGATGCCCACGGCCCGCGCCAGGATCAGCAGCTTGCGGCGCACGTCCTCGCCGGACAGGTCGTCGCGCGGGTCCGGCTCGGTATAGCCAGCGTCGCGTGCCTCGCGCACGAATCCCGAGAACGGGCGCCGCCCGTCGTAATGGCGGAACAGCCACGCCAGCGAACCCGAAAGCACGCCGGCGATCGCGTGGATGCGGTCGCCTCCGGCCTGCAGTCCGCGGATCGAGCGCAGCAGCGGCAAGCCGGCGCCGACCGTGGCGCTGTCGCCATAGCGGCCGCCGCCGTGCGCGCAGGCGGCACGGATTTCGCGCCAGCGTTGCAGCGACGCGCCCCGTCCGAGCTTGCAGGCAGTGACCACGTGGATGCCCTGCGCCAACCACGATGCATGCCGCGCGGCGACCGCATCGCTGGCGGTGGCATCGATCACGATGCACGGACCCCGGCCGGCCAGTGCCGGCCGCACCGAATCCAGCTCGGCACGCCGGCCGGCGGCCTGCAGTTGCCGCGCTGCCGTCCGCGGCGAGAGGCCGCAACGATCGCTGCAGGCGTGCCGGGAATTGGCGACGTGCACCAGCCGCAGGCGGTCGCCCAGGTCGGTGCCCCGCCATTGCGCCAGTCGCTGCAACACGGCGCTGCCGACGGTGCCGGTGCCGAGCAAGGCCACCCGCGCCGGCGCGGGCGCCGGCCGCGCGCTGCGGTCCGCGGCAACCAGCGGCTGCGCTACCGCGCTCATGGCGCCGCGACCGTTTCCACCACGGCATCGCGCCCCGCGGGTGGCAGCGCCAGCACCCGCTGCAGCGCGACGGTGAGGTCGGCGACCAGGTCGTCGGCGTGTTCGATTCCCACCGACAACCGCAGCAGGCCATCGCCGATGCCCGCGACCGCGCGCGCCTGCGGGCTCATCGCCGCGTGCGTCATCGTCGCCGGATGGGCGACCAGGCTTTCGACGCCACCCAGGGACTCGGCCAGGGTGAAGTACCGCAGGCCGTCGAGGAAAGCGCGCACGGCCGCCTCGCCGCCGTCCAGCTCGACCCCGAGCATCGCGCCGAAACCATGCTGCTGGCGGGCGGCGATGGCATGGCCAGGATGCGACGGCAGTCCCGGGTAATGCAGCGCGCGCACCGCCGGATGGCCATCGAGCAGGGCCACCAGCGCGCGCGCATTGTCCTGGTGCGCGCGAAGGCGCGCATCCAGCGTGCGCAGGCCGCGCAGGGTGAGGAAGCTGTCGAACGGCGCGCCGGTGATGCCCAGGCAATTGGCCCACCACGCCAGCCGGTCGTGCAGCGCCGCATCCCGGGCCACTACCGCGCCACCGACCACGTCGCTGTGGCCGTTGATGTACTTGGTGGTCGAATGCACCACGATGTCGGCGCCGAACGCGATCGGATTCTGCAGCGCCGGCGACAGGAAGGTGTTGTCGACCACCGCCAACGCACCGGCCTCGTGCGCCGCTTCGATCACCAGGCGCAGGTCGGTGATCCGCAACAGCGGATTGGACGGCGTCTCGATCCACACCAGCGCCGGCCGCCCGCACAGCGCCGTCGCCAGCGCACCCGGGTCGCCGAGATCGGCCGTGACCAGGTCGAAGTGGCCCTTGCCGGCCAGCGCATTGAACAGCCGCCAGCTGCCGCCGTAGCCGTCGTGCGGCACCACGATGCGCTCGCCCGGCTCCAGCAACGCGCCGAGCACCAGCGTGATCGCGGCCATGCCGGTGGCCGTGACCACGCCACCGGCGCCGCCTTCCAGTTCCGCCAGCGCCTCGCCGAGCAGGTCCCGGGTCGGGTTTCCGCTGCGGGTGTAGTCGTAGCGGCGCTTGTCGTCGAAGCCGGCGAAACTGAAGTTGCTCGACAGCACCAGCGGCGGCGTCACCGCGCCGAAGGCCGGGTCGCGATCGATGCCGGCACGCACCGCGCAGGTGGAGGGGCGGCTCATGCCGTGGCTCCGCGACACCCGGCGACGCCCGTGCCGGCATCGATATCGGCCAGCGCTTCGCACAGCAGCGCCGCGACGGCGTCGGTTTCCTTGAGAAAGGCGTCGTGGCCGTAGCGGGAGCGCAGCACCCGCAACCGGGTCTCGCCGCGCAGGCGCTCCACCAGGCGATAGGCGTCCTCGACCGGCACCAGCCGGTCCCCGGCCACCGCGACCACGGTCACCGGGATGCGGATCGTGCCGGGATCGACCGCCTGCAGGTCGATCGATTCCGACAACCGCGCGAACGCGGTCGCCGGGGTGCGCGCCGCATACTTGTCGCCGCAATGGTCGAGGTAGTCCTCGGCGGCCACGCGCACGCGTCCGCCGGACACCTGCGCGGCGCCGAAGCGCGCCGCGAATTCCTCCGGGGTGCGATAGCTCAGCAACGCCAGTTGCCGTGCCAGCGCCAAGCCGTCGCGCTCGTCGCACTGCAGCGCGCCCAGCGCCAGGGCGCGCCGCTGCAGCGCACGCCAGGCGCTGGCGTAGGGGTGCGCGCGGTCGGTGCCGCTGATCGCCAGCAACCGCTGCAGCCGCGCCGGGTGCCGCGCCGCGAACTGCAACCCGACCATCGCCCCGTAGGAGCAGCCGACGAATGCCGCCAGCACATCGATGCGCAACGCATCGAGCACCGTGGCGATCGCATCGGCCTGGTCGGCCGGATCGATCGGTGCGTCGAGCGTGCCGTCGGCGCCGAGCCAGTCGATGGCGAGGAGGCAATGCCGCGCGGGGTCCAGGGCCCGGCCCGCGCCGACTTGCGCGTCCCACCAACCCGGCTGCGGGAAGCCGGGGCCGGCGGCGACGTGCCGGTCGGCGGAAATGCCGCCGGCAACCAGCACCACGGGCAGGGCCGCATCGCCGCTGGTTTCGTAGCGCAACTCCACCCGGCGCGTGCCGGCATGGCGCAGCGCAAGGGTGCAGGACACGGCGCCGCGCCGCGCGCCGGCAGCGCCGGCATGACCGGCAGGCGGGGCGAAGGCGGGGGCGGGGATTCCGGGAGGGGCGTGCCGCACGGCTGTGGTGGCGAGGCTCATGGCCGTCATTCCTGAGGGAAAGGGCCATCGAGTCGCGCGGGGCAACGCCGGAACACAGCAGCCACGGCCCGCCCGGGAGGGAGGCGGATCGCAACCATCTTCCGGTGGACGCACAGGTCCCCGCAGGAATTGGCACCGCGACGGGGCTTGCGCCCCATCCAGTTGCCCCGGCGTCTTCGGGCCTGTCCCTCAGCCGGTCTCGATGGATGGGCGCAGGTTGCCAGTGGCTGCAGGGTTTGTCAATCGCTTCATCTGGATGAAGCGATTGATTGGCAGAACCCTTGGCGCGAACGCCGGATGAACGATTCAGATCGCATTTTTTTTCGATACCCGCATACTTCGCCCATGCTGAAACGACTTCTTGGTGGCCTTGGCGCCACCCTGCTCCTAGCCGCCTGCAACTCCGCGCCGCAGCGGCCCACATCCACCCCTCCCGCCACCGCGGAGGCCGCGGCGCCGGCCGTCCGCAGCATCCCCGAGGCCTGGGTCTCGGCCGAAACCCCGGCCGAGGAACTCGATTCGCTCGCCACCTGGACCGGCGAGGACGGCAGCACCTGGCTGATCGCCACCGGCAAGTCCAGCCACCGGCTGGTGGTCTACGACGCCGAAACCGGTCGGCAGCTGCGCACCGTCGGCGGCGAAGGCAGCGCGCCCGGGCAGTTCGACCGCCCCAACGGCATCGCCGTGTTCGGCGACCACCTGTTCGTGGTCGAGCGCGACAATCATCGCGTGCAGGTGTTCACGCTGCCCGGCTTCACCCCGGTCGGCAGCTTCGGCGAGGGCATCCTGCGCAGCCCGTACGGCATCTGGATCAACGAGACCGAACCCGACGAACTCGAGGCCTACATCACCGACAGCTTCATGTACGGCAGCAAGTTCGACGTGGTGCCGCCGTGGAACGAACTCGACCAGCGCGTGCGCCGCTTCCGCGTGCAATTCGACCAGGCCGGCCGGCTGCGCGCCAATTACGGCGGCTCCTTCGGCGACACCGGCGAGCAGACCGCGCTGCGGATGGTGGAGTCGATCGCCGGCGACCCGGCCAACGACCGCCTGCTGATCGCCGACGAGGACACCCGCCACGCCTCCACCCTGCGCGAGTATTCCTTCAGCGGCCGCTACACCGGCCACAGCCTGCCGCAGGACGCCTTCGGCGCCGAGGCCGAGGGCGTGGCGCTGTGGACTTGCCCGGACGGCGGCGGCTACTGGATCGCGGTCGACCAGCTGGCGCCGTTGACCATCTTCCACCTGTTCGACCGGCTCACGCTGCAGCCGCGCGGCAGCTTCGAGGGCCAGGTCACCGCGCACACCGACGGCGTCGCGTTGCACGCCGTCGCCACGCAACGCTTCCCCGGCGGCGCGCTGTACGCGGTGCACGACGACAAGTCGGTCTCCGTATTCGACCTGCGCGACGTCGTGGCCACCCTCGGCCTGCCGGCCGATTGCGTGCACTGACCGCCGTGTTGCCGCGCCCGGCCCTCGCCCGCCTGCTGCCCGCGCTGCTCGTCGCGCTGGCAGCCATGGCCGGCGCCGCGCAGGCGGGCAAGGTCTACAAGTGGACCGACCGCAACGGCGTCGTCCACTACGGCGACAGTCCGCCGGACGCGAAGGCGGCGGCCAGGAACGTCAAGGTGATCCCGGTGCAGGCGCAGCCGGGGGCGATGGTGCGGCTGCGGGTGGAAAACGACAACGGCGCCTACATGGCCTGGGCCGACAACACCCTGGCCGGACCGATCGAGGTGATGCTGCGTTTCGGCCACGAGCGCAACGTCGCCGGCGACCCGGCGCTGCCCGCGCGCGCCACCGTGCCCGCGCATGGCAGCGCACTGGTGGCGCGGATCGGCGCGCTGGATCCCGCGCAGCCTGGCGAGTTCGAGCTGCGCCTGGACGGCATCCCCGGCGATCCCTCCGCGCAACCGCGCGACGTCCAATACCTGCTGCCGCTGCGCCAGCGCACGCTGCAGGTCGACCAGGGCTACGGCGGCAGCTTCAGCCACACCGACCCGCAGAACCTGTACGCGGTCGATTTCGCCGCCGACATCGGCACCACCGTGCTCGCCGCTCGCGCCGGCGTGGTGATGCAGGTGGAAAGCGATTTCGACAAGGCCGGGCTCAACCGCGAGAAATACGGCGGCCGCGCCAACTTCGTCCGCATCCTGCACGACGACGGCACCATGGCGCTCTACGCGCACCTCAAGCCCGAGGGGGTGATGGTGCGCGTCGGCCAGCGGGTGCAGGCCGGGCAGCAGATCGGGCTGTCGGGCAACACCGGCTTCACCACCGGCCCGCACCTGCACTTCGCGATCCAGGTCAACCGCGGCATGCGCCTGGAGTCGATCCCGTTCCGGATGCTCGGGCCGCGGGGCGCGCTGCGCTTCGGCGACCGGCGCTGACCGCGCCCCGTATAATCGCGCCCTTCCCCGCCGATCCCCGCGCCTGCCGCGCGCCGCCACCATGTCCGATGTTTCCCAAGAGGCCGCGCGCCGCCGCACCTTCGCGATCATCTCGCACCCAGATGCCGGCAAGACCACGCTGACCGAAAAGCTGCTGCTGTTCGGCGGCGCGATCCAGATGGCCGGCTCGGTGAAGTCGCGCAAGACCACGCGCAGCGCGACCTCGGACTGGATGGCGCTGGAGAAGGAGCGCGGCATCTCGGTGACCTCGTCGGTGATGCAGTTCCCCTACGCCGGCCGCATCGTCAACCTGCTCGACACCCCCGGCCACGCCGACTTCGGCGAGGACACCTACCGCGTGCTGACCGCGGTCGACTCGGCGCTGATGGTGATCGACGTCGCCAAGGGCGTGGAGGAACGCACGATCAAGCTGATGGAGGTGTGCCGCCTGCGCGACACGCCGATCATGACCTTCATCAACAAGCTCGATCGCGAAGGCAGGAATCCGATCGACCTGCTGGACGAGGTGGAATCGGTGCTCGGCATCCAGTGCGCACCGGTGACCTGGCCGATCGGCATGGGCCAACGCCTCAAGGGCGTGGTGCACCTGGTCAGCGGCGAAGTGCACCTGTACGAGCCCGGCCGCAACTTCACCCGCCAGGATTCGACCATCTTCGCCTCGATCGACGACCCGATGCTCGAAGCGCGGATCGGCGCGCCGATGCTGGCCGAGCTGCGCGACGAACTGGAACTCGTGCAGGGCGCCTCGCATCCGTTCGACGTGGCCAGATACCTGGCCGGCGAGCAGACCCCGGTGTTCTTCGGCTCGGCGGTCAACAACTTCGGCGTCCAGCTGCTGCTGGATTTCTTCGTCGAGCACGCGCCGCCGCCGCAACCGCACGCCACCACCACCCGCGAGGTCGCGCCGTCGGAGCCGCAGCTGACCGGCTTCGTGTTCAAGATCCAGGCCAACATGGATCCGCAGCACCGCGACCGGGTCGCCTTCATGCGCATCTGCTCGGGCAAGTTCGCCGCCGGGATGAAGGCGCTGCACACCCGCACCGGCAAGGAACTGAAACTTGCCAACGCGCTGACCTTCATGGCCTCGGACCGGGAGATCGTCGAGACCGCATGGCCGGGCGACGTGATCGGGATCCACAACCACGGCACGATCTCGATCGGCGACAGCTTCAGCGAGGGCGAGGTGCTGCACTTCACCGGCATCCCGAACTTCGCGCCCGAGCTGTTCCGCCGCGCGCGCCTGCGCGATCCGCTCAAGCTCAAGCAGCTGCAGAAGGGCCTGGCGCAACTCAGCGAGGAGGGGGCCACCCAGTTCTTCCGCCCGCTGATGAGCAACGACCTGGTCCTCGGCGCGGTCGGCACCCTGCAGTTCGACGTGGTCGCCTACCGGCTCAAGGACGAATACGGCGTCGACGCCAGCTTCGAGCCGGTGCAGGTGGCGACCGCGCGCTGGATCCGTTGCGACGACGCCCGCAAGCTCGAGGAATTCCGCGAGAAGAACGCGATGAACCTCGGCATCGACGGCGCCGGCCAACTGGTCTACCTGGCGCCGACCCGCGTCAACCTGCAGCTCGCCCAGGAACGCGCGCCCGGCGTTGCGTTCCTGGCGACGCGAGAGCATGCGCACGCGGTCGACATCGGCTGAGCGGCCGGCCGCCGTGCGCACGCGCACGCTGGCGCGAAACCCTCACCGCATGCATACGCCCGCGCTACCAGCATGATCGCTCCGCGCTGGCCGGAGCCACCGATGGCAAACGTGCAATGCATCCTGGCCGCAGGCCTGTCGTGCTTCGGCATCGCCGCCTGCCAACCGGCCGGGGGGCCACCGGCCGCCGCCGGCAAGTCGTCCGTGCCAAGCGCTGCGGAACCCTCCGCTCCCGTGCGGCCCGCGTCGGCCGTACCGCGCGCCAGCGGCGAAGCAATCCAGTATCTGTGCGCCGGCGGCACTGCCTTGTCGGCGAGCTACGGCGCCGGCAAGGTGACCTTGCACTGGCCCGGCGGCCGCAGCGCGACCTTGCCGCGCGCCGAATCGGCGTCCCGGGGCGGTGGCGACGTTTACGTCGGCGACCGCATCTCGCTGCTGCGCGACGGCGCGCGCATCGAGCTGCATGATGGCGACGCGCCTGCCATGGCCTGCACCGCATCCGGCAGCGGCCGCTGATCCGGCGGCCTTGCCGCGCGACGCACCCTGGGTGGAGCATTTGCTCCAGCCGCCACGAGGATGCTCCGACGACATGCATGCATCATCGCACCGTCAGGAAGCCGCCAATGCGTTGACCCACGGCGTCGGCGCGCTCGCGGCGCTGGGCGGCGGCGTGGCGCTGATCTTGCGGGCGGCCATGCAGGGCGATCATTGGCGCCTGGCCGCGGCGATCGTGTTCGCGACCAGCCTGCTGTTGCTGTACGTCGCCTCCACCCTGTACCACTGCGCACGCCGGCCCGATGCCAAGGCACGGCTGAAGGTGTTGGACCATTGCGCGATCTACCTGCTGATCGCGGGCACCTACACGCCGTTCACCCTGGTCGCCTTGCGCGGCGATGTCGGCTGGTGGCTGTTCGCGGCGATCTGGTCGCTGGCCGCGCTGGGCGTGCTGTTCAAGCTCCGGTTCACCGGCCGGTTCAAGCTGGTGTCGACCCTGCTGTACGTCGCCATGGGCTGGCTGGCCATGCTCGCGATCCGGCCGCTGATGGCCGCACTGGACGACTGGAGCCTGCGCTGGCTGGTGGCCGGCGGGATCGCCTACACCGCGGGCACGGTGTTCTACCACCGGCCGTCGCTGCCCTATTCGCATGCGGTATGGCACCTGTTCGTGATCACCGGCAGCGCCTGCCACTACCTGGCGGTGCTGCCGCTGATGGTCCTCCCACGCTGAACCGCGGCCCTTGGCTTCACCGTCGCTTGACCCGGCAATGGCGATGGTGGCGGACGATCCCGTCCACCCAAGAGGCTTTGCCATGCGCCTTTCCGCTTTCCTGCCGCTGGCCGCAGTGTTGCTGCTGGGCGGCTGCAATCGCGACGCCGCCGACGATACCGCCGCCGACGCCACGCCGCCCGCCACCGTGACGCCGGCGCCGGCACCGGCCAGCAACGACGACAGCGGCATCACCATGCGCTACGCCTGCGACGGCAACACCAGCGTCGCGATCATGGGCGACACCGCCCGGGTGGACCTGCCCGACGGGCCCGACGTCACCCTGTCGAAGGTGGCCGGCAGCGCCCCCCCGGTGTTCACCGGCGCGGACGTGTACTTCGCCATCGGCGACAGCGGCGCGCACCTGTCGCAGGGCGACGAGTCCAATGAGCTGACCTGCCAGCCGCAATAGGCGGCTGCGCCGACGGCATGACGGACCCGGACACCCGCGCACCGCCCCTCGCTCCGCACCGGGCATGGGCCGGACTGCGTCGTCATCCCGGGCTGGCATTGCTGGCGGCGCTGCTGGTCGCGATCGCGATCCTGGTCGTGCTGTGGGACTGGAACTGGTTCCGCGGCCCGATCGAGCGCCAGGTCCAGGCGCGCACCGGGCGCAGTTTCGAGATTGGCGGCAACCTGGACGTCGACCTCGGGCGCATCACCACGATCCGCGCCGACGCATTGAGCTTCGGCAACGCGCCCTGGTCGAAGGACCCGACGATGGCGAGCACCGACCGGCTCGAATTCGCCATCGCCGTGTGGCCGCTGCTGCTGCATCGCGAAGTGCTGATACCGGACATCCACCTCGCCAAGCCGCGCCTTCGCCTGGAAAAGGGACCCAAGGGCGTCGGCAACTGGGTCTTCGGCGAACCCGGCGGCATGCAGCCGCAATTCCGGCGGTTGTGGATCGACGACGGCCGCCTGCGCTTCATCGATGCGGCGGCGAAGACCGACATCGACGTCGCCGTCGACAGCACCGCGCAAGGCAAGGGCGAAACCGCGCCTGCGATCGCGGTCGAAGGCGGCGGCCGTTGGCAGGGCAACCGCTTCAGCGTGCGTGGACGCGCGGAGTCGCCGCTGGACCTGCGCGATACGCAGAGCCCCTATCGCATCGACGCCCATGCGCAGGCGGGCGCCACCCGGGCGCACGCACGCGGAACCCTCCTCGATCCACTGCGGCTGCGCGATTTCGACCTCAAGCTGGCATTGGCCGGCAAGGACCTCGCCGACCTTTATCCGCTGCTCGGCATCGCCACCCCGCCGACGCCGCCATACACGCTCGACGGGCGGCTGACGCGCGGGATCGAGGATGGCCGCACCACCTGGCATTACGATGGATTCAGCGGCACGGTCGGCGACAGCGACCTGGCTGGCAGCGCCAGCGTCACCACCGGTGGCGCACGCCCTTTCCTGCGGGCCGACCTGGTGTCCAGGAAGCTGGACTTCGATGACCTGGCCGGCTTCGTCGGCGCCGCGCCCCAGGCCGGCGGCAAGGAAAGCACCAATCCGGAGCTCGCCGCCCAGGCCGCGCGCCAACGGGCCAGCGCGAAACTGTTGCCCGACACCCCGTACGAGCTCGACAAGCTGCGCGCGATGGATGCCGACGTGCGCTGGAAGGCGCACCGGATCGACGCGCCGAAGCTGCCGCTCGACGACATGGATGCGCACCTGCTGCTGGAAAACGGCGTGCTGCAGCTCAAGCCGCTCAACTTCGGGGTCGCCGGCGGCGACATCCGTTCCGACATCCGCATGGATGCGCGCGAGTCGCCGATCCGTACCCGCGCGGACATCTCCGCGCGCGGCCTCAACCTCGCGCCGCTGCTGCCCGACGTGAAGCTGGCGCAGGACGCGATCGGCAAGGTCGGCGGCAAGATCGCCCTCAGCGGAACCGGCAACTCGATCGCGAAGATGCTCGGCAGCAGCGATGGCAGCGCCGCGCTCGGCATGGGCCGCGGGCAGGTGAGCAACCTGCTGATGGAATACGCCGGGCTGGACGTCGCCGAGGCGCTGAAATTCCTGGTGCGCGGCGACCGCAAGGTACCGATCCGCTGCGCGTTCGGCGACTTCGCGGTCAAGGACGGGGTGATGACGAGCCGCGCGCTGGCCTTCGATACCGCCGACACGATCATCGTCGGCGAAGGCGCGATCAGCCTGAAGGACGAGACGCTGCGGCTGAAGCTGCGGCCGCGGCCGAAGGACCGCAGCCTGCTGGTGTTCCGCTCGCCGCTGATCGTCGAGGGAACGTTCAAGGATCCGGACATCCACCCGGACTATGCCCGCGTCGGCCTGCGCGGGGCGATCGCGCTGGTGCTGGGCAGCATCGCGCCGCCGGCGGCGTTGCTGGCGACGCTGGAACTCGGGCCGGGCGAGGATTCCGGCTGCGGCGGCAAATACGCGAAATAGCCGGCGTACTGGCCGTCCGTGCAGCCCACCGACCCGTCATCGCCATCCGTTCGGGATGGGTAGGAGCGCCTTGCAGGCGCGAGCTTTTGCAGGGAACAGCTCGCGCCTGCACGGCGCTCCTGCACAGCTCAGCTGGCGATGTAACGCTGCAACTGGTCCAGTTCCAGTTGCTGGTCCTCGATCACCGCCTTGACCAGGTCGCCGATCGAGACCACGCCGAGCACGTTGGCGCCGTCGAGCACCGGCAGGTGGCGGATGCGACGGTCCGTCACCAGCTGCATGCAGCGGTCGGCACTGTCGCCCAGGCCGACGCTGACCACCTCGGTGGTCATGATGTCGCGCACCGGGGTGTCCTTGGACGAGCGCCCCTGCAGCACGATCTTGCGCGCGTAGTCGCGCTCGGAAACGATCCCGACCAGGCTGCCGGCCTGCATCACCAGCAGCGCGCCGATGCGTTTCTCGGCCATCAGCCGGATCGCATCCACCACCGGCGCATCCGGCCCGATGGCGAAGACTTCAGGCGCCTTGGCTTCGAGCAATTGCCTCACGGTGCGCATTGCCATCTCCTTCGACAGGGGGCTGTCGCGAGGATACTCCCGCCGCCGGCCGCCAGGCATCGACCAGGTACAGCGGACGCTGCTTGGACTCCATGTACAGCCGGCCGAGGTATTCGCCGATCAGGCCCAGCGCCACCAGCTGCGTGCCTCCCAGGAACAGGATCACCGACATCATGGTCGGCCAGCCGGCGACCGGATCGCCCCACAGCAGCGCCTTGCCGATGATCCACAGCGCATAGACGAACGCCAGAAGCGCGGTCAGCACGCCCAGGTAGGTCGCCAGCCGCAGCGGCGCGGTGCTGAAGCTGGTGATGCCCTCGAGCGCGAAATTCCACAGCTTCCAGAAATTGAACTTGCTGCGGCCGGCGATCCGTGCGTCGCGCTGGTACGCGATGGCGACCCGCTCGAAGCCGACCCAGCCGAACAGGCCCTTCATGAAGCGGTGGCGTTCGCGCAGTTGCCGCAGCGCGGCCAGCGCGCGCGGCGACAGCAGGCGGAAGTCGCCGGTGTCCTCCGGGATCGGGGTCTTCGACAGCCGCCCGATCAGTCGATAGAACACGTGCGCCGTGCCGCGCTTGAGCAGCCCCTCGCCATCGCGGGCGATGCGCGTGCCATGGACGTCATCAAAGCCTTCGCGCCACTTGGCCACGAACTGCGGGATCAGCTCCGGCGGGTCCTGGGCGTCGGCGTCGAGGATCAGCGCTGCGCCGGCATCGACCCGGTCCAGGCCCGCGGTCAGCGCCGCCTCCTTGCCGAAATTGCGCGACAGCCGCAGCAACGACACCCGTGGATCGGCGGCGGCGATCCGCTGCAATGCCGCCCAGGTACCGTCGCTGCTGCCGTCGTCGACGTAGAGCACGCGGCCATCGACACCATCGCCACGCAGCCCATCCAGCACCGCGGCCAGCCGCGGATGCAGCACGGGCAGGGCCTCGGCCTCGTTGAAGGCGGCAACGACGACGGTGAGCAGGTCTGCGGTCATGGCGCGATGGTAGCGGGCACGGTGGCGGTCTTGACTATGTTCCATATTTCTGGAAGGATGGAATAATGAAGACGGACATCGCCCTGGCAGCACTCAGCGCCCTTGGCCAACCCAGCCGCCTGGCCGCATTCCGTGCCCTGGTCCAGGCCGGGCCGGACGGCTTGCCCGTCGGCGAGCTGCGCGAACGCCTCGACCTGCCCCCCGCCACGCTCAGCGCCCACCTCAACGTGCTGCGCCGCGCCGGCCTGGTGCGCGATGCGCGCGAAGGCCGGGTGATCCGGGTCACCGCCGAATACGCGCAGATGAACGCACTGCTCGCCTACCTCACCGAAAACTGCTGCGCCGGAGTCGCTTGCGGCGACTCCGGCCGCGACCTGCCCGCTGCCTGCAGCCCCACCCCCAAGGAGCCATCGCCATGACCGCGCACCGATTCCACGTCCACGTCCACGTCGCCGACCTCGAAGCCAGCCTGCGCTTCTACACGCAGCTGTTCGGCACCGACCCGAGCGTGCACAAGCCCGACTACGCCAAGTGGATGCTCGACGATCCGCGCCTGAACTTCGCGATCTCCAGCGGCAGGGCCGGCGACACCGGCATCGCCCACCTCGGCCTGCAGGCGGACACGCCCGAGGCGCTGGCGGCGATCGGCACGCGCCTGGAGGCCGCCGATGCGATCGCATTGGCCGAAACCGGCACCACCTGCTGCTACGCGCGCTCGGACAAGTTCTGGGCGCAGGATCCGCAGGGCGTGCGCTGGGAAGCGTTCCACAGCCACGGCGAG
The DNA here is from genome assembly GCA_036676275.1 of Lysobacter sp. Taxonomy (GTDB): domain Bacteria; phylum Pseudomonadota; class Gammaproteobacteria; order Xanthomonadales; family Xanthomonadaceae; genus Cognatiluteimonas. The sequence goes on from JAKFDF010000064.1 coordinate 52,613, forward strand.
GCGACGAGTTACCACGCGCCCGACAGCGACGCATCGACCGCGACCTGCTGCGGCCCGGATGCGGGGGTTGCGGCAATGGCCGCCGCGCTGGCCGCGCCAGTCACCAACACCGGCAAGGCCGCGTGCTGCGGTCCGGCGTCGACATCGGCCTGCTGCTGATCCCGCCTGCATCCGACCGCGACCATGACCGACAAGACCCGCAACGTGCTGTTCCTGTGCACCGGCAATTCCGCGCGCAGCGTGATGGCCGAGGCCTTGCTCAACGTGCTCGGCGCAGGACGCTTCCGGGCGTTCAGCGCAGGCAGCCATCCGTCCGGCCGCGTGCAGCCGCTGGCGGCCGAACTCGCCGCCGCGATCGGTTACGACACCTCGCAATTGCGCAGCAAGTCCTGGGATGAGTTCGCGGCTCCGGGCGCGCCGCCGATCGACCTGGTGGTCACGGTCTGCGACAACGCCGCCGGCGAAGCCTGTCCGGTCTGGCCGGGCGGGCCTGCGACCGCGCACTGGGGCGTGGACGATCCGGCCGCGGTCGACGGCGACGAGGACGCGCGTCGTCGCGCCTACCTCGCCGCCTTCGCCGTCTTGCGCCGACGCGTGGAACTGCTGGTTGCGCTGCCGCTGGACAAGCTCGACCGGCTGGCCGCGCAGCGCGAGGTCCGCGCGATCGGCGGCACGGGCGCGCAATGAGCGCGGCTCCCGCCGGCATCGAACCGGCACTGCCGCCACTGGGCCGTTTCGAACGCTGGCTGAGCGCATGGGTCGCGTCGTGCATCGTCGTCGGCATCGGGCTCGGGCGGATGTTCCCGCACGCGTTCGCGACGATCGGCGACGCGCAGCTCGCAAGCGTGAACCTGCCCGTGGCCGCACTGGTGTGGCTGATGATCGTGCCGATGCTGATGAAGGTCGATTTCGCGGCATTGCGCGAAGTCGGCCAGCACTGGAAGGGCGCTGGCGTCACCCTGTTCGTCAACTGGGCGGTGAAGCCGTTCTCGATGGCATTGCTCGGCTGGTTGTTCATCGGCGTGCTGTTCCGGCCGTGGCTGCCGGCGTCGCAGATCGAGTCCTACATCGCCGGGCTGGTGCTGCTGGCGGCCGCGCCGTGCACGGCGATGGTGTTCGTCTGGAGCAGCCTGTGCCGCGGCGAGCCGCATTTCACCCTCGCCCAGGTGGCGCTCAACGACACGATCATGCTGGTGGCGTTCGCGCCGATCGTCGGGCTGCTGCTGGGGCTTGCGGCGATCACGGTCCCGTACCCGACCCTGCTGCTGTCGGTGCTGCTGTACATCCTGGTGCCGATCGCGATCGCGCAGGCGTTGCGGCGCGCGTGCATGGCGCGCGGCGGACAGGCGGCGCTCGACGGCTTGTTGCGCCGGCTCGGGCCGCTGTCGCTGCTCGCATTGCTGGCCACGCTGGTGCTGCTGTTCGGCTTCCAGGGCGGGGAGATCGTGCGCCAGCCGCTGGTGATCGCGTTGCTGGCGGTGCCGATCCTGGTGCAGGTCTACTTCAACGCCGGGCTGGCGTACTGGCTCAACCGCCGTTTCGGCGTCGCCCATTGCGTCGCCGGGCCGAGTGCGCTGATCGGCGCCAGCAACTTCTTCGAACTCGCGGTCGCCACGGCGATCGCCCTGTTCGGGCTGCGCTCCGGCGCGGCGCTTGCAACCGTGGTCGGGGTGTTGATCGAGGTGCCGGTGATGTTGTCGGTGGTGCGCATCGTCAACCGCTCGCGCGGCTGGTACGAACGCGGCGCCAGGGCCGGCGTACCGGCGCAGCCTCAGTCCAGCGTGTCCAGGTAGGCGTTGCCGCCCAGGTATCGCATCTGCCGCTGGATGCCGTTGCTGCGACGCTGCACGTAGGGGCCGGGATTGCGCGCGTCGTAACGCCTGGGGTTGGGCAGCACCGCCGCCAGCCGCGCGCTCTCGGCCGGCGACAGCCGGCTCGCATCCTTGCCGAAGAAGCTGCGCGCCGCCGCCTGCGCGCCATAGACGCCGTCGCCGAACTCGGCGATGTTGGCGTATACCTCCAGGATCCGCCGCTTGGACCACAGCGCCTCGATCAGCACCGTGTACCAGGCCTCGATGCCCTTGCGCACCCAGCTGCGCCCGCTCCACAGGAACAGGTTCTTCGCCACCTGCTGGCTGATGGTGCTGGCGCCGCGCACCTTGCGACCGCGCGCGTTGTTGCGCCGCGCCTTCTCGATCGCCTTGAAATCGAAGCCGTGGTGGACGGGGAAGTTCTGGTCCTCCGCGGCGACCAGCGCCAACGGCAGGCTCGGGGCGATGCGGTCGAGATCTCGCCAGTCGTGGACGATGCCGTAATCCCAGTCGCCCTGGCGCCAGGCCGAGAACTGTCGCGCGGCCATGAACGCCGAGAACGGCGGGTCGACGAAACGCAACGCCAGCACCTGCAGCACCGTGGCCAGCAGCGCAAGCAGCGGCAATGCCAGCAACCAGCGCCAGCGGCGGAGTCGCAACGATCGCTTCGGATCGGGTGGCGGAAGTGGTTCGGCTTGCACTGGCGGCCCCTGGTCCCCATTGAGCGGACATCCAGCCGCGTCACGCGCATTATCGCCGTCGCGCGCTCCGTCGCATGCCACCCCCGCACGAGTCCCTTGCATGAGCCACCCCACGAGCACGCCCGCCCCCCACGCCGCCACCGATGGCGACGACGATCGCCTGACCCGTTTCCTGCTGCAGGCAGCCGGAGTGCGCGGCGTGCACGTGCGCCTGGACGAGACCTGGGCGCGGATCCGGGAACGTGCCGGCGGTGGCAAGGACGCGCCGGCCGCGGTGACCGAAATGCTGGGCGAGGCCGCCGTCGCCGCGGCGCTGTTCACAGGCCATGCCAAGATCGACGGCCGGCTCTCGGTGCAGCTGCGCGGCAACGGCCCCTTGCGCACCTTGTTCGCCGAATGCACGGCCGCCGGCACCCTGCGGGGCATCGCCCAGGTCAGCGACGATGCACCGCTGCCGCGCGACCTGCGCGCACTTGGCGCGGACGCGGTACTGGCCATCACGATCGAGAACCCGGCCGCCGCCGGCCGCGAACCCGTGCGCTACCAGGGCCTGGTGGCGCTGGAGTCCGAGTCGCTGGCTGGCGCCTTCGAGGACTACTTCCGCCAGTCCGAACAGCTGCCTACGCGCCTGCTGCTCGCCGCGGACGGAAACCGGGCCAGCGGGCTGATGCTGCAGAAGCTGCCGGGCGACGGTGGCGACGATGATGGCTGGAATCGCGCCGGCGCCCTGTTCGAGACCCTGTCGCCCGACGAGCTGCTGGCCTGGCCGGCTGCCACCGTGCTGCGGCGGCTGTTCCATGAGGACGGGGTCGAGGTGCTGGGCCACCGATCGCTGCGCTTCGCCTGCTCCTGCTCCCGGGACCGGGTGGCCTCCATGTTGCAGTCCCTCGGGCAGGACGAGGCCAGGGCGGCGGCGGCCGATGGCGACGCCGAGGTCCGTTGCGAATTCTGCGGGGAACGGTACCGGTTCAGGGCTGGGGAAATCGAGGCCCTGTTCCCGGCCGGGACGGTTACCGTCGAGGCCCCGGGGCGGGTGCAATGAGACGGATTTCACGCTTGCCTGATTGTTAAAGAAACATAAATCCAGTAGATTCAAGCTTCCCATTCCCGGGAACTCGTCCCGGGCCCCGAGGTCAGATCCGCCGATGACCGTCCGGTTGCTCAAATTGCCATTGGCCCTCCTGCTCCTGCTCTGCATGGTGGCAGGCGCGTCCGCGCAAACGCGGCGCAGCGACAACAGCACGTGGTTGCCGGTGTGGAACAACGCCAGCGGCAAGCTGGAAGCCTACCTGGTGCTCGAGCCGACCGAAACGCCGCAGGTCGGTACCCGTTGGCGCTTCGGCAACAATTCGCTCGATGCCACCTTCGGCCTGGAAGCCGGCGACTCGCTGGCGCTGCTGTGCAACCGCAAGAGCGGGATCGTCGGCGCGCTCGGCAACCTGCCCAACAACTGCCTGCTGGCCGCACTTGGCGACAGCCTCGACGACGACAACCGCAATGGCAGCCGCCGCGGCAGCGCGACCCTGGCGTTCGCCCGCGACAACGGCAAGCTGGGCGTGACCGCCGGCAGCGGCCACGACACCCTGCCCGGCTGGCTGGTGCCGGGTGCGCCGCGCAACCAGGTCGACGTCAACGACCTGACCGTGTTCGCGCAGAAGAACCTGCGCAACGAAGGTTTCGTCTCGATCGCCGGCACCGTCGCCAAGGCGCGACTGGTCCCGGCGTCCCAGGCACCGGAACTGGCTGACCGCTGGAGCAGCAAGTCGTTGGCGGTCGGCGGCGGATTCGGCGCATTCGGCGCCAGCATCGTGGGCCATGTCATCGATACCCCGGGGCAACCCAAATGGAGCGGCCTCGGGCTCGGCCTGACCTGGCGCACGCCCTGGAGCGGGCAGCTCACGGTCGGCGCGGACAACGTGGTCACCCGCGGCAAGAACCCGTTCTCGGCCGCGGGCAGCGGCGAGTCCGGAGACGGGACCGTCCCGTACGTGCGTTACGAGCAGGATCTCTAGGAGCAGGAAACCGCTGGGCGCACCCGGCCCGAGGTCGCTGCGTCGCCGCTTCTTTCCCCATGCCGCACCGCGCGCTCAGTAGCCGCGCAGCGCCTGGATCAGCGGTTGTAGATAGGCTTCATACGGCGCCCACTTCGGGCGTTCCCGGGCGACGATTCCCTGCCGCACCTGCACCGCGCTCGCGGTGGCTACCCCGCGCTCGCGCTCGGTGAGCGCGAGCATCTGCGGCTGGAAGTCCAGGCCACAGAACGCACATATCCGGCGCAGGACGGTTTCTGGATCACGCGTCAGCTCGGCATAGTCCACGTCCAGGATCCGGCCGGGCCAGGCCTGGTGCCAATGCGCCATCAGCCGCCGGTACTGCTTGTAGAAATCCGCCAGTTCCAGTTGGTCGTAGGAATAGGGGTTGGCCTCGGAAAACAACTCCCGCAGGTTGGAAAAACAGGTTTCGACCGGATCCCGCACCATGTGCAGGATCTTCGCCTGCGGCAGTGCCTGGCAGATGAAGCCGATATTGAGGAAATTGGATGGCAACTTGTCGGTGAAGCAACGTTCGCCGCCCAGGCGCCATTCCATCTTTTCCAGGTATCCGCGCCCCACGGCGGCGAAGTCCACGCCCGCGGCGCGCTCGATCACAGTCGCATCGATGACGCCGCGGCAATGCTGGTCCGTGGCATAGCGCATCTGGCTGGTGAAGTCGTACAGCTCGCCCACTCCCTTGACCTGGTCGTGGCCGTCGAGCAGTTGCTCCAGCAGCGTGGTCCCGGAACGATGCATGCCGGTAATGAAGATCGGAACGCGCCCATCCGTGTCCTGGTCCGGCACCGCTACGGCCGGCAGCCCGACCAGGGCATCGACCAGGGCGGTGGTGTCGGCGGTACGATAGTCCAGCAGCGCACGCTTGGCCTTGCAGGCACGAAGCAAGGCCTCCCATGCACCCGCGTAGTCGCCCCGGCGATCGAGCTCGTTGTGCAAGGCGTAACCCACCAGCGCGACGTGCTCGGGATCCTTGCTGGGCGCATCGAGCAGTCGGCGAAGCCGAGCGACGTGGTCACCCGTCTCGATGCCGCGCGGCATCCGCGACAGGTGCCAATAGATGGAAGCAAGCCCGGGGGCCCGCTTCAGGCAGCGCTGCAGGTCGGCATTGGCTTCCTCGAACCGCCCGAGATAGATCAGCACCTGGGCGCGTGCCAGCAGCGTCGGCGGATACTCCGGATCGCCGCGAAACGCCTCGTCGAGGAACGGCAAGGCGCGTTCCTGCTCGTTGAGGTAGCTCAGCTGGCCCGAGAGGGTCAGCAGCACCGGAATCGTGACATTTTCGAGCGGCGGCATCCTGTCGATGTAGCCCAGGACCGCCTCCGCCTCGTTGAAGGTGCGCAATCGGCTGATGAGGTCCATCACCACCGATGCCTGTTGCGGCCGGGCCGCATGGACCTGCAAGACCAGCTCGCGCGCGGCGCGATAGCGGCCCAGGTGGGACTCCACGTAGGACAGCAGCAGGAGGGCGGGCAACCTGTCCGGCTCGATAGCCAGCAGTTGCCGCAGCGATTGACGCGCGCCCGCCCAATCTTCGCGCGCGAACTGGGATTGCGCGGTGCGCCAGAAACCAAGGATGCGTGAGGACATGCGCCATGTTCCCATATCGGCGACGCGAAAAAAAAGCGGCCGCCCGAGGGCGGCCGCCAGCTACAGCATGTTGCGTGGAACTTAGAAGTCGTACTGGACCATGAAGCGGACCGAACGCGGAGCCTGGTAGCCGGTCGCACGGTTGTACGTGCACTCCGCCTCGCCCGGACCACCGCAGTTCTCGCCGAAGGTCGGACGACCGATCACGTCCTCGCCGAACTCGTCGACGTTGGTGACCGCCTGCGCGTTGAAGACGTTGAACACGTCAACCTTGAACATCAGGTTGCCGTCGGCGAACGCCGGCCGGTAGGCGACGTTCAGGTCCAGAGTCTTCTGCCACGGGGTCGTGCCAACCGAACCACGCGGGATGATCGTGGAACCGTTGTTGGAGAAGTAATCGATCGGACCCGGGTCGCACGAGAAGTACGAGTTGCCGTAGCGCGAGGTGAAGTAGTCACCCAGGTAGCCGAAGCAGTTGATCGGACGGCCCGACTGCACCAGCAGGTTGGCGCCCACGGACCACTGGTCGTTGATCTCGTAGTTGCCGAACAGCTTGATGGTGTGGCGGCGGTCGTTCGGCAGGTAGCCGTACGCGCCGTACGCCAGTTCCGGATAGTCGAAGTCCTGGGTCGTGCCGGTGTCGTCCTGGCCGATGTCCGACTTCACGCCACCCTCGGTGTTGCCCTTGCTCTTGGCGTAGGTGTACGAACCCTGCAGGAACAGCTTGTCCCAGTTGCCCTGGAAGAAGAACTCCAGCGCCGAGTAGGTACGCTTCGCGTCCGCGCCCTGCACCGAGGTGCCGGCCGGGATGCCGAACGCATTGCCCGCGGCCCAGACGTCGGTTGCGCCGATCGGAATCGTCTCCAGCACGCCGTCGCCGTCCACGTCCATGCGGTACACCGAGTCCTGGCCCGGGTTGTACAGGCGGCAGTACGGGAAGCCCGGGTTGACGTCGTTGACTTCATACCCGTTGTCGTACGCCCACTGGAAGATCGGACGGTAGTCGCAGGTGTCGTCGATCGCGGCCTTCAGGTCACGATAGATGCCACGCACGCCCATCGACACGTTGTCGGTCAGCTGCTTCTGGAAGCCCAGGATGTACTCGTCCTGGTACATCGGCTTCAGCGTCTGCGAGGCGATGGTTTCCGGGTTCTTGGCGAGGCCGAACTCGTTGTTGAGGTAACGGATTTCGCCATCCGGCGTCAGGCCGGTCGGGGCATCGGTTTCCGGGTCCACGCCGGTGTAGGTGAAGAACTGCTGGCTGAACAGCGACACCGAGGCACCACGCACGGCGACGGTGGCGGTCAGCGGCAGGGCGTAGCGGCCGGCGTTACCGAAGACCTTGAAGGTCGAGTCGCCGAACACGTCCCACGAGAAGCCCAGTCGCGGCGCGAACTGGTTGCTGATCTTGACGTAGGTTTCGCCCTCGCCGTTCTTGTTCTCGAACGTATCCCAGCGCAGGCCGATGTAGGCGGTGAAGTTGTCGGTGATGCTCCAGCTGTCCTCGAGGTAGTACGCGGTCTGGTCGACCGCCACCGTGGAACCGGACTGGAACACGCGGGCGCGGACGGTGTCGTTGTCGATATAGCGGTAGTAGACGCCGCCGCTGTACGACTCGCCGGCCACCGACTCGAAGTTGTCGATGTCCACGCCGCCGCGCAGCAGGTGGTCGCCCAGCTGCCATTCGGCGTCGATGCGGAACTGCTCGCGGGTGTCCTCGGCGTCCGGACGGCCCAGAGTGGTGGCCAGGTAGCAGCCGGTGCGTTCGCCGCCGGTGGCGTCCTGGTCGGCCTGCGAGCGGGCGTCGATCACCAGCGGGCAGCCGTCGGCGCCATGGCCCACGTTGCCGCTGTAGGAGTTGCGGATGCCGTTGGCAGCGACGCTGTAGTTGCTGCGCGAGAACGAGCCCGTGCCCGCCAGCACCGACAAGGTGAAGGTGTCGGTCAGGTAGCCGGTGTACTTCAGGACGTAGAAGTCGCCGCCGCGCTCGGTGAAGTCGGTGCCCTGGTACGTGCTACGGCTCGGCGCGCCATTGGCGTCGTAGGTCGTGGCGAAGTAGTCGGTTTCGATATCGCGCTGGTCGCTCATCCCCGTGAACTCGAGGATGTTGTTCTCGTTGATGTTCCAGTCCAGCTTCAGCAACCAGTTCGGTGCCTTGGTATTGGACTCGAAGTTGTTGCCGGTGACCTGGACACCCGGATAGGCGTTGTCCTGGGTGCGGCCGTACTGGACCAGGCCGTAGGCGAACAGGCGATCCTTGACCAGCGCGCCGCTGGCCCACACGGCCGCGGTCAGCTGATCGCTGCTGTTTTCCGAGCGGTCGCTGTAGAGATCGCCATTGGGCATGTAGAAACTGTGGCGGGTACCCTCGAGCGAATCGGGTTCCCAGAAGATGTTGCCACCGGCGTGGAACTCGTTGCTGCCGCGCTTGGTGATCTGGTTGAGCACGCCACCGGTCGACCGGCCGAACTCGGCGCCGTAGCCACCCGTCTTGACCTGCTGCTCGGCGATGCCTTCGAACGGCACCTGCACGAAATTCAGGTTCTGGAAGGTGTTGGTGATGTTGAAGCCGTTGAGGTAGTACTGGTTCTCGGCAACGGACGCGCCGCCGAACGAGGCCAGGTTGCCGAACGCGGCGTCGCCACGCACGGTGCCCGGTGCCAGCAGGGCCACCGAGGTGCCGTCGCGCGGAACCGGGATCTTGGCGATCTGCTCGGCGGTGAGGATCGTGGTCGATTCCACCGAGGAGACGTCGATCGGATTGACCTGGTTGGTGCCGACGACGGTGACGGTGCCCAGCGTGGTCGCGTCGCCGCCGGCGAAATCGACCGTGGTCGTGGTACCGACATTGACAGTCGCCGGACGTGCCGCGCCGCCGTTGTCGGAGACCTCGTACTGGCCGGTGGGCAGGGCCGAGAAGCGGTAGTTGCCGTCCGCGCCGACCGTGATCGTGCGGCTGAAGCCGCGCGACGCATTGGTGATGGTGATGGTGTCGCCGGGATTGGCGCTACCCGTGATCGCACCAGCCGCGTTGGTTTGTGCATAGGCGCCGCCCACGAAGCAAAGACCCAGTGCAACGGTCAGTGCGCTTCGCTTCAGGCCTTTGGCGAGATTCTTAGAAGCCATTTTTTATAACCCCCATAGGGACGAAGGACCTTGAGATGTACATGTACGTCAAAGCCGAGGATGGCTAGACCGGCCGACTATAGAACAGGCAACAATTCTTTAACAACCCCCTCAGCTCACGGACAGCATTGAAACCGGGCCGTGCCGACCCCAGCGCCGGGCAGTTGTCTTTTTTCTTTCGCATCCTGTTGTTTTGAAAAGAAAACGCCGGCAGCCCCGTCCGGGCTGCCGGCGCGCGCCGTGTTGCAATGCAGCATGGCTATTCGTTAAGACCGCGTGGATTCCTCAGGCCTGCAACTCGCCGGCGATCCGCTGCTGCTCGGTCTTGAGCGCTTCGGGCATGCGCGGGCCGTACTCGGCCAGGTAGGCGCCCAGGCCCTCGAATTCGCTGCGCCAGCCGTCCCGGTCGAAGCCGAAGAGGGTGTCCCGGGCCGCGGGCGAGAGGGCCACGCCCTCGAGATCGATCTCCCCGGCCTTGGGCAGCACGCCGATCGGGGTCTGGATGCCGTCGGCCTTGCCTTCCACGCGCCGGATCATCCACTCCAGCACCCGCAGGTTGTCGCCGAAACCCGGCCACAGGAACTTGCCGTCGGCGTCCTTGCGGAACCAGTTGACGTGGAACACCTTCGGCAGTTTCGCGCCGGGCTTGTCGAACGACAGCCAGTGCGCGAAGTAGTCGGCGAAGTTGTAGCCGCAGAACGGCTTCATCGCCATCGGGTCGCGGCGCATCACGCCGACCTGCCCGGTGGCGGCCGCGGTCGTCTCCGAACCCATCGCCGCGCCGACCAGCACGCCGTGGGTCCAGTCGCGCGCCTCGAACACCAGCGGCACCAATGAAGCGCGACGACCGCCGAAGACGATCGCCGAGATCGGCACGCCCTGCGCGTCCTCGGCCTTGTCGGAATAGCTCGGGCAGCGCTTCGCCGACACGGTGAAACGCGAATTCGGGTGCGCCGCCGGGCGCTTCGCCGGATCGTATGCCTCGCCGCGCCAGTCGGTGGCCGGCGCCTGGCCATTGTCGATGCCTTCCCACCACGGCTGGTTGTCTTCGGTGACTGCGACGTTGGTGAAGATGGTGTGCGACTGGATCGAGGCCAGCGCGTTCGGATTGGATTTCTTCGACGTCCCCGGTGCGACGCCGAAGAAACCGGCCTCCGGGTTGATCGCGTACAGGCGGCCGTCTGCGCCCGGGCGCATCCAGCAGATGTCGTCGCCGATGGTCCAGATCTTCCAGCCTTGCGCGCGATACCCTTCCGGCGGGATCAGCATCGCCAGGTTGGTCTTGCCGCAGGCCGAGGGGAACGCCGCGGCGATGTAATGGGTCTCGCCCTGGGGGTTCTCCAGTCCGAGGATCAGCATGTGCTCGGCCAGCCAGCCCTCGCTGCGCGCCTGGTGCGAGGCGATGCGCAGCGCGTGGCACTTCTTGCCCAGCAACGCGTTGCCGCCGTAGCCGGAGCCGTACGACTTGATCGTCAGTTCTTCCGGGAAATGCATGATGAAGCGGCGCTCGGGATCGAGTTCGCCGATCGAGTGCAGGCCCTTGACGAACGTGCCCTCCCGCTCGATCCGCGCCAGTGCCGGCGCGCCCATGCGGGTCATGATCCGCATGTTGGCCACCACGTACGGCGAGTCGGTGATCTCGACCCCGCAACGCGACAACGGCGAATCGATCGGGCCCATGCAGTACGGGATCACGTACATCGTGCGCCCGGCCATGCAGCCGTCGAACAACGCATCGATCTTCGCGTGCGCCTGCGCCGGCGCCATCCAGTGGTTGTTGGGGCCCGCGTCCTCGCGCTCCGGCGTGCACACCAGCGTGAGGTGCTCCACGCGCGCGACGTCGTCGGGGTGCGAGCGATGCAACCAGCTCTGCGGGTGGGTCCGTTCGTTGAGGCGCAGCAGGATGCCGTCGGCCTCCATCTTCGCGACCAGGGCGGTGTTCTCGGCCTCGCTGCCATCGCACCAGTGGACCGCATCGGGCCGGGTCAGCGCGGCGACTTCGGCCACCCAGTCGTTCAAAGACTGCAGCGTGCTGCCCGCGCTTGCGGGCGCGGGCGCCGCCATTGGCGCGCCCGATGCGGGCAGGTCTTTGGAAAGTGCGTTCACCGGTGTTGCCTCCAGCGGGATAGGTAAGGGAATCAGGAGGGGATCAGCGTGGCCATCACGTGCCCGACATAGGCCTCGAATTCGTCATGCGGCAGTCGCGGCTGGTGCAACTGCAGGCTCAGCTGCAGGAAGCCGACGTAGGCCGCATAGGCCAGGCGCGCGCGATGCTGGGCGTCGCCGCGGTTGAGCCCGGCCTGGCGGAAGGATGCGGTCAGGTATTCCAGGCGGCGCGCGGACACGCGCTCGATCACCGGCTTGACCACCGGATGGTCCAGCGCCTTGAGCAGCTCGCTGTAGATGATGTGCGAGCGCGCCTCGTGCGCGACCAGGTCGAACAGCGCGCGCAGGCGCTGGCCGGGGTCCGGGATCGCCTCGAGCTGGCCGAAGACTTCCTCCTGCTCGACCTTTTCCCAGCGCTCCAGCGCCGCCACCAGCAGGGCCTCGCGCGACGGGAAGTGCCAGTAGAAGCTGCCCTTGGTGACCCCGAGCCGGCGCGCCAGCGGTTCGACCGCGACGGCGGCCACGCCCTGCTCGGCGATCTGGTCCAGCGCGGCCTGGGCCCAGTCCTCGGCACTGAGCCGCCCGGTCCCGCGCGCAGCCGGATTGGCCTTGGCCAGCGCCGGGGATGTGGGAGCAGCCGTCATGGGAGGAGATTGTCCATACGCCATATCAAGTAATAGTACGCGCTAGCTCCGGGGCCGGTCAGCTGGAGCGCCGCCTGGCGCTCGATTGACAGCGCCCCGGCCGGCTATCCATACTTTGGCGTATGGTATAGCCGCGGCACCCGATCCGCCAATCGGATCACCGTGGCGTGCTTCACTTGAATGGCCGTGGGTTGCGCCCATGGCCGGCTGGAGAGCTTTGCATGAGCGTCGCCATTCCTTTCCTCGCCTTCCTGCTTGCCGGCATGTTCGCCGCCTACCACCGGCTGCGGCTGGCGGTCTGGGCCGCGCTCACCGCCTGCCTGCTGCTGGCCTGCTGGCTGCTCGGCGCCAGCCTGGCCGCGACCCTGATGGCCGCAGTCTTGGTCGCGCTGATCGCGGTGCCACTGCTGGTCCCGGGGATCCGCAAGCCGTACATCACCGCGCCGCTGCTGAAGTTCTACACCCGGCTGCTGCCACCGCTGTCGGACACCGAGCGCACCGCGATCGAGTCGGGCACGGTCGGCTTCGAGGGCCAGCTGTTCTCGGGCAAGCCGGACTGGGAGCAGTTGCTGTCCCAGCCCAAACCGGAACTCACCGCCGAGGAGCAGGCCTTCCTCGACGGCCCCTGCGAGCAGCTGTGCACGATGGTCGACGACTGGGACATCACCCACGTCCGCGCCGACCTGCCGCCGGAGCTGTGGCAGTTCATCAAGGCCAACAAGTTCTTCGGCCTCAACATCCCGAAGCAATACGGCGGCCTCGGGTTCTCGGCGCTGATGAACCACAAGGTGATCCAGAAGCTCGCCTCGATCTCGTCCGTGGTCAGTTCCACGGTCGGCGTACCCAATTCGCTGGGCCCGGCCGAGCTGCTGATGCACTACGGCACCGACGAGCAGAAGCAGCACTACCTGCCGCGCCTGGCCGACGGCCGCGAGGTGCCCTGTTTCGCGCTGACCGGGCCGTTCGCCGGTTCCGACGCGACCTCGATCCCGGATTACGGCATCGTCTGCCAGGGCGAATGGAACGGCGCGAGCGTGCTGGGCATCAAGCTGACGCTCAACAAGCGCTACATCACCCTCGCCCCGGTCGCGACATTGATCGGCGTCGCCTTCCGCATGTACGACCCCGACGGCCTGCTCGGTGATACCAGGGACATCGGCATCTCGCTGGCGCTGGTGCCGCACGACACGCCCGGGCTGGAGATCGGCCGCCGCCATTTCCCGCTCAATACCCCGTTCCAGAACGGCCCGATCCACGGCGACGGCGTGTTCGTGCCGCTGTCGCAGCTGATCGGCGGCGAGGACCACGCCGGCAAGGGCTGGCAGATGCTGATGGAATGCCTGTCGATCGGG
>JAKFDF010000065.1:0-1566 GCA_036676275.1 Lysobacter sp.
GCCGGCGCCTGCGTGGTCAACGACCCGCGCGGGCTGCGCGACATGAACGAGAAGCTGACCGCGCTCGAGTTCCCGCAATGCTGCCCGCCGACCCTGGTCAGCCGCGACGCCGCCGCGCTCAAGGCCTTCGTCGCCGAGCACGGCGAAGCGGTGCTCAAGACCCTGGACGGCATGGGCGGGCGCTCGATCTTCCGCGCCCGCCACGGCGACCCCAACACCAACGTCATCCTCGAGACCCTGACCGTGGGCGGCCGCCACCTGGCCATGGCGCAGCGCTACATCCCGGAGATCAGCGCCGGCGACAAGCGCATCCTGCTGGTCGACGGCGTGCCGGTGGACTACTGCCTGGCGCGGATCCCGCAGGGCGACGAGTTCCGCGGCAACCTGGCCGCCGGCGGCCGCGGCGAGGGCCGGCCGCTGGGCGAGCGCGACCGCTGGATCGCGGCCCAGGTGGGGCCGGAAATGCGCCGCCGCGGCATGGTCTTCGTCGGCCTGGACGTGATCGGCGACTACCTGACCGAGGTCAACGTCACCAGCCCGACCTGCATCCGCGAGCTGGATGCGCAGTACGGCCTCAACATCGCCGGGCAGCTGTTCGACGCGATCGAAAGCCGGTGCCGACAGCCGGAGCCCGCCACCCGCTGATGTCCGCCATCGCCGCCCCCCGCCCGCAGATCGGCGACCGGGAGCGCCTGAGCGCGACCCTGGTGCTGTCGCTGCTGCTGCACGGCATGCTGATCCTCGGGGTCGGCTTCGTGCTCGACGATGCCGCCCCGGTGCTGCCGACGCTGGACGTGATCCTGACCCAGACCCGGACCGCGCTGACCCCGAAGCAGGCCGATTTCCTCGCCCAGGCCAACAACCAGGGCGGCGGCGAGGACGACAAGGCCAGCCGTCCGCGCGATAGCCAGACCGGCGACATCGCCAAGCCCGAGGACGGCATCGCCCCGCGCGAGCTGCGGGCGCAGACCCCGTCGCCGCGGCCGCCGCCGCAGGCCCGCGTCGTCAGCAGCACCAGTGGCCGGGTTCGCGCGCCGCTGCCGGAAACCGCGCCGCAGGTCGAACCCGCGCCGCTCCCGGACGGGCGCCTGAAGATCGAGCACGACATGGCGATGGCACGGCTGGCCGCCGAGATCCACCTGCGCTCGCAGCGCTACGCCAGGCGGCCGTCGCGCAAGTTCGTCTCCGCCAGCACCCGCGAATACGCCTGGGCCGCCTACCTGCGGGCATGGGTGGACCGGGTGGAGCGCGTCGGCAACCTCAACTACCCGGACGAGGCGCGGCGGCGGCATATCGGCGGCGTGGTCGTGATCAACGTCGGCGTCCGTCGCGACGGCACGGTGGAGCGCGCCGACATCGTCAAGTCCAGCCACATCCCGCTGCTGGACGCGGCCGCGCTGCGCATCGCCAGGCTCGCCGAGCCGTATCCGCCGCTGCCGAAGACGGCCGAGGACCCGGACATCCTCAACGTCGTGCGCACCTGGCAGTTCATGCCCGGCGGCGAGTTGATCGACCGCTGACCTGCGTCGAAAGCGGCAGCCGCTAGCGCGCGGCGCGCAGCGCCTG
>JAKFDF010000066.1:0-1966 GCA_036676275.1 Lysobacter sp.
ATGGCGGCCCGCGTGGCCACGCAGGGTTACCTGGCGACCCTGGGGCGCAACAAGGTGGGTTTCAGCATCGTCGGTCGTAACGCCGAGGATCAGCCCGTCTACATCGGCGGCATGCGCGGCGTGGTCGAACGTAACACCATGCGTTATTACCTGGCGATCGAGGCCTACCTGAGCGCCCTGGCGGAGCCGCCAGCGGCGCGCCTGGAAAAACGCCTGGACCTCTGGCAAAGCGGTGTCGAGCAATACCCGGCGCAACTGCACGAACTCGAGCGCGACCAGTACCTCACCATGAAGCGCAAGGAAATCCAGCGCCAGCGGGCGGACGCTGCCAGCGAATAAGTGCCAAGGGCTGCGCCAGCCACCGGTGCACCCTCACCTTCTGCCTGGGCTTGCCGCAGGGCTGGGAAGTGGTGGCGGCGGTAATTGTCGTGCAGTCGGTGGTCGAACTGTTCGGCATGCAGGGGTATCTGTGCGGGCTGCCGCGCCGGCTGTTTCGCTAGCACGCGCCTCTCAGGGCGCCTTGTGGCCGCGCGCCGCTTCGGCCAGGTAGAACCAAGTCGGGGCGTCCAGTTGCAGCGTGGCGCCGTGCAATGCCTCTTCGATCCGCGACCAGCGCAGGCTGCCGAGAATCGGCCGCGGGCTGCCCGGCAAACGGCGCAACCAGGCCAGGGCGACCTGATTGGGGGTTGCCTGCAAGACGCCAGCCACCTCGGCCAGGGCCTGCTGCAAGGCCGGGGGAAAAGCGCCGCCAGCCAGCGGCGACCAGGCCAGGACCTGCAAACCGTCGGCCTGCAGGGTCTGCAGCTGACCATCCCAGGCGCTTTGTTGCGCCAGCAGCGACAGTTCGATCTGATTGCAGCGCAGCGGCAACTCGCGGCCCAGGCTTTGCCAGTGCAGCGGCGCGGCGTTGGACAGCCCGAGCCAGCCGACCTTGCCGCTCTCGACCAGGGCCTGCAGGGCGCGCACCACTTCGTCGGCGCACAGCAGCGGATCGGGACGATGCAGAAGAAAGCCATCCAGGCGCTCGACGCCCAGGCGCGCCAGCGAAGCCTCGACCGCGGCGGTCAGGTAGGCCGCCCCGCTGTTGTAGTGCTTGACCTGCCAGCGCGAGCCGTCCAGTGCCGCCGGCACGATATCGGCCTTGCTGATCAGTTGCAGCTGGCCGCGCAACTGCGGGCGCAGGCGCAAGGCCGCGCCGAAGTGCGCTTCGCACTGGCCCAGGCCATAGATGTTGGCATGGTCGAACGCATTCAAGCCCTGCTCGACGCAGCGCTCGACAAAGCTCAGCAGGGCCTGCGGCGTCGCCAGCTCGGGATAATCGAGCAGGCGCATCATGCCGAGCAGCAGGGGCTGCTTGATCGGTGGCGGATTCATGCTAGCGGATTCCAATAAGGAGTCGGACGAACGCCCGTAGGGTGCGCCGTGCGCACCCTGTGGCCGAGAGGAAAAACCGGTGCGCACGGCCTAGGCGGCCCCGCACACCCTACGGGATCAGCCCGGATGCAATCCGGGGCCGCAACCGCACTCAGTCCAGCAGCTGCAGGGCTTCGGCACTGCACTGCTGGATGCGCGCCCAGTCACCGTTCTTGACCCACTGGCTGTCGAACATCCAGGTGCCGCCGACGCACATCACGTTGGGCAGCGCCATGTAGCGCTGCAGGTTGTCGGGGTTGATGCCGCCGGTGGGGCAGAACCGCACATCGCCAAAGGGACCACCGAGGGCCTTGAGCGCCGCGGTGCCGCCGCAGACTTCCGCGGGGAACAGCTTGAAGCGGCGGTAGCCGAGGGCATAGCCGAGCATGATGTCCGAGGCGCTGCTGGTGCCTGGCAACATTGGTACCGTGCTGTCCAGGCTGGCCTTGAGCAGTTCGGCGGTCGAGCCGGGGGTGACGATGAACTGCGCACCGGCCTCCTCGGCGGCGGCGAGCATCTGCAGGTCGAGCACGGTACCGGCGCCGACACAGAG
>JAKFDF010000067.1:0-2790 GCA_036676275.1 Lysobacter sp.
CGCCCGCAAAATACCCGGCCCGCCCGAATAGCTCAGCCGGTTAGAGCACTTGACTGTTAATCAGGGGGTCGTTGGTTCGAGTCCAACTTCGGGCGCCAGACAAATCAAGGGCTTGCGAGCGATCGCAAGCCCTTTTTCTTTGGCGCCCGCGATCCCGTTCCGAACGCGGTTTGCATCAGCCCGGGCCCCGTCCGGTGATGTGCGGGAACGGGTTACGTCCGGCATGAGTGCCGATTCGACCTTGGGCTCAGGCCAGGCCCAGGAAAACCGCCAGGGCGCGGTTGACGGCCAGCAACATGCCATCGTCGATGCGGCCGATGGTCTGGCCGATCTTGTCGCGGGACACCGTGTGCGCCTTGTCCACCATGATCTGCGAAGTCAGCCGCAAGCCGTTGCCGGCGTCCGGCTGCAGGGTCAACCGGAACAGCGGGGTCTCGCGTAACGCGCTGGTCACTGGCAATACGGTGACCGAGGGGTGCTGGTCGAAGAGGTCGGACTGCAGCACCAGGGCTGGCCTGGGTTTGCCGTAGTCGCCGGGCAGGGTGATGGTGACCGGGTCGCCACGCCTCATTCCCAGTCATCCATGTCGCCGGTGCCGGCCATGAACTGCAGGATGTCCTGCTCATCCGGGTCGGCCTGCAGCAGGCGCGATTGGCGACGGCACTCCTCGGCGAAACCGGGCTTGCGCGTGTCCGGCACCCAGGTCTGGACCGGCCGCAACCCGGACGCGCGCAAGCCTGCACGGTGCTTCTGGACGCGGCGGGAGACATGGCTGGTCATGGCATTCATCCGGCAGTTCGTTACATGAAACGATTGCAGATGCAGAAAATAGTGACATGCAACATGCGCCCGCAATCGATTCAGCCTTGCGCAGTAGCTTGGGCCGCTATTTCGGTTGGGTTTGCCTGCCACACGCGGGCCATGCCGGTTGCTTCGGGCGCTGTCCGGCTCAGCCCAGGGCCAGCCTGGCGATATATCCGGATCGCGTTTCTCCGGCAGCCTTGGCGCGCTGGTCCAGGCGGTAGAGCACGCGTCGCGGAATGGTGATGTTGACGCGCTCGATCCGGTCGTCGAGCGCGGCCGGGTCGATGGTCACCACGCCGAAGGCCCAGCCGGTGAATTCGGGGCGCGCCTGGATGGCGTCGAGTGTCGAAGGCGCCGGGATCTCCTGCCCCGCATCCAGCGCAGCCTCGATCCACAGGTCGATCGCCTCTTCGACATTGCCCATGGCCTGGTCGATGGTGTCGCCGGCGGAAAAACATCCGGGCAGGTCCGGCACCACGATGCCGAAGGCGGCGGTGTCACTGCCGGTTTCTATGGTGACGGGATAGCGCATGGGACTCCTTACAGTCCGGCTTGGCGACGGATGGCGGCAATCAGCCCCTTGCCCAGTTCCTTTCTGGGATGAGGAACGATCACCGGCAATCGCCCGGGCTTGGTGAACACATGATGGGAACCACGGACCCGGTCCAGCACCCAACCGGCAGCTTGCAGTTGCCGGATGAGCTCGCGGCTCGTCATCGTGTGTATGATGCGCATCATTGGACCGAGTGTCAACGATACACACGCTGGGCTAAAGGGCGCTGATACAGGAAGCGGCCGCGGCGGCTGCGGGCTTTCCCGCCCGCAGCCGCCCGTCGTTGGCCAGCACCAGGCTGGTCGCCTTGGCCGCGCCGCGCCCGTCGCACAGGGTGAAGGTGACATTGGAGCCGGCGTTGCCGCCGTTGGGCTGGAACACCAGCCGCTTGCGGCCGGCGGTGGTCCGCAGGTGGACCTCGCCGGACAGCGCCGGCTCGGCGTGCAGCATGGTTTCGTTGGGGTCGCGGCTGCGGTCGCCGTCGAGGTCGGCGTAGGCGATCCAGCCGGAACTCCAGTCGCTGCTGTCGCGGCAGCCGGCGTGGTCGCCGGGGCAGAGCACGACTTCGCTGCCGGCAATCGCGGCGTGGCTGATCGACTGGGTGAGCGTGGCGAGCAGAGCGGCCTGGGCCGACGAGGCGTGCGCCGCTTCGGCGACGCCGGTGACGGCCGGGACGGCGGTGCCGACCAGCACGCTGGCCACGGCCAGGGCGATGACCGCTTCGATCAGGGTGAAGCCGGATTGCCTGGCGGACATTGGGCTGCTCCTTGCCGGATTGGCCGACGCAGGATGCGCGGCCGTATCGGCACGCGGCATCGGGCGACGCCATCGGCGCAGGTAGGAGAACCCCGAGGCCCTTGTAGGAGCGGCTTCAGCCGCGACCCGCGTGGGCCCGGGCGCTGGCGCGCCCGCCACCCCAGGCAGTACCGCGATGCGAGCCGCGCGGAAAGTGGATGTGTCGCTGACGTGGTCGCGGCAGGCTCGGGTCGCGGCTGAAGCCGCTCCTACAGGAGCGGTGGGCCGGGTCGCGGCTGAAGCCGCTCCTACAAGGAGTGGCGGGCCCGGTCGCGGCTGAAGCCGCTCCTACAGGCAGGGGTCAGGCAGGGCGCGCGCGCGGCGATACACTGGCCGATCCCCCGCGACGCGACGCCATGAACGACACGATCCATCCCGCAGGCTTCCAGCTGGTCGCGCCGTATTCCCCGGCCGGCGACCAGCCGCAGGCGATCGACAAGCTGGTCGCCGGCTTCGAGTCGGGACTGGCGCGGCAGACGCTGCTCGGCGTCACCGGCTCGGGCAAGACCTACACTATCGCCAACGTCATCCAGCAGGTGCAGAAGCCGACCCTGGTGATGGCGCCCAACAAGACCCTGGCGGCGCAGTTGTACGGCGAGTTCCGGTCGTTCTTCCCGCACAACGCGGTCGAGTACTTC
>JAKFDF010000068.1:0-1505 GCA_036676275.1 Lysobacter sp.
GACCGAGGACGAGATCATCGCCGGGCTGCGCGAGCGCACCCTGAAGGTCGAGATCGTGCCGGTGTTCTGCGGCACCGCGTTCAAGAACAAGGGCGTGCAGGCGATGCTCGACGGCGTGATCCAGCTGCTGCCGTCGCCGTCCGACCGTCCGCCGGTGCAGGGCATCGACGAGAACGACAAGGAAGACACGCGCACCGCCGACGACAAGTCGCCGTTCTCGGCGCTTGCGTTCAAGATCATGACCGATCCGTTCGTGGGCTCGCTGACCTTCTTCCGCGTGTACTCGGGCGTGCTGAACTCCGGCGATGCCGTGTACAACCCGATCAAGTCGAGGAAGGAACGCGTCGGCCGCATCCTGCAGATGCACTCCAACGAGCGCAGCGAGATCAAGGAAGTGCGCGCCGGCGACATCGCCGCGGCCGTGGGCCTGAAGGACGTGACCACCGGCGACACCCTGTGCGCCATGGACCACGTCATCACCCTGGAGCGCATGACCTTCCCGGAGCCCGTCATCTCGATGGCGGTCGAACCCAAGACCAAGTCCGACCAGGAAAAGATGGGCATGGCCCTGGGTCGCCTGGCGCAGGAAGATCCGTCATTCCGCGTGCGCACCGACGAGGAATCCGGCCAGACCATCATCGCCGGCATGGGCGAACTGCACCTGGACATCCTCGTCGACCGCATGAAGCGCGAGTTCAACGTCGAGGCCAATGTCGGCAAGCCGCAGGTCGCCTACCGCGAAACCATCCGCAAGGCGGTCAAGGCCGAAGGCAAGTTCGTGCGCCAGTCCGGCGGCAAGGGCCAGTTCGGCCACGTCTGGCTGGAGATCTCGCCCAACGAGCAGGGCAAGGGCTACGAGTTCGAGAACGCGATCGTCGGCGGCGTGGTGCCGAAGGAATACATCCCGGCGGTGGACAAGGGCATCCAGGAAGCGGTCGCCAACGGCATCATGGCCGGCTACCCGATCGTGGACGTCAAGGTGCGCCTGGTCGACGGCTCGTACCACGAGGTCGACTCGTCGGAAATGGCGTTCAAGATCGCCGGTTCGATGGGCTTCAAGGAAGGCTTCAACCGCGCCTCGCCGGTGCTGCTGGAGCCGATCATGAAGGTCGAGATCGTCACCCCCGAGGATTACCTCGGCGACGTGATGGGCGACGTCAGCCGCCGCCGCGGCATCCTGCAGGGCCAGGAAGACAGCCCGTCGGGCAAGATCATCAACGCGATGCTGCCGCTGGGCGAAATGTTCGGCTATGCGACCTCGCTGCGTTCGATGTCGCAGGGTCGCGCCACCTTCACCATGGAATTCGACCACTACGCGGAAGCGCCGGCGAACATCGCCGAAGCGGTCGTCAAGAAGAACTGAGAATCGAGAGGACAAGCAAATGGCAAAGGGTAAATTCGAGCGCACCAAGCCCCACGTGAACGTGGGCACGATCGGGCACGTGGACCACGGCAAGACGACGCTGACGGCGGCGCTGACGAAGGTGGGCGCGGAGCGTTTTGGC
>JAKFDF010000069.1:0-2407 GCA_036676275.1 Lysobacter sp.
CCAGTTCGTGCCGGCCGATTTCGATGGCGACCCCGCGCCTGACGACGTGCGCCTGTTCCTGGACTGCGACATGGCGATCCTCGGCGCCGAGCCGGCGGCCTTCGACGCCTACGACCGCGGCATTGCGGCCGAATACCGCGGCACGCTGCCGGGCTGGCTGTTCCGGCTCGGGCGGCGGCGGTTCCTCAGGGCATTGCTGGCACGCGAGCGCATCTTCCTGAGCGACTTCTTCCACTCCCGCCTGGACGCGCAGGCGCGCGCCAACCTGCGCCGTGCGGTGAACGGGAAGCGCTGACCCGCCGAGGCACGGAAAACGCCCGGCCGGGCCGGGCGTTTCCGAAAACGGGTGCGCTTGCCTACCCGAGGTATTGCAGGTTGAGGATCAGCGCCAGCACCGCCTGCAGGATCGACGTGTTGCCCTGGTCGTAGCGGCCGTACTGGTAGCGGTCGCCGTAGCCGTCCTGGTAGCCGCGTTGGAAACCCTGGCGGAAATAGTAGTTGTAGTCATCGCGGCTGACGTAATAGTTGTCGTAGCCGTAGCTGGCGTCGCGGTAGGCATAGGAATCGCGGTAATTGCTGTTCCAGCGGTCGTAGCGATCGGCGCGGCCGGCACGCAGGCCTTCCTGGTAACCGTAGTTGACCGCCTGCCGCAGCAGGTCGGCGCCGTAACGATTGGTCGTGTAGTGGTTGCCGCCATGGGAATAGCGGTAGCTCACCGGCGTGTAGAAGTACGGGTTGCTGTAATAGTCGTAACGCTGCGCGGCCAGTCGCTGCTGCTGCAGGCGCACGCGACGGTAGTATTCCTGCTGGTAGCGGTATTGGGCCATGCGCCGCTGCTGCTGCAACTGCAGGGCGCGCTGGCGTTCCAGCATCTGCCGGGTGGCGGCATACCGGCGATAGTCTTCGGCGCGCTGGCGCTGCTGGTCGATGCGGCGCTGCTGCTCCTGGCGGGAAATGCGGTCGCGCTGTTCGGCACGATCGCGCGTCTCGGCGATCCGATGGGAGATCAGCGATTGCCCGCGGCTCCGGTCCTGGCGCGTCCGATCCTCGCGGGCGCGGGCATCGCGCTCGCGATCGACGATGGTCTGGCGCTGCTGCGCGAGGCGTTGCTCGCTGTATTGCCGCTCGGGGCGCTGCTGGTCGCTGTCATGGCGTGCCGCAGACTTACGTTGCTGCGCCGCGGCGCGTTGCGCGGCCAGGCGTTGTTCTGCAGCCTGCTGCTGGCGCTGGGCCTGCTGCCGGGCAAGCTGTTGGCGCTCGGCGACTTGGCGATCCTGCTGTTGCCGGGCATGTGCCATCCGCTGTTGTTCGGCGCGCTGGCGTGCGGCCGCGGCGGCGCGTTGCTGGCCGGCTTGAGGCTGGCGAGCCTGCGCGGCGCGTGCATTGGCCTGTGCCGCGGCGGCATGATCCTGCCGTTGCGACGCTTGCTTGTCCTTGCGCGCATCCGCCTGCTGCTTCTGTTGCTTCTGCTGCTTGTCGTGCTGCTGCTTGTCCTGGTCGCGCGGATCCTGGCGCGCATCGGCCGGGGCATTGAAGCCGGCAGCCAGCAACGTGCCGAGCACGGCGGCCAGCAGGGTACGGTTGCAGATGACGTTCATGGGAACCCTCGTGTGCAGCCCCGTGGGGCAGGGCGCAAGCGGCTCGCTTGCTCGGGTTGCACTACACGTGAAATCCACTTAACGACATCTGAGTGGATCCGGGTGCATTCAGTCCCCGTCGGCGGGCGTTCATGGACGCGACCTCAAGGCCGCCCGATACCTGCCGCACTTGCGCCACGCGGCGGGACGCCGTAAGACTCGGAAGCTTCAACCACAGGGGATTTCCGAGGATGATCCTGCGCTACCGCCTGCCCGCGGCCGCACTGTGCCTGTTCGCCTTCACCGCAGTCGCTGCCGAAGGCGCGGTCGGACAGCCTGCCGTCGAACAGCCGGCACTGACCGGACTCACCGCCAGGTCCGGCGTCGCGCGCGCACCGGAACAGGAGGCCGTGGTGTTCGAGCACGCCGACCTCGAGTTCCGCATCGACCCGGCGCAGCGGCGCATGGACGGCGATGCCGCCTTGACGTTCCGCGCGCTGAAGCCCTTGTCGCGACTGGTCGTGGACCTGGACCGCAACTACGCGGTCGCGGCGGTCGAGGTCGACGGACAGGCGTTGCCGGCCAGCGCCTGGTCGAATCCCGAGGGCCGGATGACGGTCACGCTGCCACGGCCGCTCGCGGCCGGTGCGCGCACGACACTGCGGATCCGCTACGGAGGCCATCCGCACGTCGCCAGCCGGGCGCCCTGGGACGGCGGCTTCGTCTGGAGCCAGGCGCCGACCGGCGAGCCCTGGGTCGCCAGCGCGATCGAAGGCGAGGGCTGCGACCTGCTGTGGCCGTGCATCGACCATCCGCAGGGCGAGCCGTTG
>JAKFDF010000070.1:0-1735 GCA_036676275.1 Lysobacter sp.
CCGGATCAACATCCCGGCGCTGGACCACAAGCAGGTGCACGCGCTGGTCTACGACATCATGTCGGACAAGCAGCGGCGCGACTACGAGGAATTCCTCGAGGTCGACTTCTCGTTCGAGATCCCCGGGCTTGCGCGCTTCCGCGTCAACGCCTTCAACCAGAACCGCGGCGCCGGCGCGGTGTTCCGCACCGTGCCCTCGGAGGTGCTGACGCTCGAGGACCTGGGCTGCCCGCGCATCTTCAAGGAGCTGATCGACCAGCCGCAGGGCCTGATCCTGGTCACCGGCCCGACCGGTTCGGGCAAGTCGACCACGCTGGCGGCGATGGTCGACAACATCAACAAGGAAGAGTACGGCCACATCCTCACCATCGAGGACCCGATCGAGTTCGTGCACACCGCGCAGAAGTGCCTGATCAACCAGCGCGAGGTGCACCGCGACACCCACGGCTTCAACGAGGCCCTGCGCTCGGCGCTGCGCGAGGACCCGGACTACATCCTGGTCGGCGAAATGCGCGACATCGAGACCATCCGCCTGGCGCTGACGGCGGCGGAAACCGGCCACCTGGTGTTCGCGACCCTGCATACCTCGTCGGCGGCCAAGACCATCGACCGCATCATCGACGTGTTCCCCGCCGGCGAGAAGCCGATGGTGCGCTCGATGCTGTCCGAATCGCTGCGCGCGGTGATTTCGCAGGCGCTGCTGAAAAAGGTCGGCGGCGGTCGCACCGCGGCCTGGGAGATCATGGTCGGGACCCCCGCCATCCGCAACCTGATCCGCGAGGACAAGGTCGCGCAGATGTATTCATCGATCCAGACCGGCCAGCAGTACGGCATGATGACCCTGGACCAGCACTTGCAGGACCTGGTCAAGCGCGCCGTGGTCACCCGCCAGCAAGCGCGCGACTACGCCAAGGACAAGCGCCTGTTCGAATGACCTGGCAACGCCTGTCATCCGAACTAGGCGAACGATCCGCTTCACCAGGGGCTATCGTCGAAAGGCAGGTTCCCCACTGCGTTCGGAATGACATCGCAGGGATTCCCGGAGCAAAGCAATGAGCAGCATCGATTTCACCTCGTTCCTCAAGCTGATGGCGCACCAGAAGGCGTCGGACCTGTTCATCACCGCCGGCATGCCGCCGTCGATGAAGGTCAACGGCAAGATCTCGCCGATCACCCAGAACCCGCTGACGCCGCAGCAGGCGCGCGACCTGGTGCTCAACGTGATGACCCCGCCGCAGCGCGAGGAGTTCGAGAAGACCCACGAATGCAACTTCGCGATCGGCGTTTCCGGCGTCGGCCGCTTCCGCGTGAGCTGCTTCTACCAGCGCAACCAGGTGGGCATGGTGCTGCGCCGGATCGAGACCAAGATCCCGACCATCGAAGAGCTGAACCTGCCGCCGATCATCAAGACGCTGGCGATGACCAAGCGCGGCATCATCATCTTCGTCGGCGCCACCGGCACCGGCAAGTCGACCTCGCTGGCGGCGATGATCGGCTACCGAAACCTGAACTCGACCGGCCACATCATTACCATCGAGGACCCGATCGAGTTCGTGCACAAGCACGAGGGCTGCATCATCACCCAGCGCGAGGTCGGCATCGACACCGACAGCTGGGACGCGGCACTGAAGAACACCCTGCGCCAGGCGCCGGACGTGATCATGATCGGCGAGGTCCGCACCCGCGAGGGCATGGACCACGCCATCGCCTTCGCCGAGACCGGCCACCTGGTGCT
>JAKFDF010000071.1:0-2026 GCA_036676275.1 Lysobacter sp.
CGGCACATGTTTCCCGGCCCGCTGCGCTTTGACGCGCCGCAGGCCGAGATCCGCTTCGACGCCCGCTACCTGGCCCTGCCCCTGCGCCGCGATGAAAAGGCCCTCCAGCAGATGCTGCAGCGCGCCTTGCCACTCACCGTGCTGCAATACCGCCGCGACCGCTTGCTGGTGCAGCAGGTGCGCCAGGCGCTGACGGCGAACCCTGCCGAAACCCACAGCGCCGAAGGCATCGCCGGCTTGCTGCACATGTCTGCGCGCACGCTGCATCGACAACTGAAGGAGGAAGGCGCGTCGCTTCAGGCCCTGAAAGACGAAGTGCGATTCGAGCGCGCGAAGGAGTTGCTGAACCGCAGCGACAAGCCGGTGAAGCAGGTGGCGCAGGCCTCCGGGTTTCAAAACGAGAAAAGTTTCATTCGGGCGTTTCGGGAATGGACGGGGCTGTCACCTGGGGAGTTTCGGCGAAGAACGCAGGAATGAATGAAGGAAGCTTGCTTGCAATGACTGTCCTGAGCGACGGACCATCGGGTAGCCGCGCCTGGCCTGCGTGCCTGCAAGGCAGCCGGTCATGGTCCATGGCCATGCCGGCGACTGCCCCTCCCTGACCGCGGCCCGAAAAAAACCGCCGCCTCAGCGCTCGGCAATGTAGTGCGACATGCGCGCACTTTCGCCGTGCGCCAGGAAGGCGCGCACCTCGGCTTCAAGCGTGTGATCGGCCACGGTGGCACGGGCGCGCTGGCGCAGGTAATCGGCCCATGAGGTCACCAGGAAACGCTCGACATAACGGGACGGTTCGCCCAGGTCCTTGTAGACGCGCCAGAAGGTGGCACCATCGCGCCGGCGCGGCGCCTTCATCTGGCCAATGGTGTCGAGAAAGGCGTGGTCTTCCCCGGGGCGGATGCGGTAGGCCACCTCCACCGCCACCGGGCCGGCCTCGGGGCTGGGTTCGGCCGCCACGAACAACTCCTCCCAGGGCGTGCCCTGTGTCACTTCGTGGTCCGCGCCCACGCGCAGCGGAAACGGGCGCGCCAGCAGCAGGCCGGCGGCCATCAGCAGGCCGGCCGCGACCAGCGCGGCGGTCAGACCGGCTATGTCGGACACCGCGCCCCAGAACGCCGAGCCGATGGCGAAAGCGCCCAGCGCGGCCACGATATGCAGCGCCACCGCGCGCGAGCGCACCCACGGCGGCGCGCTGGATTGCGTGGCGGTGTTGAAGGTCGACATGGCCGCCATCCACGCGGCGCCGCCCACAGCCATGGCGCCGTAAACCAGCAGCGGCACGCGGACCCACGCGGTGAGCAGCATGACGGCAGAAAACGCCACGCAGCTGGCGCCAACGACAGCGTCGAGTCCGAAACGCACGCGCATACGACCGATGACCAGACCGGTGACCACCGCGCCCGTGCCCATGCAGCCCATCAACAGGCCGAAGCCTTGCGCGCCGGCGCCCAGCTGGCGCTGCGCAATCACAGGCAGCAGCGCCCACAGGGCCGAGCCGGCCGCGCCAAAGGCCATGGCCCGCACCAGCTGCGCCAGGATCATGCGCGAGTGCCAGGCAAAGCGCAGCCCGCTGAGCGTCCCGCTCCACAGGCGCTCGGCCGGCAGGCGCGACGGCGGGTGAGCGCGCGGCGGCCAGCGGCGGATCGAGTCCCACATGACCAGCGTCGTGAATACCGTGACAGCGAATACCCAGCCCGCACCCAGGCGCACGAACAGCAAACCGGCGAGCGTGGGGCCTATGGCGCGCGCCACGTTATAGGCAATGCTCACGGCGGTGATGGCCTGCGGCCATTCGCCCCGGGGAACCGGGTCCACCACGGACGAGTTCCAGGCCGGCGTCAGCACCGCCGTGCAGCAGCCGCACACAAACACCAGGAAAAGTACCGATGCCGGCCCACCCCAGCCACCCAGCACCAGCAAGGCCAGCAGCGCGCATGCGGCCACCTGCGCCAGCAGCGCGCTGGAGATCAGGCGCCGGCGATCGCTGGTGTCGGCCAGCACGCCCGCCGGCAGCGCCAGCAGGAACATG
>JAKFDF010000072.1:0-3308 GCA_036676275.1 Lysobacter sp.
TGTGGACTCCGGCTTTGTCGGAAATCAGATCCCTCGCTACGCTCGGGATGACAGAGGGATCGCGATGACGGCTGGATCGGGATGATCGCGGCTTGGTCCGGCTTTCAAGACCCGAGCAACCCCCTTGCCAGCCGGTCTTAACACAGCCATTTCGAGCGCCAGCGCGGCGCCGGCCTAGACTGCAACCTGCCCAGGAACCATCCGCACAGGAGTCGCGCCATGGCCCACACCGACACCCCGCCGCCCGGTCCAGATTTCGCCCGGGGCGTGCCGCTGTCCAGCATCCCGGCGACCGGCGTGCTCGCCGGCCATGTCGACGGCACCGCGGTCCTGCTGGCGCGACTGGACGACGGCATCCATGCGGTCAGCGGCAGCTGCACCCATTACGGCGCACCGCTTGCCGAAGGCCTCGTGGTCGACGGCGAAATCCGCTGCCCGTGGCACCACGCCTGCTTCAGCCTGCGCACCGGCGCCGCGCTGCGCGCGCCGGCATTCGCGCCGCTGGCGAAATGGCGCACCGAGATCTCCGGCGACACCGTGTTCGTGCGCGGCGAAGACACCGCGCAAGCTCCGGCGCCGCCACGCCCGGGCGCCATGCCGCAGCGCATCGTCATCATCGGCGGCGGCGCCGCCGGATACGCGGCCGCCACGCGATTGCGCGAACTCGGTTACGACGGCAGCCTGGCGATGCTCAGCGCCGACGACGCCGCCCCCGTCGACCGCCCCAACCTGTCCAAGGACTACCTCGCCGGCACCGCGCCGGAAGACTGGATCCCGCTGCAGGGCGCCGGGTTCTACGCCGAACGCGGGATCGACCTGCGCCTGGACTGCGAAGTCGCCGCGATCGAAACCGCCACGCGCCAGGTGTTGACGACCTCCGGCGAGCGCTTCGGCTACGACGCCCTGCTGATCGCCACCGGGGCGGAACCACGGACCCTGCCCACGCCCGGCTTCGACCTGCCCAACGTCTTCACCCTGCGCACGCTGGCCGATGCGCGCGCGATCATCGCCGCGACCGAAGGTGCCACCTCCGTGGCGTTCGTCGGCGCCGGCTTCATCGGCCTCGAGGCCGCGGCCGCACTGCGGGCGCGCGGGCTCGCGGTGCACGTGGTGGCGCCGGAAGAAGTGCCGATGGAACGCGTGCTCGGGCCCGAACTGGGCCGGTTCATCGCCGCCCTGCACCGCGACAACGGCGTGGTCTTCCACCTCGGCGCCAAGGCGACCGCGTTCGACGGCAAGGCGCTCACCCTCGACGATGGCAACCGCGTGCCCGCGGACCTGCTGATCGTCGGCGCCGGCGTCACGCCGCGCACCGCGCTCGCCGCCGCGGCCGGGATGGACGTCGACAACGGCATCCTCGTCGACGCGCGGCTGCAGGCATCGATCCCCGGCCACTACGCCGCCGGCGACGTCGCCCGCTATCGCCAGGGCACGGAACTGGCGCGGGTCGAACACTGGGTGCACGCGCAACGCCAGGGGCAGCTCGCCGCCGCCAACATGCTCGGCGCGGACCAAGCCTTCGCCGACGTGCCGTTCTTCTGGACGCACCAGTACGACCTGGAGCTGCGCTTCACCGGCAACGCGCAGGGCTGGGACGAAGTGCGGATCGACGGCGACCTGGCCGCGCGCGACTTCACCGCGCGCTACCTGCGCGGCGGCAAGCTGGTCGCCGCGGCCTCGGTCGGGCGCGACCTGGAAAACCTCGGGATCGAGGCGCAGCTGCACGGCTGACCGTGCCGCGCGCGCCACCACGATGAACCAGCATCCGGACGCGCCGCGGGACCGCAAGACCGCATTCGTGCTCGCCGGCGGCGGCAGCCTCGGCGCGGTCCAGGTCGGCATGCTGAAGGCGTTGTGCGCAGGCGGAATCGCGGCGGACCTGGTCGTCGGCGCCTCGGTCGGCGCGATCAACGCCGCCTACTACGCCGCCTCGCCCGACGCCGCCGGCATCGCGCGCCTGGAACGCATCTGGCTCGGATTGCGCAGCGTCGACATCTTCCCGTTCTCGCTGCTTGGCACGGCGATGTGCCTGGCCGGCCGCCGCGACCACCTCGCGTTCCCGCACCGCCTGCGCGCGCTGATCGAAGCCGAACTTCCTTACCGGAACCTCGAAGACGCGCAGCTGCCCTGCCACGTCGTCGCCACCGACGTGCTCGACGGCACCGAAGTCACGCTGTCCAGCGGCGACGCCGCGCAGGCATTGCTCGCCAGCGCCGCGATCCCCGCGGTGTTCCCGTCGGTGACCATCGCCGAACGCGCGCTGATGGACGGCGGCATCGCCAGCAACACCCCGATCTCGGCGGCCTTCGCGCTGGGCGCGACCCGCGTCATCGTGCTGCCGACCGGGCTGCCGTGCGCGCTGCGCGTGCCGCCGCGCGGCGCCATCGCCATCGCCCTGCACGCGCTCAACCTGCTGGCGATGCGCCAGCTGCTGGCCGATGTCGACCGCTTCGCCGACCGCTGCGAACTGGTCGTGGTCCCGCCGCTGTGCCCGCTGGGCGTCAACACCTACGACTTCTCGAAGACCGCCGAACTCATCGAGCGCGCCGAAACCGCCACCCGGCGCTGGCTGCGGCAAGGCATCCAGAACCACGACCCGCGCTGGGCGCTGCTGCCGCACCGGCATCGCGCCGCCTGACAAGGGGGCATGGCGCCCGGCTACGGCTCAGCTGCGCCAATATCCGTTGGCCGCGGCGATGGTCTGGAAGTTGATGGCGACGACCTGCGATGCCGCCGTAAGCCCTTCCGCGGAATTGGCGTAATCCGGGCGCAGCTGCTTGAGCACCTCGGCATCCGGCTGCGCGTACTTGACGCCGCGGCGGCCCAAGGCAATGGCCAGTTCGAATCCCTGCTGCGGGGTTTCGGTGATCAACGTCGTGAGCCACACATCCGCCATGACCGTACTCCCCTGGTGAGAACCGATGGGGAAATACTACCAGCGGCGCCTAGCGCCCGGACCAGGCCGCGCCGCGAAGCGTGTCGGCCTGGATGGATTGTCGGGCGGCACGCGCGCGATCAAAGCGGCTGGTAGAACTGCAAGCTGTTCTGGCCAGGATCCCGCAGGTGGAACTCCCGCGTGCCCCACGGAGTGTCGGCGGGCGCGGCCCATGGGCTGCCCTGGCTGTTGCCTGGATTGACGCCGCCGCTGTCGGCGAACTCCCGGTAGATCGCATCGACGTCGCTCACCAGGAAGCGGTACGCGGGACGATCGTTGGGATAGGCCCATTGCCCCGGGTCCGCCCACTGGATGTGCAGCTCCACGCCATCCCGCACAACGCCCGCGTACCTGGGATCGCCCGGCTGATCCG
>JAKFDF010000073.1:0-4846 GCA_036676275.1 Lysobacter sp.
GCTCGTCGCCCCGGCCGGTATGGCTTGCCCGACGAGGCTCTTGGCGACGTAGTCGCTGCCCGCGGTGGCCGTGGCGTTCGAGGTGGCGACGTTGAATTTCACGGTCGAACTGGAGGCTTTCGACAGACGGATGGAGAAGGTGACCAGCTTGGTGCCGCTGTTGCCTTCGGTAACGCTGACATCGGCGACCGACAACGTCGGCACCGCCTTGACCGTGATCACGCCCGACATCCCGCCGCCGCCGGGGGCGCCGTGGGGTTCGCAGTAGAAGTGGATGGTTCCGGCGGTCGGGAAAGTCACCGTCGCCGACCAGGCCGCGCCACTGGGGTTGCCATTCCCGCCAGCCCCGTCGCAACCATTGGCGCAGCGAAAAGCGGTCACCGATCCGGGATCCGAGGTGACGTTGTGGGTGCCGCCCCCGTTCTTGAACGTCACGGTGTCGCCGGCGTTGATGTTGATGGCGCTCGGCGAGAAGGTCATGTCCGGCTGCGCGGTCACGACGTGGTTCGTGGCGCCCACGGAGAATGAAAGCGCCAAACAGGCCAAGGCCGCCAGGCAAGCTCGCACCGCCATCACCGCGCCTCTGTCGGCGGGGGAATGGGACCCAATCGCCTTGATCGCTCCCATGGCGCACCTCGACGAAATCCCGTGGCACCACCTACGATTGCCGACGCTCGATCCCGGCATCGGGGATGCCACTCTACCGCCCGACAAGCGCGCTCGGCGTGGTTGTTTGCGTGGCCGCCAGTCGATCCGACGAACGGTCGGTCGCCCCGGCCGGCGCCTGTGCATCCTCCCGGCAACCCCCGCACCATGCCCCTGGCCCACGGAGTAACGGAAGATGCAGGGACACCGTTTACTGCCATCGATCCTGCTGTTGGCGGGCGCTGCCGGCGCCTGCATGAATGCGACGGCGCAGGTGGTCGATCGCGCGCACGAGCGCCTGGACGCCGATCGCCCGGAAGCATGGGCGATGCACTACTTCACGGCCACCACGCTGATGACGGGCTTCGGCGCGACCCCTGCACTGCGCAGGTGGCAATGGGCCGGCGCCGGTGAAATCGGCCACATCCCCAGGCTGAGCCGGGAACAGCAGCAAGTCGGCCTGCGCGGGTCGAAAAGCGAGGACCTCAACAAGGCGCCGGCGGTCGGGCGTTTGCGTGGCTGGATGGGGCTGCCGGGCGGATGGGTCGGCGAACTGGGGTATACGCCGCCCTTGGAAATCAACGGCGCGCGCCCGCGCGGCCTGGTGGCGGCGGCGATCGGCCGCATCCTGTTCAAGCGTGGCGGTTTCTCGCTGTCGGCGCGCCTGTTCGGTGAGCACGGTTCGGTGAAGGGCGACATCACCTGCCCTTCGGACGTAGCGGCCACGGAAGACCAGGGAGTCAATCGTTATGGCTGCAAGGCGCCATCCAACGATCGCTTCCAGTTGAACCATTACGGCCTCGAACTGACCCCCGCGCTCGAGCGCGGTGCATGGCAATGGCACGCGAGCGTGGCCGCAGTGCGCACCGAAAGCGAAGTGCAGGTGGATGCGTACACCTATGGCATACACGACCTCACGCGCCTGACTTCGATGGATGTCTTGCCGGCTTTCGCGATCGGCGCCAGCCGCGGTTTCGGCACTCGGTGGCGCTGGGGCACGGAAGTGCTCTACGTTCCGCTGCAGGTGCGGCGCGATTCGAATGGCCCGATCGAGAACGACCCGCTCGCCAGCGTCCGGTGGTACCTCCGCTACGAAGCCGAGTGAACTGCGGGCACTGTTGCGGTCGCGGTTGCGCCCCTAGCGATCCGCCTCGGCTGCGCGGCGCGAACTCGCGCGCCAACGGATATGCCGGCCGCCCTCGTGCGCGCCCTTCAGCCGGCGCCGGTGCGCGGACAGGATGTCGCCGCGGGTGAGGATGCCGACCAGCGGATGCGGCGCGTCCACGCCGACCACGATCAGCCGGCCGATGTCCTCGGCGACCATGTGGTCGGCGGCCTCGCGCAGCGAATGGTGCTCGTGCACCACCACCGGCGGCCGCAGGCCCAGGTCGCCGATGTGGCGCATGTTCGGCTGCGACGCGTCGAGCAGGCTGCGGCGGGTGATCACGCCGCGCACGCGGCCGGCGTCGTCCACCACCGGGAAGCCCTGGTGCTGGTACTCCGGCCGGCCCGAGTTGAGCAGGCTGCGCACCTCGCCCAATTCATCGGACGTGCGCAGCGACACCACCTCGCGGGTGGCCGCATCGCGCACCAGCACCTGCTCCAGGTAATCGGCGGCGTATTCGGTCGGCACGCGCACGCCGCGGCGCGCGATCTTCTCGGTCATGATCGTGTTGCGCATGGTCAGCGCAGACACCAGGTAAGCCGCCGCGCAGCCGCCGAGCAGCGGCAGCAGCCCGTGCGGCTGCTGCGTGGTCTCGAACGCGAACACCACCGAGGTCAGCAGCGCGCGCGAGGCGCCCGCGAAGATCGCCGCCATGCCCACCAGCCCGGCGATGCGCGGATCGATGCCGAGCTGCGGCGCGACCGCCACCAGCCCGAAACCCGCCAGTGCGCCCAGCGCACCGCCGATGGTGAACAACGGCGCCAGCGTGCCGCCCGAGGTGCCGCTGCCCAGCGCGATCGACCACGAGATGAACTTCATCACGCACAGGAACGCCAGCGCGCCGACCGCGAAATGCCCGGCGACGATGTCCTCGATGTTGCTGTAGCCCACGCCCAGCGTCAGCGGCGCGAACCAGCCGACCACGCCGACCGCGACGCCGCCGATCGCCGGCCACCACATCCAGTGCACCGGCAGTTTCTCGAACGCATCCTCGATGCCGTAGACGATGTGCGTGACCGCCACGCTGGCCAGCCCGATCAGCCCGCCGAGCGCGACGTAGCAGGCCAATGCAGCCATCCCCGGCTCGGCGACGTACGGCATCGCGAACACCGGATCGGTGCCGACGGTGGCGTAGCGCACACCGGCCGCGGCCACCGTCGCCAGCGCCACCGGGATCAGCGAACGCGGGCGCAATTCGAACAACAGCAGTTCCACCGCCAGGATCACCGCCGCCACCGGCGAGCCGAAGATCGCGGTCATGCCGCCCGCGGCGCCCGCGGCCAGCAGCACCTTGCGCTCGTCGCCGGTGACGTGCAGCAACTGGCCGAGGAAGGAACCCAGCGCGCCGCCGGTGGCGATGATCGGCCCCTCCGCGCCGAACGGCCCGCCGGTGCCGATCGCGATCGCCGAGGACACCGGCTTGAGGAAGGTGATCCGCGGCGCGATCCTCGATTCGTTGAGCAGCACCTGCTCCATCGCCTCGGGGATGCCGTGGCCGCGGATCGCGCGCGAACCCCAGCGCGCCATCAGCCCGACGAGGAGGCCGCCGACCACCGGCACCACCACCACCCACGGCCCGAGCTGGTGCCCGGCCGGAGACACCGCCTCGGCGGACAGGCGCCCGTAGAACGCCGCATTGGTCACCAGAGCGATCAGGGCCACCAGCAATTGCGCGATGAACGCCGCGCACACGCCGAGCACCACCGCGACCGCGGCGATGAGCAACACCCGCGGCTCGACCAGGGTCGAGCGCCGCGGCATCCGCGCGCCGTCCAGGCTTACGCCGAGCGCGGGCGCGATCGGCAGGGCGCTGGTGATCGCCTCGTCGCGCAGGTGGGGATGATCGGTGTCGCCGGCGGTCATCGTCGTCCTGTTGCAGCGCCGCGCTGCCGGTCAACCGGTGGCGGCGAAGGCGACATGATACGAAACCGCTCCCGCAGGCACCGCACCGACGACGGCGATGGCCCGGCAAACTCCCGGCGCAACCCCGGGACGGACCAGCGCCTGTCGCTTCATTGCCGCAGGATCTTGTCCAGCGCCTTGCCCTTCGCGAGCTCGTCGACGAGCTTGTCCAGGTAACGGATCTTCTGCATCAGCGGATGCGCGATGTCCTCCACCCGGATGCCGCACACCATGCCCTTGATCAGCGAGGCGTCCGGATTGAGCGCGGGTGCCTGCGCGAAGAACGCCTCGAGGTCGTTGTCGGATCCGACCTGTTGCCGCAGCCCTTTCTCGCTGTAGCCGGTCAACCAGCGGATGACCTGGTCGAGTTCTTCCTTCAAGCGCTGCTTGGATTCCACCTTCTTGAGGTACAGCGGATACAGGCTCGAAAACCTGATCGCGAAGACTTTGTCCTGGCGCATGGCCATACCTCGACAAGATTCGGCTCGGCGACTTCTGTGGGCGTTGACGCTTGAACCAAGCCGCCCCGTGAAACGGCGTCGGCCTGGATGACTTGTTAGGGGGCGCGGTTGACGAACCCGGGATACTCGCGCGCCACCAGGCCCATGATGGCATCACGGACTGATGCGTCGTTGGATGGGGCCGTTGTAGCGCTGAGATCGTACCCCAGCGCCTCCCGCTCGGCAGCGGAGAACTGGCCGAAGCCGAACCCTGTGCGATTTGCCGCGAAATCAATGGTCAGTACAGCGCCATCATCCATCAGGCGAACAGGGAACAAGTAAAGGCCGTCCCAGCGATTGGGGCCGAGCACCTCGGCGACCCTGGGGCTTTGCGTGGGCAGGTTAACGGCCGAATAGATCTGTTCGAGGGTATGTTCTTCGCCCCGCCATGTCACATAGAGCCGCTTTGGGGGGAGTTCGTTCTTGTC
This sequence comes from Lysobacter sp., assembly GCA_036676275.1. Lineage (GTDB taxonomy): Bacteria > Pseudomonadota > Gammaproteobacteria > Xanthomonadales > Xanthomonadaceae > Cognatiluteimonas. Next base: position 4,641 of record JAKFDF010000073.1, read on the forward strand.
CTGCGACAGGGCAGTCAGCAATAACACTCCGGCACCGCCGCTAGCTTTGAACTCCGATGCTGAAGAGGGGAAGGCAATGTCGAATAGCGCAACCCTCGGTACGGGTGCATGGGACGCATACTCCTCTGCGGCATCCTCCAGGCGCTGATTCATCACTTTCGATGGGACAGGTGTTTGTGCCCAGGAGCTGGTTCCAAGAAGGTGAA
>JAKFDF010000074.1:0-9365 GCA_036676275.1 Lysobacter sp.
GATGCTGCGCGCGCAGTGCAAGGACGAGGCGCAGTTCCAGGCGCGCCGGCGCAACCTCGACGAACTCGCCGACTGGTTCGACGGTGGCCGCAACGCATCCCCCGGCGACCTCGCCGCCGCGCTGGCGCTGCTGTCGCACGCCGACAAGGGCGACGCCGGCAACCAGGTGCGGTTGATGTCGCTGCACGCGGCCAAGGGGCTGGAATTCCGCTACGTGTTCATCGTCGGCGTCGAGGACGGCAACCTGCCGCACGAGGCCAGCATCGAGGAAGGCCGCCTGGACGAGGAACGCCGGCTGCTCTACGTCGGCATCACCCGCGCCAAGGAAGCCCTGTGGCTGTCGCATGCGCGCGAAGCTTCGCGGTGGGGCGACCGCTTGCGGCTGTCGCCCAGTCGGTTCCTCGACGAGTTGCCGGCCGCCGAACTGCAGCGCGACGGCGCCGACCCGGTCGCCGACGCCGCGCGCAGGCAGGAGCGCGCCAGCGTCGGCTTCGCCGCGATCAAGGCGTTGCTCGACGCCTGAGCCACGGCGCGGTCGCGGAACGGCCGCGTCGCTTCGCTACACTCGCCGGCACCTTCATCGCCGGATTCCGCCATGCGCGCCCTGTTTCCCGCTTCCGTGTTCGCCGCCGCGCTGCTGGCCGGCTGCGCCAGCCTTTCCATCCCGCCGCCCGCACCCGTCGTCCCGGCCACGCGGCAGGCGCAGACGCCGCCGCCCGACGACACGCTCAACGCCACGGCCTGGTTCCAGACCTCGGTCGAGCGCGACCTGGTGTTCCGCCAGACCTACCGCGCCGCCGCCGGGAAGCTGCCCGCCGCGCTCGCCGACAAGACGTGGGACGCGCTGCCCAAGGGCGACCGCGACAATGATCCGCGCGCGCTGCCGGCGGCGATCATCGTCGACGTCGACGAGACGGTGCTCGACAACTCGCCCAACCAGGCGCGACTGATTCGCGCAGGCGCGGAGTTCAACGACGCGGACTGGGAGGCATGGGTGCAGCAACGCGCCGCCAGGCCGCTGCCCGGGGCGCTGGAATTCCTCAATGCCGCCGCCCGCCAGGGCGTCACCGTGTTCTACATCAGCAACCGCAGCGCCGCCCAGGCCCAGGCCACGGTCGACAACCTGCGCCGGGCCGGTTTCCCGATCGCCGGGACCGGCCAGTTCCTGGGCAAGGGCACGGTGGTCCCGGGTTGCGTGGCCAAGGGCTCGGACAAGGGCTGCCGGCGACGCTCGGTCGGCCGCGGCTACCGGGTGCTGATGCAGTTCGGCGACCAGGTCGGCGACTTCGTCGACATCGCGAGCAACACCCGCGAAGGCCGCCGCCAGGCGATCGCGCCCTACGCCGAGTGGGTCGGCGAGCGTTGGTGGACGCTGCCCAACCCGGTCTACGGCTCCTGGGAACCGGCGCTGTTCGGCAACGACTGGCAGCAGCCCGCGGCCGCGCGGCGCGCGGCCAAGGAAGCCGCGCTGGATACGGCACGCTAATACAATCAACAACTTAGAAGTTATCAATTCAGGTATTGCATCAGCTTTGCGCCTGCGCTAGCCTGCTGCCATCCGGCCGCGGCCGGAGCCATGCCACAACTGACTGTCCTCCGGCATCGCCGGACTTGAGGAGGCCACCCGGCCTCCTTTTCTTTCGCTTTCCGCCGATCCGGCCGAAGCACTACATCCGCGCGATGGCCGGAGGCGCCGGGTACGGATGCCTTCAAGGGGCAAGCGCTAGGTCCGCGGATCACGGGGCGCCGGGTACGGATGCCCTTGGGTGCGAATGTCCCCCCGCGCCGGCCGGCGGCCGACGCCTCCTCCTTTACTTCGCACCCAAGGACATCCGCACCCGGCGTTGCGGGTTGCGCGGTGGCTCACAAGCAAAGCAGGGCCTGGCTTTTCGGCAAGCCTGCGATCCGAGCCCCGGTGTGGCCGGCCGCCCTTCGGGGCGAAATCAAGGAGGAGGCATCCGCCGCAGGCGGAGGCCGGGGGACATTTGCCCCGAAGGGCGGCCGGTCGCGCCGGGGCCCGTCAGGTCGCCGCGAGGCCTGCGATCAAACGATCTCGCGGGGCGTCCTCCGGGAGTCGGGCGGAGCACCTTTCCTTGTTCGCTTTTCCTGTCGGAACCGAGTGGATCCGCTCTTTCGGTCACGTCCCCGGTCCCCAACCCCCTGAACCACGACCCGCGTCCTTGCCCGCACCGGGCGCGACGGCCAAGATGCGGCTGCGTCCGGGGAGGGCGCCTGTCCGCATGCCGAACATCCTGCGTCCCGCGCTCCTGCTGCTGTGTGCCTGCCTGCTGCTGCCCGGCTGCCGCCAGGACCAGGCGCCTGCCGCCACCGCGTCGGGCGCCGCCACGAAACCCGCCCAGGCGGTGCGGCAACTGACCGCCCACCTGCGCGCCAACGCGCTCGAGGACTTCGCCCGCGACGCGGTGCCGCCGGCACTGCACGCCGAACTGGAAACCGCCTGGCGCGAAGGCCGCACGCGCTGGCCGCTGGACGAGCTGCCGTTCGGCGGGCGCCTGCCGGAGCTGTTGAAATCGCTGGCGGCGCCGGGCTCGGAAGCCCGGCTGCAGCAGGTCTTCGACCACCAGTTCGCCGGCGCCGACCGCGAACTCCATGGCGCCGCCGCGGCGCTGGGCCTGTTCGGGGCGCAGTACCTCGAGGGCGAAAACGACTACAGCGACGACGAGCGCCAGCATTACGCGCAATTGATCGCCGCGGCCAGCCGCTGGGGCGCATCCGCGCCGCTGGGCGACCGCCAGCGCGCCCGCCAGGCGATCGCGCAACTCGCGGCCGCCGCACGCAACACCGGGCTGACCTCGGAGGCCGCCTTCCGCGATGCCGGGATGGACGCCAGCCTGCGGCGGATGGGCCCGTTCGCGGCCGCCTTCAAGCAGGCGCTGGCGGGTTACGGGCTGGACCTGGACGCCGGCCTGGACACGCTGGACGCCAGCCTGCAGCAGCAGACCGGGGACAGCGCCCGGGTGCGGATGCGCTACCGGCTCGGGGGCCAGGACATCGATACCGTGGTCTCGCTGCAGCGGATCCACGGCCGCTGGTACCTCGCCGACTACCTGCGCCACGCGCAGGCAGCGCTGGCGCGGCCGCCTGCGCAGGCGGCGGCGGTCGCCGGCCCGGCGGCCACGACCCCTCCGGCCCCGGCCGCGCGCGCTCGGCGATAATGCCGGCGATGCCGACCCAGCCGACCCTTCCCTTCCAGGAATCCCTGGACCCGCCGCCCGCGCCGGATCCGTTGTCCGCGCCCACCGGCGAAGCCCCGGCCGAGCCGCCGCCCGACGGCGGCGGCCGCGGGCCCGCGCAGGCCGGGGTTGCCGCAGGCGAACCGGTTGCCGAGCCCGTTCCCGAGCAGGCCGAACTGCCGATCGCCGCCGACCCGCGCGACCGCCCCGCGCCCCGCCACGCCGCCCGCAGCGGCCAGCCCTGGTGGGGACGGCTGCTGGGCAAGCTGCTGGAACCGTGGATCGTGCTGAAGATCGAGCCGGCCGCGGGCCCGCAGGTGGACCGTCGCCCGGTCTGCTACGTGCTCGAGGACTATGGCCTGTCCAACGCCCTGATCCTGGACCGCGCCTGCCGCGAAACCGGCCTGCCGTCGCCGTTGCGGCCGCTGCCCGGCGACCCGCTCGGCCGCAAGCGCGCCTACGTCGCGCTGTCGCGGCGCAACGCCGGCAGCGCGCTGGGCCGCGCCGCCAGCCTCGCCACCAACAAGCCGCAGGCGCCGGTGAAAACGCATTCCGGGTCGCTGGCACGGCTGCTGGAGGCGCACCGCGCCGACCCGGCGCTGGACGTGCAGCTGGTCCCGGTGTCGATCTTCGTCGGCCGCTCGCCCGACAAGCAGAGCGGCTGGTTCTCGGTGCTGTTCTCGGAGAACTGGACCCTGGTCGGGCGCTTCCGCCGGCTGCTGGCGATCCTGCTCAACGGCCGCGACACCCTGGTGCAGTTCGCGCCGGCGGTGGACCTGCGCGCGGTCGTGGCCGAGGACCTCGGCGCCGAGCGCACCGTGCGCAAGCTGTCGCGGGTGCTGCGCACGCACTTCCTGCGCATCCGCGAAGCGGTGATCGGCCCGGACCTGTCGACCCGCCGGCTGCTGGTCGACAAGGTGCTGGCATCGGAGACGGTCAAGGACGCGATCGCCGACCAGGCCCGCCGCGACGGCCGCAGCAACAAGGGCGGCGAGGACGCGTGGAAGAAGGCGCACGGCTACGCCTACGAGATCGCCGCCGACTACTCGCACCCGGTGGTGCGCTCGGCCTCGTTCCTGCTGACCTCGGTCTGGAACCGGATCTACCGCGGCGTGCTGGTGCACCACCTGGACGCGCTCAAGCAGGCCGCGCCCGGGCACGAAGTGGTGTACGTGCCCTGCCACCGCAGCCACATGGACTACCTGCTGCTGAGCTACCTGCTGTACACCCGTGGCATCGTGCCGCCGCACATCGTCGCCGGCATCAACCTCAACCTGCCGGTGATCGGCACCCTGCTGCGCAAGGGCGGCGCGTTCTTCATCCGCCGCAGCATCCGCGGCAGCGCGCTGTATTCGGCGGTGCTGGGCGAGTACGTCGCGCAGCTGGTCGCCGGCGGCTACTCGCTGGAGTACTTCATCGAGGGCGGGCGTTCGCGCACCGGGCGGCTGCTGCAGCCCAAGGGCGGGATGCTGTCGATGACGATCCGCGCGTTCCTGCGCCAGCCCACGCGGCCGGTGCTGTTCCAGCCGGTGTACATCGGCTACGAGAAGCTGATGGAGGGCGACAGCTACCTCGACGAGCTGACCGGCAAGCCCAAGGAAAGCGAATCGATCTGGGCCTTGCTGTGGGGCATCCCGAAGGTGCTGCGCAAGAACTACGGTCAGGTGGTGGTCAACTTCGGCGAGCCGGTCGCGCTGGCAGGCATGCTCGCCGCGCACGCGCCGCAATGGGACGGCAGCGCGCTGGACGACGACGACCGCCCGGACTGGCTGTCGGCCACGGTGGACGCCACCGCGCAGCGGATCCAGGTCGAGATCAACCGCGCCGCCGACGTCAACCCGGTCAACCTGCTGGCGCTGGCGCTGCTGTCCACGCCCAAGCACGCGATGGGCGAATCCGACCTGCTGGCGCAGATCGCGCTGTCCAAGACGCTGCTGGCCGAAGTGCCCTACGGCGAGCGCGTCACCGTGACCCCGCACACGCCCGAACAGATCGTCGCCCACGGCGAGGAGATCGCGATGCTGTCGCGCACCGCGCACCCCCTGGGCGACGTGCTCGGCGTCGACGGCGACACCGCGGTGCTGCTCAGCTACTTCCGCAACAACGTGCTGCACCTGTTCACCGCCTCGAGCTGGATCGCCTGCTGCTTCCAGCACAACCGGCGGATGCCGCGGCACGCGGTGCTGCGCCTGGGGCGGACCATGTACCCGTTCCTCAAGGCCGAGCTGTTCCTGCCCTGGGACGACGACGAATTCGCGCAGCGGCTGGACCGCACGATCGACGTGTTCGTCCGCGAAGGCCTGCTGGAACTGGCGGGCGACGACGACGGCGGCGTGCTGGCGCGCAACGCCGGCCAGAGCGACGAGGTGTTCCGGCTGCGCGCGATCGGGCATCCGCTGCAGCAGGCGTTCGAGCGTTACTACATCGCGATCTCGGTGCTGGCCAAGAACGGCCCCGGCACGCTCGGCGCCGGCGAACTGGAAAGCCTGTGCCAGCTCGCCGCGCAACGCCTGAGTCTGCTGTACGCGCCGGCGGCGCCGGAATTCTTCGACAAGGCGCTGTTCCGCGGCTTCATCATGAAACTGCGCGAGCTGCGGCTGGTATGGCCCGACGAGAACAGCAAGCTGGTGTTCGACGAGCGGCTGTCGGTTTGGGCGCGCGACGCCAAGGTGATCCTCGGCCGCGAGCTGCGGCACACGATCGAGAAGGTCAGCCCCGAGGCCGCTGCCAGGCCTGCGCCGGAGGCAGCGGCGCCGGATTGAGTCGCGCCATCGCGGAACCCGTTTGCCTGGCTGCTTTCGCGAAGCCGCGTTAGCGCCTCATGCCGGCTCGTCGGGGATCAACGCGCTCTCCAGCCGCGCGATGCAGTCCTTGAGTTGCAGCTTGCGCTTCTTCAGGCGCTTGACCGCGAGCTCGTCGGCGCCGATGTCGACCTGCAGCCGGGCGATGGCGGTGTCAAGGTCGCGATGCTCCTGCTTCAACAGCGCCACGCGCTGGACCATGCGGGCGAGTTCGGCGGGATCGATCGGCTGGTTCACGCAGCGAGCTTAAACCGGTAGCCGGCATGCTGCATGGCGACGATTCCAGCGACTCCCCGGCGGCCGGCCAACGGCAGGCCTGCGCGGCCGCGCGGGCGCGGCAACGCCGCCGTGTCCCGGCCCGCGCTCCTGCGCGGCGCAACGCCGACGCTAGAATGGCGGGCCCGATCCCCCCTTCCCCCGCATGAGCCTCGTCCTGCCCCTGGCCGAACCCCCGCCGCGCGCCGACAAGCGCCTGCGCGAGCAGCACAAGCTCGGCAAGCGCCTGCGCCACCAGGTCGGCCGCGCGATCGCCGACTTCGGCATGATCGAGGACGGCGACAAGGTGATGGTGTGCCTGTCCGGCGGCAAGGACAGCTACACGCTGCTCGACATCCTGCTGCAGCTGCAGAAGAAGGCGCCGGTCGGGTTCAGCATCACCGCGGTCAACCTCGACCAGAAGCAGCCCGGGTTCCCGGGGCACGTGCTGCCGCAATACCTGGAATCGCTCGGCGTCGCCTACCGGATCCTCGAGCAGGACACCTATTCGGTCGTCACCCGCGTCGTGCCCGAAGGCAAGACGATGTGTTCGCTGTGCTCGCGGATGCGGCGCGGCGCGCTGTATGCGTTGGCCGAGGCCGAAGGCTTCACCAAGCTCGCGCTCGGCCACCATCGCGACGACCTGGTCGCGACCTTCTTCCTCAACCTGTTCTTCCACGCCAAGCTCGCCGGCATGCCGCCCAAGCTGTTGTCCGACGACGGCAGGCACGTGGTGATCCGGCCGCTGGCCTACGCGCGCGAGGACGACATCGCCGCGTACGCGGAAGCCAGGCGGTTCCCGATCATTCCCTGCAACCTCTGCGGCTCGCAGGAAAACCTGCAGCGCAGGCAGGTCAAGCGCATGCTCGACGCCTGGGAGCGGGAATCCCCCGGCCGCATCGAGACCATCGCCCGCGCGCTCGGCGACATCCGCCCGTCGCAGCTGAGCGATCCGAAGCTGTTCGACTTCCTCGCGCTGGGCGCGCGCGACGGCAACGCGCTGCCGGATGCGCATGCCTGGCTGGGCGGGGAAACGCACGACCCGGGCAACGTGAGGACGTGACTTCGGGCAGGGGCACGGCGACGCGGCCGGGCTGCGCTGCGGCGCGAAGTCCGCGTCCAGCCGCCACGCGCCGGCGCGCGCCATGCATGGTGCGCTCGGCGCAGCCCGGCCACGCCGCCGCGCCCTTCGCGACTTGAAGATTCCCGACTTCGTTCAGCACGAGCAACAAGCCCTCTTCCAACTGGATCATCGATGTTCTTTCGCAACCTGACGCTGTTCCGCTTCCCGACCTCCCTCGACCTCTCCGACCTCGACACCCACCTCGCCAGCTGCGCGCTCAAGCCGGTCGGCGCCCTGGAGCTGTCCTCGCGCGGCTTCGTGCCACCCTTCGGCCGCGACGCGGTAGCCTTGTCGCACCGCGTCGGCGACGCGATCTGGCTCAGCGTCGGCAGCGAGGACCGGCTGCTGCCCGGCGCCGTGGTCAACGACCTGCTGCAGAAGAAGCTGGCCGAGCTCGAGCAGAAGGAAGGCCGCCGCCCCGGCGGCCGCACCCGCAAGCGGCTCAAGGAGGACCTGGTGCACGAGCTGCTGCCGCGCGCCTTCGTGCGCCCCGGCCGCACCGACGCCATCCTCGACCTGGAGCACGGCCTGTGCGCGGTCGATACCTCCTCGCGCAAGCAGGCCGAGAACGTCGTCTCCGAGATCCGCCGCGCACTCGGCAGTTTCCCGGCGTTGCCGTTGAACGCGGAAGTCGCGCCGCGCGCGGTGCTGACCGGCTGGATCTCCGGCGAACCGTTGCCCGACGGCCTGTCGCTGGGCGACGAATGCGAACTCAAGGATGCCGCCGACCGCGGCGCGGTGGTCAAGTGCCAGCGCCAGGAACTCACCGGCGAGGAGATCGGCAAGCACCTGGAATCCGGCAAGCAGGTTACGCGCCTGGCGCTGGCGCTCGACGACCACGTTTCGTTCGTGCTCGGCGAGGACCTGGTGCTGCGCAAGTTCAAGCTGCTCGACGGCGCCGTCGACCAGCTCGAATCGAGCGAACGCGACGACATCCGCGCCGAGCTCGACGCGCGCTTCGCGCTGATGGCCGGCGAGCTCAAGCGCCTGTTCAGCGTGCTGGAGCCGGCGCTGAAGCTCAGCAGCGCGGATGCATGAACATGCCTGTAGGAGCGGCTTCAGCCGCGACACGCCGTGCTGGGACCGAACCGCGCAGGGGCTGAACCAGCTTGGATCGGAATTTCGGCGAGCCGCCGCGCGCGGCGGTCACCCCGCTGCCTGATGTTTGCGCCAGCGTTGCGGATTCGCGTCGCGGCTGAAGCCGCTCCTACAATAGGTTCATGCCCAATCCCTTCCGCCTGCTGGCGCCCAGGCCGCGCACGATCGAACGCGACATGGTCGCACTGGCGCTGGCCGACGGACGCTGCGTGCAGGTCGCGCGCGTGCGCGACCCGCGCGCGCGCCGGCTCAAGCTCAGCGTCGACGAGCGCGGCGCGCGGCTGACGCTGCCACCGCGCGCGAGTCTCGTATCGGGCGAACGCTTCCTCGCCGAACACCGCGACTGGCTGGCGACGCAGCTGGACCATTACACGCTCGATGTCCCTGCGCCGCTGCGCAACGGCGAAACCGGCGCCCTGCCGTTGCGCGGCGCATTGTTGCCGTTGCAATGGGCCGCCGGTCGCTATGCGCGGCTGCACCGCGACGGCGAAGCACTGGTGTTCACGGCGCCCGCCGGCGCGGGCGAGACCGCATTGCGGCGGGCCTTGCGCGACTTCTACGCGAGCGAAGCGCGGACGGACCTGGGCCGCTGGCTGCCACGCCAGTTGCCCTCGCTGCCGCGGCCGCCGCGGCGGGTGCAGTTCAAGGTGATGTCGTCGCAATGGGGTTCGCTGGCGCCCGACGGCAGCGTCGCGCTGGACCTGTCGCTGGTGCTGGCGCGGCCGTCGGCATTCGAATACGTGCTGGTGCACGAGCTGTGCCACCTGATCCGTGCAGACCATTCGCGGGCGTTCTGGCGGGAGGTGGAGCAGCGGTTCCCGGCGTGGCGCGACGAGCGCGACTACTTCCACGCCGAAGGGCGGCGGTTGAAGGCGAGCTTGCGCGCGTTGCTGG
>JAKFDF010000075.1:0-3872 GCA_036676275.1 Lysobacter sp.
CACGACATAGCTGTGTTCGCTGCCCTTGCTGATCCGGAAGGCTTCCAGGCGCCGGATCAGGTAGGCGGGAAGGACGATCTTCTTGCTGGGCTCGTTCATTGGCTGGAATCCCGTCGTGTCTCTATCGATGCGTGCGTGCCGGCCGCCTGCGCGGCAGCGGTGTCGGTGGCCGCGGCCTCGGGGGCTGCGCGGATCCGGTCCTGCTCCAGCATCCAGCCGCCGCCCATGGCCTTGTAGATCGAGACCAGGGCCAGGTAGGTGTCGCGCTGGCGTTCGACCTGCTTGTCCTGCGCCTCGTAGAGGTCCTGCTGGGCATCAAGCACGTCCAGGTAGCTCGACTGGCCGCCGTCGTAGCGCGCGCTGGACAACTGCAGCGCATCGCGCAACGCAGCGACCTGCTGCTCGCCCGCGGTCGCGATCTCCCCGGCCTTGGCGCGAAACACCAGTGCGTCCTCGACCTCCCGCAGCGCGGTCTGCACGGCCTGCTGGTACTTCACCAGCATCTGTTTCTGGATCGCCTCGGTTTCGCGGATGTCGCCCTTGATGCGGCCGCCGCTGAAGATCGTGCCCAGCAGGCCGGCGCCGACCGAACCGGTGGTCGCCGAATGCTGCAGCAGGTTGCCGAGTTCGTTGCTGCCCAGGCCGAGCAGGCCGGTCAGCGAGATGGTCGGGAAATACTGCGCCTTGGCCACGCCGATCCGCGCGTTGGCCGCGACCAGGTTCTGCTCGGCTTCCATCACGTCCGGACGCCGCGCCAGCACATCCGACGGGATGCCCTGCGGCACGGGCGGCAGGACCAGTCCCTGCAGCGTGCCGCGCGCGACCGCGCCCGGGTTGCGCCCCAGCAGCAGGGAAATGGCGTTTTCCAGCGTGGCGACCTGGCGCTCCAGGTCCGGGATCGCCACCGAAACGTCGTACATCGCGGCCCTGGCCTTGGCGACATCCAGCCGGGTCGCCGCCCCGCCCTCGTATTTCTTCTCCACCAGCGCCAGCGCGTCGCCGCGGTTCTTGCGCGCCTGCCGCGCCAGTTCGAGTTCGTGGTCGAGCGCAAGCAGCTGGACGTAACTCGTCGCCACGCTGGTGACCACCGTCAGCATCACCGCGCGCCGGGCATCCTGGCTGGCCATCAGGTCGGCGCGCGCGGCCTCGTTGGCGCGACGCACGCGGCCCCACAGATCGAGCTCCCAGCTCAGGTTGGTGCCCAGTTCGAATGCGTCCTGGATCGGGTCGATCCGCGGCGGCAGCAACACCGGGCGCTGTTCGCTGTAGCGCTGGTGTTTCGCCGAGGCCATGTACCCGGCCTGCGGGCGAGCGTCGGCGCGGCTGATCTGCAGCCTGGCATCGAACTGTTCGACCCGCAGCGTCGCCAGCATCAGGTCCTTGTTGGCATCGATCGCGCTGCTGATCAGCGCGTCGAGCGACGGGTCGCCGAACGCCCGCCACCAGGCCGTGTCGGCCGCGTCGCGGGCATCGGGCTGCGCGCTGCGCCAGGTTTGCGGCAGCGGCAGGTCCGGGCGCCGGTAATCGGGGCCCAGCGTAGTGCATCCCGACAGCAACACCACCACGGCGGCGCACGCCAGCGCCAGGCCCCGACGCCGCTGCGTAACACGGTGATCGACGGTCGCTGCGCGCCGTCCGTCCGATCCGTCGCGGATGCGGGCCTCAGTCATTTTCGTGCTCCGCGCGCGCCAGCATGTCCAAGGCATAGTCCTCGACTTCCCTGATCTTGATCAGCCGATGGCGCATCTCGCTGAGCACGCCTTCGATCCACATCACGTGGTATTCGACCATCCGCCGCTCTTCGATGATGTCCTCCAGCGGCACGTTGCCCGGCGGCCGCCCGTGTTCGTCGAACAGGAACTTGATCCCGTCGGCGAGCTCGCGGTTGGCGCTGATGTGGTGCACCTGCTTCTGCAGGAACTTGCGCGCCTTCTTGGCGTTGAACGCATCCACCACGGCCTGGCGCAGCGCGGCCTGGTGGGGCTTGAGCAGCGACGGATCCGGGCGCCCGGTTACCGGGTCGACCGGCGCCGGCGACAACCGTTCGCGCCTGGGCTTGGGCGCTTCCGCGACCACCGCGGCGTCGGGCGTTGCGTGGAGGGCGTCGTCAGACATATCCGAACTCGTTGGCCAGCTCGACAACCTGGGGATACAGCCGCCTGCCGTCCTTGCGCCAAGGCAAGTCGGTGTCCAGCGGCGGGATCTTCGGCTTGTGCGGGCGGAAGGTCGGCCCGCTGAGGAAGTTCGGATCGTTGCCGAACAGCGCCGTGATCGGGCCGAAGCAGGCGAACGGGGAGCGCTCGGGATGCATCATCTCCTCGATCGCCTCGTCGTCGTCGCGCAGGCCCGCCCAGCGCGCGATCGCGGCCAGGTGGGTGCGCGGATCGGCCATGATGTCCTCGCCGCGCATGCGCAACTGCTGCGCCGGCGGCACTTCCTCGAGGAACTCGAGGATGTTGAGGTTGACGTCGTGCCAGGCGATCTGCGGCTCCATGATGGCGTAGTCCTCGTCGATTTCGAATGCGTTGACCTTCATCGTGAACGCGCCGTCGTTGATCGCCATCACCGACTTGCACTGCGCCACCGGGTGCCGGATCAGGTGCAGGAAGCGCGCATCCGGGAACGCCTTCAGCAGGCCGCGCATGCGCGGCACCGCGATCGCGTAGGATGGGCTTTTCTCCACCGCGACCAGCGGATGGAGCCTGGCCACGATTTCCTGGAACACGCGCCCGGTGTCCCAGTCCTCGCGCGCCGACGCCCAGGCGCGGGCCATGTTGACGGTCGCCGCGCTCTGTTCCCCGCCGTAGATCTCCGCCACCGCGCGCATCAGGCCGTGGCGCGCCATCGCACCACGCTCGGCGTTCTCGCCCTCAACCCCCACCCACAGGTCGACCAGCCGCTCGACGTTGAACAGGCAAAGCTCCGGCAACCCGAATGCCTGCGGGTGCTGGCCCAGCATCGCGTTGACCAGGGACGTGTAGGACCTGGGTGGCGCCAGGAGGAAGAGGGGGGCGCTCATGGGTGGTCGGGTACGTCACTCAAGCGTGGGCCCTTGGCGGCCGTTTCGGTCCGGGCATCAGGCGCGGCGGCGTTCATCGGCGTGCAGCGCGCGCACGCTGTGGACAGGCGCCGGTTTCGCGCCCGGCGCGGCCTCCATCAGGATGTCCAGCATGCCGTCGAGCGTGGCCTGGGTATTGAGCTTGCTGCGGCTGGCGGTGAGCGCCTCGCGCATCTGCTCGGGCAGCGCCTGCAGCATCGCCCCCACCACTTCGATCCGCTTGATCGAATCGATGCCCAGGTCCGCTTCCAGGCCCTGGTCCAGGCCGACCATGTCGCGCGGGTAGCCGGTCTTCTCCTCGATGATCCCGAGCAGCAGGTCGGTCAACCGCTCGCGGCCGAACTCGCTGCCCGCGGCGGCGGCGGCGGCAGTCGCGCCGAGCGGCTTGTCCTCGCCGTTGACGTGGGCGACCGAAGCCTCGACCGGCGGGGCCGCCGGTGCGGCTGCGACGGGAACCTCGATGGCCACCGGCGCCGCCGGAGCGGCAACCACCGCCGGCGCCACGGCCACCATTGGCGGCTGCGCGGGTATTGTCGCGGCGATCGGCGCAGCGATGCGTGCCGGCCGCGGCACGCCCACGTGCGATGCCGAAGCCTCGCCCATGTACGCGGCCATCACCTGTCCCTGGGTTTCCAGGAACTGGCGCATGGTGTCGAAGTAATGCGCCATGACGGCGGCATCAGCCGTCATCGCTGGTTTGCGCTCGTACATGTGGCGTTCCTCGTTTGCACGGCCGTGCCCGTTGCTGGAATGCCCAGCCGCGGCTGGGCGGGTAATGGGTTGCTGCGCGAGCGCCCGCGGGGCGACGACCGCC
>JAKFDF010000076.1:0-28927 GCA_036676275.1 Lysobacter sp.
ACGAATTCGCCGGCGTCCAGGCGTCCCTGCAGCGCCTCGCGCGTGGCCACCCAGACGATCGCCGCCAGCGCGAACGCGGCCAGCATCTGCACCAGCGCCGAGCTGCCGGCACGGGTGCCCTCGACCTTCATGTTCAGGCGCAGCATGCGGTTCACGAGCGTCGAGTAACGCGATTGCTCGAATGCCTGCGCGCCGTACACCTTGACGTCCTGCTGCGCCGCCAGCGACTGTTCCGCGCTTTGCGCCAGCTGGCCCATGCCGTCCTGGATGCCGCGGCTGATCTTGCGGTAGCGCTTGCCGACGTACCAGACCAGCACGCCGATCAGCGGCGTGATCAGGACCATCGCCAGCGTCACCTTGGCGCTGACCCACAGCATGATCGCCAGCAGGTAGGCGATGGTCAGGCCGTCGGTGACGATGGTCTTGACCGCGTCGGTGCCGGCCTGGGTCACCTGCTCGGTATCGAAGTTGAGCCGGCTGACCATCGCCGGCACCGACTCGACATCGAAATGCGAACTCGGCAGGCGCAGGTACTTGCCGAGGATCTGTTCGCGCAGGTCGCGCACCACGCTGCGGCCGGCGCGCGCCATGCCGTAATCCGTGACGAAGGTGGCGAAGCCGCGCAGCACGAACAGGCCGACGATGGCCAGCGGCAGCAGCACCGCCATGTCGGGCTTGGGATCGACGAAGCCGTCGTTGACCAGCGGTTTCATCAATTGCACGAAGGCGCCGCCGGCCAGCGCCTCGACGACCATGCCGATCGAAGCCGCGGTCAGCAGTGGCCAGTAGCGGCCTGCATAGCCGAGCAGGCGCCTGTAGATCGGCCATGCCGCGGCATGCCGGCCGTCGGTGGGCTTGCCGGCTCCAGGTTGGTTCATCGCGCCGGCTCCGCGGCGCGCGGCTCGGGCGCCGTGGCGATGGCGATATTGCGGAACCCGAGCTGGCCGAGCGCGTCGAGCGCGGTCACCACCGCCTGGTGCGGGGTGCGCGCGTCGGCGCGCAGCAGCACGCCGCGGTCGCGGTCGTCGCCGGCGACTTCCGCGATCGTGCGCTTGAGCGAATCGACATCGGTGCGCAGGGCTTCGCGGTCGCCGACGAAATAGCGGCCGTCGGCATTGACCAGGACGCTCAGCGCCTTGCCCTGCGCCTGCGCGGGCTCCCCGTCGGCGCGTGGCAACTCCAGTTTCAGCACCGAGCGGGTGTCGAAGGTGGTGGTGATGACGAAGAAGATGATCAGGCACAGCACCACGTCGATCAGCGGGACCAGGTTGATCTCCGGCTCGTCGTCGGCGCGGTGGTCGCGGATGCGCATCGTCCCGCCCTTAGCTCGCGTCGACCGGCGGCGCGATGCCGTGGGCGCCGGGGGCGACCTGCGCCGAGGCGGGGCGCAGGCCCTGGCCACGCATGTCCAGGGTGTCGAGCAACTGGATCGCCTCGTGCTCCATGTCGACGATGTATCCGGCGATGCGGCCGCGGAAATAACGATGGAACATCAGCGCCGGGATCGCGACGATCATGCCGGTGGCGGTGCATACCAGCGCCTTGCCGATGCCACCGGCGAGCTGGTTCACGTCGCCGACGCCATGGTCCAGGATGCCAAGGAACATCTGGATCATGCCGACCACGGTGCCGAACAGGCCCAGCAGCGGCCCGGCCGCGGCGATCGTGCCGAGGGTGTTGAGGTAGCGTTCCATGCGGTGCACGAGGTGGCGGCCGACGTCCTCGATGCGTTCGCGGACCTGGTCGCGCGGGCGCTGGCGTACGTCCAGCGCCGCGGCCAGCAGCGCGCCCAGCGGCGAAGTGCCACGCAGCGACTCGATATGCGCCGGGTCGAGCTTGCCGCGCGCGGCCCAGGCCCGTACCTCGCCACCGAGGCCGGGCGGCAGCACGCTCTTGCGCCGCAGCGTCCAGAATCGCTCGACGATGATCGCCAGCCCCACCGCCGACAGCAGCAGCAGCGGGATCATCGGCCAACCACCTGCCTTGACAAGTTCCAGCACGCGCGATCCTCCGGCCTCGTGGCCGCCTTCGTTCCGGCCGATAGGATAGCCGCGCCGCGACGATCACACACATCCGGCGCCATCCGGCGGGCCGGCTGCACGCCGGAGCCCGTGACGGCGCGCCGCCTAGGTTGCGCCAGCGCGGCGCGCGACCGCATCCCACAAGCGCGGATGCGCGGCGCGCTCGCCCTGGAACGTGATCCCGGTCGCGTCCAGGCGCACGCGCTGCGCACCGCTGTCCAGGGTGGTGCGCACCCGCGCGCCGGCCGCGCGCCAGCGCGCGACCGCGTCGGGGGCCGGATGGTGGAAGCGATTGCCGTAACCGGCCGACACCAGCGCCCAGCGGGCGCCGGTCGCCGCGACGAAACCGGGATCGGAGGAACCGTGGCTGCCATGGTGCGCGACCAGCACCACCTCCGCGCGCACGCCTTTTCGCTCGCGCCGCAGCAGGTCGCGCTCGACCACCTCGCCGATGTCGCCGGCCAGCAATACCGCGCCATGGATGCTTTCGATCCGCAGCACGCAGCTGGATTCGTTGTCGAGGTAAGGAAAGTCGCGCGGGGGATGCAGGAAGCGGAACGTGACCCCATCCCAGCGCCAGTGCGTGCCCGCCAGGCATGGGCGTCCCCGCGGCAACGGCGGCGCACCGTCGGGGGTCAGGGACAATCGCGGCGGGAACGCGCGCGCGACGGCGGGAAAGCCGCCGGCATGGTCGTTGTCGCCATGGCTCACCACCGCGGCATCGAGCCGGCGCACGCCCAGCGCATGCAATGCCGGCACCACCACCTGTTCGCCGGCGTCGAAGCCGTCGGGTTGTGCCGGCCCCATGTCGTACAACAACGCGTGGTGCGCGGTGCGCACCAGTACCGACAGGCCCTGCCCGACATCGACCACCACTACTTCCGCAGCGCCCTGCGCGGGCAGGCCGCGTTGCGGCCACAGCAGCGGCAACCAGAGCAGCAACGCCAACGGCTTGCCCGGCAGCCCGCGTGGCAGCAAGAGCCAGAATCCGCCCGCCAGGGCCAACGGCAGCGCGAACCACGCCGGCTGCGGCAACCACCACAATGCCAGCGGGCTGTGCGCCAGGCGTTCGAACCACGGCCACGCCAGGTCGAACGCGGAGGCCGCCAGCCGCCACGCCCGGGCGCCCGCCCCGGCATGCACCGCGTCCAGCGCGGTGCCGCACAAGGCCAGCGGCACCACCACCAGGCTCCACCACGGGATCGCGACCAGGTTCGCCAGCGGCCCGGCCAGCGAGGCTTGCCCGAACAGCACCACGGTCAGTGGCAGCAACCCGATCGTGGCCACCGCCTGGGCGCTGAAGAACTCGCGCAGCATCCCGCGCCACGTGCGTCCGGCGGCGTGCGGCAGGCACCACAGCAGCCAGGCGACGCCGGCGAAGCTCAGCCAGAATCCCGGCGCCAGCACCGACAACGGATCGACCAGCAGCACCGCGATCGCCGCCAGCGCCAGCGCATCGACCGCGCGCTGCGCGCGCCGCAGCAACCGCGCGGCCACCACCACCGCGATCATCAGCAGCGTGCGCACGGTCGGCAGCGCGAAGCCGGCGACCGCGGCATAACCCAGCGCGCCGGCGAGCGCGGCCAGCGCCGCGGCATGCGCGCGCGGCAGGCGTCGCCCCAGCGATGGCAGCAGCCACCACGCGGTCGTTGCCAGCAGCGCGAAGAACCCGGCGACCAGGCCGACGTGGAAACCGGAAATCGCGATCAGGTGGGTCAGGCCGGTGGCGCGCAGCGATTCCCAGTCGGCGTCGTCGAGCGCGCGGGTATCGCCCAGTGCCAGCGCGCGCACGAAGCGCGAGGACGGCGATGGCACGGCGCGCGCGATCCGCGCCGACATGCGCCCGCGCCAGGCATCCAGCCCTCGTCCCGGCGACAGTTGCCGGGCAGCCTCCGGATCCCGGACGTAGCCGGTGGCCGCGAAGCGGTCGGCCAGCGCGCGCTTCTCGCTGTCGATGTTCCCGGGGTTGCGCAGGCCGCGCGGCGCGCGCAGGCGCAACGGCAACCGCCAATGGCTGCCGGGAACGAGTTGCCATCGCGGGCCGGCGATGTGCAACGCCGCGGCATCGCGGTCGTCGTACCACGACAATTGCAGCAGCCGGCCGCGCAACGGCAGTGGTTGCGACGCGTCGGCATCCACGCGGAAACGGAAGCGCGTGCGCCGAGGCTCGTGCAGTGGCAATTCGACGATCCGGCCGCTGACTGCAAGGTCATGGCCTTCCAGCGTCGCCGGCAACTGTAGGGCCAGCGCCGACGCCGCATGCAGGCCGGCCAGCGCGAAACCGCAGAGGGCGGCGCCGGCAAGGCGCTCGCGCGAAGGCCGCAGCCAGAGCGCGAATCCGGCGGCGAAGGCAAGCGCCAGCCACGGCCAATGCGCCAGCACCGGCAACCACAGGCACAGGACCACCCCCGCCAGCAGCGCCAACGCGGCCGCCAGGCCGAAAGGCGGCGTCGCTGCCGCGTCGTCGGCAGGCCGGTCGCCTGCGGGTTGTTCGCCTGCATCCTGCAGGTCCGGGTCCAGCGGCGTCCTTGCCGCATCGTCCATGGCGCTACACCTCGCCTGGGGGCAATTCCCTGAGCCGGCCTTCGTGCAGCTCCAGCACGCGGTCCAGCCGTCGTGCCAGCCTGCGGTCATGGGTCACCAGCACCAGGCTGGTGCGCTGCGCGCGGTTGAGTTCCAGCATCTGCGCGAACACGGTCGCTGCGGTCTTCTCGTCGAGGTTGCCGGTCGGCTCGTCGCCGAGCACGCAGGCCGGCTTGTTGACCAGGGCGCGCGCCACCGCGGCGCGCTGGCGCTCGCCGCCGGACAGTTCACCCGGCTTGTGCTCGAGGCGGTGGCCGAGGCCGACCGATTCCAGCAGCGCGCGCGCGCGCGCCGCCGCATCCGCCACCGAAGTGCCGTTGAGCAGCACCGGCAGCATCACGTTCTCGAGCGCGGTGAATTCGGGCAGCAGGTGGTGGAACTGGTAGACGAAACCGAGCGCGCGGTTGCGCAGGCGCCCGCGCTCGGCGTCGGACAACGCGCTCATCTTCTGCCCGGCGACGTAGACCTCGCCCGCGGTCGGGGTGTCGAGCCCGCCCAGCAGGTGCAGCAGGGTGCTCTTGCCCGCGCCAGAGGCGCCGAGGATCGCGACGGTCTCGCCGGCACGGACGCTGAAGTCCAGGCCGTCGAACACCGGCGTGTGCAGCGTGCCTTCGGCGTAGGTCTTGGCCAGGCCTTCGCAGTGGATCACCGTGCCCTGCATCGCGGTCGCGTCACTCATAGCGCAATGCCTCCGCCGGCGCGGTCCGCGCCGCGCGCCAGGCCGGATAGATGGTCGCGAGGAAGGCCATCGCCAACGCGACGATGGCGATGACGGTGACGTCGCCGGCTTCCAGCTGGGTCGGCAGGCCGGTGATGTAGTACACGTCCTCCGGCATCAGCTGCACGCCCAGCACCCGCTCGATCGCGCGCAGGATGTGTTCCAGGTTCAGGGTCAGGACGATGCCGCCGACCACCCCGAGCACGGTGCCGATCACGCCGATCATCGAGCCCTGGACCATGAACACCTGCATCACCCCGCGCGGCGACAGCCCGAGGGTGCGCAGGATGGCGATGTCGGCCTGCTTGTCGGTCACCAGCATCACCTGCGACGACACCAGGTTGAACGCGCCCATGGCGATGATCAGCGACAGCAGGATCGCCATCATCGTCTTCTCCAGTTTCAGCGCGCGGAACATGTTGGCGTTTTCCTGCTGCCAGTCGGTGACGCGGTACGGCCCCTTGAGCCGCAACGCCAGGTCGCGCGCGACGTCGAACGCAAGGTCCATGTCGTGCATGCGCAGGCGCACGCCGGTGACGCCGTCGCCCATGCGCGTGAGCCGCTGCAGGTCGCGCATGCTGACCACGGCCAGGCCGCGGTCGTATTCCTGGTAACCGGCCTCGAACAGGCCGCTGACGGTGAAGCGCTTGAGTTGCGGGATCGCGCCCATCGGCGTGGACTGGAAATCGGTGGTGACCACCACGCTGTCGCCGACGCCGACGCCCAGCCATGTCGCCAGTTCGCGGCCGAGCACGATGTTGAAGCTGCCTGGCGTCAGCTGGTCGAGCCTGCCCTGCACCATCTTTCGCGCCAGAACCGAAACCTTGCCCTCGTCGGCCGGCACCACGCCGCGCACGATCGCCGGCTGCCGGCGCGGACCGGCGAGCAGCGCCTGGGTCTCGACGTAGGGCGCTGCGCCGGCGACGCGCTGGTCGCGGTAGGCCTCGGCGACGGCCTGTTGCCAGTTCTCCATCGCATCGCCGTCGGCGGTGACGGTGGCGTGCGCCGCCATCTCCAGCATCCGGTCGCGGATCTCGCGCTGGAAACCGCTCATCACCGCCAGCGTGGTGATCAGCGCGGCCACCCCTATCGCGATGCCGAGGATCGATGCCATCGAGATGAAGGAAATGAAACCGTTGCGGCGCTTGGCGCGGAGGTAGCGCAGGCCGATGGCGACGGGAATGGGCTTGAACATGCGGCTCGGTTCGACCAGGCAGTCGCTATGGTGCCATCGATGCGGCTGGCCGCGCAGTGGCGCGTGCGCGCGCGGCCAGCCGCAGTTCACGCCGCTGCGCGGGCGGCAGCGTGTCGGGCCACCAGCCCAGGCGGCCGCCGCGGCCGCCATGGCCATGCCAGTGCAGGAAGGCCAGGGGCCCGCGCCAGTGCAGTTCGGCCTGCCGCAGGGGTTCTCCGTCAAGCATGACCGGCGCGTCGCCCGCGGGCCACGACAGTTGCCGCACCGGCTTGCCGGCCTCGCGCTGCGCCAGCCACAGTCCGCATGCGCAGGCGATGCCCGCCAATGGCCATGCCGCCGGCCGCGGCATCCCGCTGGCGAACACGGCCCAGGGCGCGAGCCCGGCCAGCAGCCGTTGCGCGCCGATCACCCAGCGCGAGGGCCGCCACTCAAGGCGGCAAGCTGCGGATGTGCTGGACCAGGGCGTCGAGTGCGTCATCGGGGGCGGTTTCATGGCCGAGGAACCAGCGCCAGAGCCTATCGTCCTCGCAATCCAGCAAGCGTAGGAAAACACCGCGCTGCGCTTCGGAAGCCGACGCCCATTCGCGCTCCAGCCAGCGCACCAGCAGGTCGTCGAGTTCGCGCATGCCGCGCCGGCAGCGCCAGCGAATCCTCCTGCGCTCGACATCGTCGTTCAAGGACTGCTCCGAAGCTTGCATGTTGCCGTCCAGGGATCGCCCATGCGCATCCGCTCAACCACGCAGCAGGCCGAACGCGATCACGGCCCACAGCAGCCACAACACGATGCAACCGGCAAGATAGGCCTGGAAGCGGTGCATGACCTTGTTATAGCTGCAGTGGATCGCGCTGTGGACGACGCGCAAGGCCACGAACAGCCACGCCAGCACCAGCACCGCCGTGCCGGCCTGCGCGGTCAGCGCGGCCACCACCAGCGCCAGGTAGAACAGCACCGGCAGCTCGAACAGGTTGCGGAAGTTGTCGGCCGCGCGGGTGTCGTGCAGGCGCGCGGCCATCTGCGCCGAGGTCGCCACCGCCTGCGGATGGACGCGCTCGCGCTTCATCTCGCCGATCCGGGAGAAATACATCCGCAGCCAGACGGCCAGCGTCAGCGCGACCATCGCGAGCGCGGGCTGGAAGATGGCATCGTTCATTCGGGAGCGCCCCTCGTGCGCCCCATCGGGAGCGCCTTGTCGCCGCGGGCCGGAGAGCGGATTCCGGCCGCGGAATTCAGCCCCGGCGCTCGAGCATGAGCTGCTTGATGCTCGCGATCGCCTTGGCCGGATTCAGGCCCTTGGGGCAGGTGCGCGTGCAGTTCAGGATGGTGTGGCAGCGGTACAGCTTGAACGGATCCTCGAGGTCGTCCAGGCGCGCGCCGGTGTCCTCGTCGCGGCTGTCGACGATCCAGCGGTAAGCCTGCAGCAGCACTGCCGGGCCGAGGTAGCGGTCGCCGTTCCACCAGTGGCTGGGGCAGCCCGCGGTGCAGCAGCCGCACAGGATGCATTCGTACAGGCCGTCGAGCCTGGCGCGATCCTCCTTGGACTGCAGCCGCTCGCGATCCGGCGGCGGCGCGCTCTGGGTGCGGATCCACGGCTTGATCGAGGCGTACTGCGCGTAGAAGTGGGTCATGTCCGGGACCAGGTCCTTGACCACCCTCATCGCCGGCAACGGATAGATCGCCACCGCGCCCCTGCCCTTGACCACCGGCCGCTGCGGCAACGGGTCGAGCGCGCCCTGCGGCTCGCCTGCCTCCTCGATCGCGCAGATGCAGGCCAGCGTGTTGGTGCCGTCGATGTTCATCGCGCAGGAACCGCAGATGCCCTCGCGGCAGGAGCGGCGGAAGGTCAGGGTCGGGTCGACCTCGTTCTTGATCTTGATCAACGCGTCCAGGACCATCGGCCCGCAACGGTCCAGGTCGATCTCGTAGGTGTCCAGGCGCGGGTTCTCGTCGTCGTCCGGGTTCCAGCGATAGATCTTGAACTCGCGGATGCGGGTGGCACCGGCCGGCGCGGCGTATCGCCGCCCGGGCTTGATCTGCGAGTTCTTCGGAAGATTGAATTGGGCCATTTTCAGATCCGGGAGGCTGGAATCGAAAGTCGGGAACCGCACATCAGGAACGATGGATCACGCGGCAGGCCGGAGGCCTGTGGAACCTGCGCGTACTGCCTGGCTTCCGCGATTCCCGTTCCGGCGCCAGGCACTAGTACACGCGCGGCTTGGGCGGCACCACCTCGACCTCGTCGTCGAGGGTATAGAGGTGGACCGGGCGGTATTGGATGCTGGTGCTGCCGTCGTCGCCGACCCGGCACAGGCTGTGCTTCATCCACTCGTCGTCGTTGCGGTCGGGGAAATCCTCGCGCGCATGCGCGCCGCGCGATTCGGTCCGGTTGGCCGCCGAGGTGATCGTGGCCAGTGCCTGGCCGAGCAGGTTCTGCAGTTCCAGGGTTTCGACCAGGTCGGAGTTCCACACCAGCGAGCGGTCGCTGACGCGCACGTCGGCGAACGAGGCATGGATGTCGCGGATCTTCGCCACGCCCTCGGCCAGGGTCTGCCCGGTGCGGAACACCGCCGCGTCGGCCTGCATCGTGCGCTGCATCTTGTCGCGGATCACCGCGGTCGGGGTGCTGCCGTTGGCATGGCGGACCTTGTCGAGGTTGGCCAGCGACTTGTCGCAGGCATCGCCCGCAAGCCGGCCGTGCTGCTGGTTGGGCTTGATCGTCTCGGCGCAGCGGTTGGCCACCGCGCGGCCGAACACCACCAGGTCGAGCAGTGAATTCGAACCCAGGCGGTTGGCGCCATGCACCGAGACGCAGGCGGCCTCGCCGATCGCGTACAGGCCGGGCACCACCGCGTCGGGGTCGCCGTCGCGCAGCTGCACCACTTCGCCGTGGTAGTTGGTGGGGATGCCGCCCATGTTGTAGTGCACGGTCGGGATCACCGGGATCGGCTGCTTCTCGACGTCGACGCCGGCGAAGATCCGCGCGCTCTCGGCGATGCCGGGCAGCTTCTCGTGGATGTCGGCGGGGTTGAGGTGGGTGAGGTCGAGGTGGATATGGTCCTTGTGCTCGCCGACGCCGCGGCCCTCGCGGATCTCCAGGGTCATCGCCCGGCTGACCACGTCGCGGCTGGCCAGGTCCTTGGCGTTGGGCGCGTAGCGCTCCATGAAGCGCTCGCCGCTGGCGTTGCGCAGGATGCCGCCTTCGCCGCGCACGCCCTCGGTGATCAGGCAGCCGGCGCCATAGATGCCGGTGGGATGGAACTGCACGAACTCCATGTCCTGAAGGCCCAGGCCGGCGCGCAGCGCCATGCCGCCGCCGTCGCCGGTGCAGGTATGCGCCGAGGTGCAGCTGAAGTAGGCGCGGCCGTAGCCGCCGGTGGCCAGCACCGTGCCGTGGGCGCGGAACAGGTGCAGCGTGCCCTCGCTCATGTCCAGCGCCAGCACGCCCTTGCAGGCGCCGTGCTCGTCCATGATCAGGTCGAGCGCGAAGTACTCGATGAAGAAGCGCGCGTCGTGCTTGAGCGACTGCTGGTACAGCGTGTGCAGGATCGCGTGGCCGGTGCGGTCGGCGGCGGCGCAGGTCCGCTGGGCGGTGCCCTTGCCGTAGTCGGTGGTCATGCCGCCGAACGGACGCTGGTAGATCTTGCCGTCCTCGGTGCGCGAGAACGGCACGCCCTGGTGCTCGAGCTCGATGATCGCCGGGATCGCCTCGCGGCACATGTACTCGATCGCATCCTGGTCGCCGAGCCAGTCCGAGCCCTTGATGGTGTCGTAGAAGTGGAAGCGCCAGTCGTCCGGGCCCATGTTGCCCAGCGCCGCGGAGATGCCGCCCTGCGCCGCCACGGTGTGCGAGCGGGTGGGGAACACCTTGGTGATGCAGGCCGTCTGCAGGCCCTTCTGCGCGAGCCCGAAGGTGGCCCGCAGGCCGGCCCCGCCGGCCCCGACCACGACCATGTCGTACTTGTGCTCGGTGATCTTGTATGCGTTTGTCATGTCGTCTCAGGCCAGCAAAGCGATACGGCCGATCGCGTACAGCGACGCGAGCGCGCCGAGCGCGCAGGCCAGGGTGACGATCAGTTGCAGCGCGACCTCGAGGCCGCGCGTATGCACGTAGTCCTCGATCACCACCTGGATGCCGAGCTTGGCGTGCCAGAACAGCAGGATCGCGAACAACGACAGCGCGATTGCATTCCAGGGCCGGGCGATCGCCACCTGCACCGTCGCCAGGTCGGCGCCGACGAAGGACACCAGCAAGCCCAGCAGCCAGGCCACCAGCGGCACCAGGAAGATGGCGGTCACGCGCTGCCACCAGAAATGGCCGGTACCGGTCTTGCCGGAGCCCAGCCCGCGCGCACGCTGCAGCGGGTTGCGGAAGTCATCCCGGTGCGTGCTCATGCCGCACCTCCCTGCAGGGCCACGAACCAGATCGCCGCGGTGAGGAGCACGGTCAGCACGGCCACGGTCCAGCCGGAACGGTAGAACTCGGGGATCTCGAACCCCATCACCGCGTCCCACAGCAGGTGGCGGATGCCGTTGAGCAGGTGGTAGACCAGCGCCAGCGAGAACCCGAACAGCAGCAGGCTGCCCAGCGGCGAAGCGAGCAGGTCGGCCGCGCGCAGGTAGCTGGCGCCGCCGGCGGCCACCGCCATCAGCCAGCAGGCCAGGGCGAACGCGCCCACGGAGAGGATCACGCCGCTGGCGCGGTGCAGGATCGACATCGTCATCGTGATCTGCCAGCGATACACCTGCAGATGCGGTGACAGGGGGCGTTCGCGGGTCGCCATGCGCGGCTCGTCCTTGCGTTTGGGGCGGCGCGGGCGCCGCGGCGGACAATCGAAACAGCGTTCTGGAAGCTAGAAATCGATGCAGCGGCCGTTCTTTTCCCAGTCGCCGTAACGGACCGGATCGAGGCCGCCGCGGCCGCCGATTTCCTCCGCCGGCGGCGTTTCCGGAGCCGCGATCGCGGCCTCGTGGTCGCTCGCGGGGCCGGAGTCGACCGGAACGGGGTCGGAAGGGGTTTGGCCTATCATCTTCGTATTCACAACCCCGCAAGTCTAAGTCCAGCCCCCATGCCCTACAACCCGCCGCTCGCCGTGGACGCGCTCCAGCCCCTGCCCGGCCACCGAGTACTGGCGCTTTCGGGCCGCAATGCGGCGGCGTTCGCGCAGGCGCAATTCATGAACGATGTCGCCGGCCTGGCTCCCGGGCAGTGGCATTGGAACGGCTGGCTGACCCCCAAGGGGCGCCTGGTCGCGCTGTTCGCGCTGCTCAAGCTCGACGACCAGGCGCTCTGGCTGCTGCTGCCCGATGCCGACCCGCAAGCCCTGGCCGCGCAACTGCAGCGCTACGTCTTCCGCAGCAAGGTCGTGCTCGGCGTGCGCGAGGACCTGCACGTGGCCGGCGCATTCTCGAGCCCGGCGCGCGCTTCCGGGGCCGGCATCGACGGCGATGCAGCGCATGGGCTGGAGCTGGATTTCGGCGCCGCGGGCGGCGCGCGCAGGTTGCGCATCGGCAACCAGCCGACGGTCGGCGTCGATGCGACCTTCGTCGGCCGCTGGGCCGCCTTCGACCTGCGGCACGGCCTGCCACGACTGGATCCGACGCAGGGCGGGCAATGGACGCCGCAGCAACTGTCGCTGGAGCGCCTGCGCGGCTACAGCGTCAAGAAGGGTTGCTACCCGGGCCAGGAAATCGTCGCCCGCACGCATTTCCTCGGCCAGGCCAAGCGTGGACTGGTGCTGTTCGAAGCCGATGTGCCGCTCGCCGCGGGCAGCGAAGTCCGCGAAGGGGGACGCGCGATCGGCACGGTCGTCAGCAGCACCGGTGAGCTCGCGCTGGCGGTGATGCCGCTGGAGCGCGATGCCGCCGGCGCGCTGGCGGTCGCCGGCGTGGCGGTCCGCGAGCAGCCGCTACTGGACGGGCTGGCGCGCGCGTAGGAGCGGCTTGCCTGCGGGAGCGGCTTCGCCGCGAGCTTTTGATTCCTACCAAATGGCTGGAACAGCCCGCGGCTCCCACGGGAGGCGGGCGGCCAGCGGATTACCGGGATCAATCCGCCAGGCTGTCGGCCGCGGCGATGATCTGCTCCTCGGACGGGATCACCAGGAACGCCGCGCCGGCCAGCGGCGTGAACGTGTCGGCGCCGACCACGCGCCGGAACGGACGCGCGCCGTAACCGCCTTCGACGATCGCGGTGACGATGCCCTCGCCCACGCCGGCGCTGCGGCGGCCCTCGTCGACGATCAGGATGCGCCTGGCGCTGGCCGCCTGCTCGCGGATGAAGGCTTCGTTGAGCGGTACCAGCCAGCGCAAATCGACCACGCGCACCTTCCAGCCGTGCCTGGCCTCGATCGCGCGCGCCGCGCGCAGGCTCATCGGCACGCCGTTGCCGAAGGTGAAGATCACCAGGTCGTCGCCTTCGCCCCCGCTTTCCGGCAGGTACACGCGGCCCTCGCCTAGCGGCATCGCCTGCTCCGGCGACGGATACTCCGTCAGCCAGCCGCCGTCGCCGGGTTCGTGCAGGTCCTTGGCCATGTACAGCGCGATCGGTTCCAGCAACGCGCAGACGCGGCCATCGACCTTCGCCAGCGCCGCCAGCGTGCGCAGCATGGTCGCGGCATCGTCGCCGCGCGACGGGCAACCCACCACGAGGCCGGGGATGTCGCGCAACGCGGTGATCGAGTTGTCGTTGTGGAAGTGCCCGCCGAAGCCGCGCTGATAGCCGAGCGAGGCGATGCGCATCAGCATCGGGTTGCGGTACTGGCCGTTGCTGAAGAACTGCAGGCTGGCCGCCTCGCCGCGGATCTGGTCGCAGGCGTTGTGGAAGTACGCCAGGTACTGGATCTCCGGCAACGGCAGCATGCCCATGTTGGCGAAGCCCTGCGCCAGGCCGAGGATGACGGTCTCGTCGAGCAGGGTGTTGAACACGCGCCTGCCCGAGAACGCCTTCTGCAGGCCCTTGGTGACGGTGTAGACGCCGCCCTTCTGCGCCACGTCCTCGCCGAACAGCAACGCCTCGGGATACTTGGCGAACAGGTCGTGCAGGGCCTGGTTGATCTGGATCGCAAGGTGCCTGGGCGCCTGGTTCTCGGGCAATTTCGCCTCGCCGCCGAATACCTGCAGGCGCTTGTCGGCGTAGTCGAAGCGTTCTGCTTCGGCCTTCACCGCATCAGGTGTGTACGGTGCCAGCGGCGCCATCACGTCGGCCAGGTCGGTCAGGCGCGGGCGCCGGTCGGCGTCCTCGGCCGCGGCGAAGCACTTCTTGCGGGTTTCCTCGTACAGCGCGAGGACCTCCTGCTGCGTCATCAGCCCGGACTCGAGCGCGATCGCCGCGCTGCGCAACAGCGGATCCCCGGCTTCCACCGCGACCAGTTCCTCGATGCTGCGCCATTCGATCTCGAAGTCGGTACCGGCATGGCCCATGATCCGGGTGGTGCGCAGGTGCAGGAAGGTGGGCCGGCGGGTGCGGCGACAGTGCTCGACCGCCCTCTGCACGTCGCCGTAACCGGCTGCGAGATCGAGGCCGTCGGCGTAGAAATAGTCGAGGTCGGCACGGTCGCGGAAGTTGCGCGCCACCCAGCCCTCCGGTGTTTTCACCGAGATGCCGATGCCGTTGTCCTCGCACACGAACAGGATCGGCGCCGGCAGCTTCTGGTAAGCGGTCCATGCAGCGGCGTTGAACGCGGTCTGCGCAGTGGCGTGGTTGGAGCTGGCGTCGCCGAACGAGCAGATCGCGATCGAGTCGTCCGGGATCGGCAGCTGGTGGCCGATGCGCCGCGCCTGCTCGATCGCGATCGCCGTGCCGAAGGCCTTGGGCAGGTGCGAAGCGATGGTCGAGGTCTGCGGCAACACCCACAGCGGCTTGCTGCCCCAGACCTTGTGGCGGCCGCCGGACGCGGGATCGTCCTTGCTGGCCGCGAAGCTCAACGCCGAATCCATCACCGGGTCCATCCCCGGCAACTTGCGGAAACGCTCGGCCATGAAGCCGCCGGAGCGGTAATGCAGGAACGCCGGATCGGTGTGCCGTGCCAGTCGCGCCACCATCGCATTGCCTTCGTGGCCGCTGGAACCGATGGTGTAGAAGACCTTGTTCTGCACCCGCAGCACGCGCGCCATCAGGTCGAGGTGCCGCGAAATCAATTGCGATTCGAACAGCTCGCGGAAGCCGCGCGCGTCGAGCGCGCTGCCATCGAGGATGGCTTCGCCGGCAGCGGGCGCGGCATCGGCGCAGCGGTTCCCGCCCGGCATGCTCCAGTCGCGCACGAATTCCTGGAAATTGACGTCGCAGATCTCGGCGCGGTTCAGGCCCCTCATGCGCGCGGGGATGGGCTTGGTGGTTACGGGCATCTGGAAGGCTCCGCCCTGCCCTTCGGCAGCGCTCGATGGAAATCGGTTCAATCTGGATGGGCGATGCGCGCCGCAGCTTCGGCCGCCGGCGGAGGCATCGGCACGAAACCCGGCGTCGCCCGCACCCGCGCCAGCCAGTCGCGGATCGCCGGGCATGGCGCAAGGTCGAAGCCGCCCTCGCCGGCGACGTCGGTGTAGGCGAACAGGGCGATGTCGGCGATGCCGTAATCCGCACCGCTGAACCACGGCGCCGACAGCAGGTGCCGCTCCATCACCGCCAGGGCCTGGTCGCCGCGCTCGCGCAGCTTCGGCAGCTCGGCCCGGCGCGGCGAATCGGCCGGCGTCCAGCCGCGGATGAAACGCGCGACCGCGATGTACGGTTCGTGGCTGTACTGCTCGAAGAACATCCAGCTCAACGCCTGCGCACGCTGCCAGGCGTCGCCTGCAAGGTACGGCGTGCCTTCGGCGAGCCAGCACAGGATGGCGTTGGACTCGGCCATGCGGCGGCCATCGTCCAGTTCGAGCAACGGCACCCGGCCGTTGGGGTTCTTCGCCAGGAAGCCCGGGGTGCGGGTCTCACCGCGGCTGCTGTCGGTCTCGACCCAGCGGTGCTCCCGCCCCAGCTGTTCCAGCAACAGCTTCACCTTGTGGCAGTTGCCGGACGATGAAAAACCGTAGACGGTGATCATGGCGCGGCCACGCGGTGGAGCGCGCGCCACTCTTCGCGGCTCTGGCCCCAGACCTCGTTGGGCGAATCCTCGTAGGGCGCCGGCAACGGGGCCGGCCCCTTGTTCCGCGAACCGAAACGCATCGCCAGCCGCTGCGACGCGTGGTTGTCGGGATGGATGCAATGGATGATGTCGTCCCAGCCCAGGTTGGCGAACGCCCAGTCGATCGCCGCCGCGCCCGCTTCGGTGGCGTAGCCACTGCCCCATGCATCCGGATGGAACGACCAGCCGACTTCGTTGCCTGGCCAACCTTCCGGCTTCCACGGACCGATCTGCCCGACCCAGCGGCCGCTCGCCTTTTCCAGCACCGAGAACATGCCGAAGCCCTGCACCGCCCATGCCCCGGGCATCTGCAGGAAGCGACGCCACGCCGCGGGCCGCGCCAATTGCCCGCCGATGTAGCGCGCCGCCTGCGCATCGCCGAGCAGCTCGGCGTAGCGCTCGAAGTCGCCGATCCGGGGTGGACGCAGGATCAGTCGACCAGTCTCCAGCGTCGGGGCGTCGGCCATCGCCGTATCCATCTCAGAACGCGTTGATGCCGGTCAGTTCACGGCCGATCACCAGCTGGTGCACGGTTTCGGTACCTTCGTAGGTGATGACCGATTCCAGGTTCAGCGCATGGCGGATCGCCGCGTGCTCGGTGGTGATGCCGGCGCCGCCGAGCAGGTCGCGGCACTGGCGCGCGATGTCGATCGCCATCCGGCAGTTGTTCCATTTCGCCAGCGACACCTGCGACGGATGCATCGTGCCGGCATCCTTCAGGCGGCCGAGCTGCAGCACCAGCAACTGCGCAAGGGTGATGCGGCGGGCCATGTCGGCGAGCTTGAGTTGCGCCGACTGGGTCGCCGCCACCGGGCGGTCGAACAGGATCCGTTCCTTCGAGTAGTTCAGCGCCTCGTCGAGGCAGGCGATGGCGGCGCCGATCGGGCCCCAGGTGATGCCGTAGCGGGCCTGGGTCAGGCAGCCCAGCGGCCCCTTGAGGCCCTTCACGTTCGGCAGGCGGTTGGCCTCCGGCACCCGCACGTTGTCGAAGAACAGCGCGCTGGTCACCGACGCGCGCAGGCTCATCTTGTGCTTGATTTCCTGCGCGCTGAAGCCGGCGAAGCCCTTTTCGACCACGAAGCCCTGGATGCCCTCGTCGGTCTGCGCCCAGACGATCGCGATGTCGGCCAGGTTGCCGTTGGTGATCCACATCTTGGAGCCGTTGAGCACCCAGTCCGCGCCGTCCTTCCTGGCGTTGGTCCTCATGTTGGCCGGGTCGGAACCGCCCTGCGGCTCGGTCAGGCCGAAGCAGCCGATCACCTTGCCCGCGGCCATGTCCGGCAGCCAGCGCATGCGCTGTTCCTCGGTGCCGTAGGCGTAAATCGGGTACATGCACAGCGAGGACTGCACCGAGACGAAGCTGCGGATGCCGCTGTCGCCGCGTTCCAGCTCCTGGCAGATCAGGCCATAGCTGACGCCATTGAGGCCGCCACCGCCGTATTGCTCGGGCAGCGAGGAGCCCAGCAGGCCGAGTTCGGCGATCTCCGCCACCAGCTCCTTCGGGAAGCGGGCCTGGTCGAAGGCATCGCCGATGATCGGCAGCACGCGCTCGTCGGTGAACCGGGCGACGGTGTCCTGCACCGCGCGCTCCTCCTCGGAAAGCAGGGAGCGGACGTCGAACAGGTCGTAGGGGTGCAGGGCCATGGCGGTTGCGTGCCTTTCTTCTGGCGGCGGGAAACCGCCATTGTATCGGCCGACGCCGGGTCGCGGCACCCCGAGCCCGGCGCCGGAAACGACAGGGGCCCGGCAATGCCGGGCCCCTGGTGTCGCGGATGCTGGCGTTTGTTACTGGCGCGAGGTGTCGTTGCCGCCATCGACCGCGGCGACCTGGGTCACCACCTGGCCGTCGATCACCGGCAGGCGCTCGCCCGGCTTGTCTTCCATGCGCACCGTGCGTTCCTGGCCGTCGTAACGGTAGGTAACGTCGTAGGCGATGGTCTTGTCCTCGCTGCCCAGCGCGATGCGGCTACCGGGCTTGCTGCCGGTACGCATGGTGCCGGTGGTGCCGTCCGGATTGCGATAGGTCACGTTGTAGGCGACCGTGCGCGAGGATTGCGAAGTCGACGTGGTGGTGTGGCACTCGCGCCGGGTGCTGTTGACCACCTGGCCGCCGACATGGCGGCGGTCGATCTCGCGACCGGCAAAGCCGCCACCAACCGCGCCGGCCACGGTGGCCAGCTTCCTGCCGTCGCCGCCGCCGACCTGGCTGCCGATCAGGCCACCGATCACGGCGCCGGCCACGGTGCCACCGACGTTGCCGTCGCGCTCGGGCAGGCGCTCCTGCACCGGCACGTCGTTGCACACTTCGCGCGGGGTGGAAGTCGTGCTGGTTTCGCGCACCGGCTCGGTGCCGATTACCTGGGCATAAAGCTGCTGCTTCTCGGTGATGGGGTCGACCTTGATGACCTGGGCGTACTCGACGCGGCCGCCATCGGGAATGCCGGCGTCCTCGGCCGCGACATCGCCGGCGGCAAGGC
The DNA here is from genome assembly GCA_036676275.1 of Lysobacter sp. Lineage (GTDB taxonomy): Bacteria > Pseudomonadota > Gammaproteobacteria > Xanthomonadales > Xanthomonadaceae > Cognatiluteimonas. Next base: position 18,103 of record JAKFDF010000076.1, read on the forward strand.
TGGCATCGGCCGTGGTGTTCAAGCTGGTATCGCGGCTGTTCTGGAATGCGGCGACCGCCACGCCACCGACCAGCAATGCAGCCAGCGCAATCGCAAGGGTATTGTTCTTCATGTCGCCTCCTGGGGCGGTTGGACCCGCACTTGTGTGGACGGTGGCGATTGCAACATCGTCTACCTGAACGGGGCCCGCACCCGGCGTGCCGGCATGAGCGGACCGTGAACCGCGTCGGCAACCGGCCCTGCTAGCTTGTGGCCCTGCACCCCTGTCCAGCCTCCGGGAGAACATCCATGGCCAATCCCCTGCTCGGCCCCGTCCTGCGCTGGCTCGGCCGGTTGGGCTATCCACGCCTGTTCCTGCTGGCGGCCGGCCTGTTCGTTGCCGACGTCATCGTCCCCGACTTCATCCCGTTCGCCGACGAGCTGCTGCTCGGCCTGGGCACGCTGCTGCTGGCCAACTGGAAGAACCGCAAGGCCCGCGCACCCACTGCCCCGATCGAAGGCGCACCACCGCGGCGCTAGCCAATGCTGGTCGACAGCCACTGCCACCTCGATGCCGGCGAATTCGACGGCGACCGCGCCGCGGTGGTCGCGCGCGCGCGCGCGGCCGGCGTGCTGCGCCAGGTCGTGCCGGCCGTCGATGCCGCGGGCTGGCCGAAGCTGCGCGACATCTGCGCGTCGACAGCCGGGTTGTTCCCGGCCTACGGCCTGCACCCGATGTACCTGGCGCGGCACCAGCCGCAACACCTGGTGGCGCTCCGGGAGTGGATCGAGCGCGAGCGTCCGCCCGCCATCGGCGAATGCGGGCTGGACTTCTTCATCGAAGGCCTCGATGCCGAGGCCCAGCAGGCGTATTTCGACGGCCAGCTCGCCCTGGCGCGCGAATTCCGGCTGCCGCTGATCGTGCATGCCCGGCGCGCGGTCGATGCGGTGGTCGCGGCGATCCGCCGCGTCAACGGCAGCCGCGGCGACGGCGGCGGCCTGCGCGGGGTCGTCCACAGTTTCTCCGGCAGCCGCGAACAGGCCGGGCAATTGTGGAAACTCGGCTTCCTGGTCGGCCTCGGCGGCCCGGTCACGTATGAGCGCGCGCAGCGCCTGCGCAAGCTGGCCGCGAGCTTGCCGATGGAACAACTGCTGCTGGAAACCGATGCGCCCGACCAGCCCGATTCCGGCATCCGCGGGCAACGCAACGAACCAGCGCGGCTGCCGCAGGTACTGCGGGCCATCGCGCGACTGCGCGGCGAGGATCCGGAAGCGCTCGCGCTGGCGACCACGCGCAACGCCGAGCGCCTGTTCGGTTTGCCGGCCGCCCCCATCGCGCCTTTGTAGGAGCGGCTTGTAGCCGCGAGCTCTTGCCGCCTTGGTGCGGTTGTCGGAAAAGCTCGCGGCTACAAGCCGCTCCTACGCTGCCCGGGGCCTGAGCAGGATCTCCAGCGCCTTGCCGACCGCCGCGAAGGCGAACGCGCCGGTGACGTGCGTCGCCGCGCCGAGGCCCGCGCCGCAGTCGAGCTTCAACGCCTCCTCCCCGCCCAGTCGCGGGCGGGTGCCGCAGACGCTGCCATCGGCCTGCGGATACCTGACGTTCTCCAGCGAATACACCGCGGGTATGCCGAAGTAGCGGTCGGCGTTCCTGGGGAACTTGAACTCGCCGCGCAGCTTCTTGCGGATCAGCGACAGCATCGCGTCGTGCTCGGTGCGCGAGAGGTCGCGTACACGCACCTGGGTCGGATCGGTGCGGCCGCCCGCCGAGCCCACCGTGACCAGCGGCAGCTTGCGCCGCCGGCACCAGGCGATGGCCTCGACCTTGGTGCGGAAGCTGTCGCAGGCATCGAGCACCAGGTCGAAGCCGCCACCGAGCATCTGCTCCAGGTTGCCCGGGGTCACGAAGGCTTCCACCGCCGACACCTCCAGCGCCGGATTGATCGCCAGCGCGCGCTCGGCCATCGCCCGTGCCTTGTTGCGGCCGTATTGGCCAACGACGGCAGGCAGCTGGCGATTGGTGTTGGACAGGCACAGGTCGTCGGCATCGATCAGGACCAGGTGGCCGACCGCGCTGCGCGCCAGCGCCTCAACGGCCCACGAGCCGACGCCGCCGAGCCCGACCACGGCCACCCGTGCCTGCGCCAGCCGCATCACGGCGCCGGCACCGTACAACCGGTCAATGCCGGCGAAGCGTTCGTGCAGGTCCTTTCGCATCGGGCGATTGTAGCGGGCGCCCGCGCCCGCGGCCGCGCCGCCGGCGCTGCCGTGGCGGCATGCTAACGTGCGGCCACATCCACCAGGGGTCTTGCCGATGAACACCTCCGCTTCGAAGGCCGGCAACGCGGCCGCGCGCTATTTCTTCCTGTTCCTGATCGGCCTGGCCGTCGGCATCGTCGCCACGATCATGGCGATGCGCGCGCTCGATGCGCGCAAGGACCACTACCCGGAAAGCGTGATGCACGTGATGGACGCGCATGCCGGTGCGCTCAAGGCCAACATCGACCAGAGCCGCTGCGCCGCCACCGATACGCTGCCGCACCTGCAGGCGCTGCGGACGATGGCCAACGACATCGAGCCGGCGTTCGGCGACCTGCGCGAGGACGCGCGCTTCGCCAAGCACGCCAGCGACTTGCGCGCGAGCCTGGACGGTGCCTTGTCGAGCCCGCCGCTCAACTGCGCCGGCGTCGGCGCCGCGCTCAAGGACATCGGCGGCAACTGCAAGGCCTGCCACCAGGATTTCCGCAACTAGCGGGGCCGCTGGATCCGGACCGCCGCCCGAGGCCCTGCGTCCCGGGCGCTGCGGACGATGCGCCTTGCCCGGGGTTCTGCGGTCACGCCGATCGGGCATGCGCGACGACGGCGTCGGGATGAACCGCGAGCCAATATCCTGCCCACGCGACCTGCATGCCCCCGGCGCGGTTGACCGCCTGTTCACGGATTCGCGCCCAGGATGATCCACGGCTACGGAGCATGCGCTCCCGCCCCCCATGGCCCATCCAGGAGTGTCGCATGAAAATTCGCCCCAACATCCGCCTGCTCGGCGCGACCGCACTCATGGCCACGCTGGCTGCTGCCGGTTGCGCCACCACGTCGCCGGGCTATGGCAATAGCGGCTACGGCGCGCCGCCGCCGTCCAGCGGCACCGCGTGTTACGACTGCGGCACCGTCACCCGGATCGAAGTCGCCGCCACCGGCACTAGCAGCGTTCCCAATGCCACCGGCGCCGTGCTGGGCGGCATCGTGGGCGCCGCCGCCGGGCGCGAACTCGCCAAGAGCAATACCGACAGCAAGGGCCGCCAGAATACCGCGACCGTGGTCGGCGCCGCCGCCGGCGCCGTGGTCGGCAACGCGATCCAGAATCGCGCGCAGGCCGACAACGGCAGCTACAACGTGTACGTGCGCATGAACGACGGCCGCACCACGGTCGTGACCCAGAACGACCTCGGCGGCATCCGCGAGGGTTCCTACGTGCGTGTCTACAACGGTCGCGCCTGGGCGCGGTGAGCCGCTGCCGGCATTGCCACACGTTGACCGAACGAGGGCCCGCGCAAGCGGGCCTTCTTCGTGTCGGAGAGGCGCGCGACCCCTGGTGTAAGCGGTTCCATCCGGCGCGATGATGCATTGCAAGGTGCATGCGCGGAAATCCCCGGGGTAAGGTCGCGTGTCCGCTGCCGCGGGCGCCATCACTCCCAGCTGGAGATTCCCCGATGAAAGCTTCATTCGTGCAAGCCATCGCCGGCAGTGCCGTCCTCGCCGGCGCCGTCGCGGCCGCAATGGCCACCGCACCGCAGGCCACCAGCAATCCCCTGCGCGTGAGCATGTATGGCGCCGCCGACGGCGCCGTCGAGGTCGTCGTCACCAACACCGGCCGCAAGGCCGCTCGGGTGCCGTCGTGGCAACTGCCCGGCAACGATCCCACGGCAAGGCTGTTCGAGGTGAGCCGTGACGGCGAACCGGTCGCGTATCAAGGCAAGCTCGCCAAGCGTGGATTGCCGGGGCCTGGCGACTTCGTGGTGCTGGCGCCGGGAGCGAGCTACCGCACGCTGGTCGACCTGGCGGCCTCCTACGACATGGACAAGCGCGGCCAGTACCTGGTCACCCTCGCCTCGCCGCTGCAGTACGCTTCGCTGTCCGACGGCAGCATGCTCAAGACCAGCCGCGGCCTGCCGATGCTGTTGCGCAGCGCCCCGATCAACGTCTGGAGCGACGGCGCGATCGCCAAGTCCGGCGCCGTCAAACAGGCCAAGCCCTGCAATCCGAGGAAGCAGGACTGCGGCGGCGGTGGCGGCGGCGGCATCAGTTTCGTCGGCTGTTCGGCGACGCAGAGCGCGACCGCGACCGACGCGGTCAACCAGGCCCGCGCCTATTCGGAAAACGCCAAGGGCTATCTCGCGGGCGGCACGGTCGGACCGCGCTACACCACCTGGTTCGGCGCCTACACTTCTTCGCGCTACGGCACGGCCAGCCAGCATTTCGCCGCCATCGACAGCGCCATGGACCAGAACAACGGCGAGATCAAGATCAACTGCGGCTGCAACCAGAACTACTACGCCTACGTCTACCCGACCCGCCCCTACGAGATCTTCGTCTGCCGCGCCTTCTGGAGCGCGCCGCTGGCGGGCACCGACTCCAAGGGCGGCACGCTGATCCACGAGATGAGCCATTTCAATGTCGTCGCCGGCACGGACGACATCGTCTACGGCCAGACCGGGGCGAAGAACCTGGCGGCGAGCGATCCCAACGGCGCGCTCAACAACGCCGACAACCACGAGTACTTCGCGGAAAACAAGCCCGCGCAGAACTGAGGTTGCCCGTTGCGCATCGACAGCGGCCCGTGCGCGGGCCGTTGTCCTTTCCGACGCGCGGCAACCGATGCATCGCCGGCAATGCAGTGGCCGGTGTCCAGCCCCCGATGCCTGGATCGGCACCGCGATGGTCCGCTCCACTTGCCCCTCGTGCGGCCTTCGGGCACCTTCCGACCGTAAACGGAGAAAAGGACATTCCGCCCCGGGAGTCCGAAATTTCCACGCTACCGCGGCGGACAAGCGCCGTGGCCACCCACGGCCCTGGAGATCCCGATGCCGCTGCTCTACGTACTCGCCGCGCTGCTGGTCGTCGTCGGCCTGGCCGGCGTGGTGCTGCCAGCCCTGCCCGGACTGCCGCTGGTGTTCCTGGGCATGCTGCTGGCGGCCTGGGCGGGCGGTTTCGCCAAGATCGGAGTCGGCACGCTGGTGGCGCTCGGGGTGCTGACCCTGCTGTCGATGGCGGTCGACTTCTGGGCCGGCGCGATGGGCGCCAAACGCGTCGGTGCCAGTGGGCTGGCGTTGGGTGGCGCGGTGCTGGGGGCGGTCGCCGGGCTCTTCTTCGGGCCGATCGGGCTGTTCGCCGGGCCGTTCGTGGGCGCGCTGGCGGGGGAGCTGCTGCATGGCCGGCGCCTGGACCCGCAAGGCATCGCGCAGGCGGGCAAGGTCGGATTCGGCACCTGGCTCGGGGTCGTGTTCGGGATCGCATTGAAGCTGATGCTGGCGCTGGCGATGCTCGGCCTGTTCGCGTGGTCCTGGTGGCATTGAGCCGCTGGCCAATGATCCGCCGCGTTCCGGATGTCGCCGTGCCCGCCCACGGGGCTGCGCCGCGGCGTCGCGCGGGCTTCACGCATCGCTGAATGGCCCGCTGCCATGATGCCGGCGCCGCGACCGCGGCCCGCATGCATCATCCCCTCGCAAACCCGGAGTTCCCGTGCCGCCACGCTGGAGCCGAAAACGCATGATCTGGACCATCGTCATCACCGCCCTGCTGACGATGCTCGTGGTCGTCATCGCACTCAACTTCGCCACCCCGACCAAGCAGCTGGAACGCAAGATCGAGCACCGGTACGCGGTGTCCGATCCCCAGTTCCGGCGCGAGATGGGAGTGCTGCTCGGCCCATCGATCCTGCCCGGAAACAGCGTCACCGACCTGGAGAACGGCGACGAGATCTTCCCGGCGATGCTGGACGCGATCCGCGGCGCGCAGAAGACGATCACCTTCGAGACCTACATCTACTGGTCCGGCCAGGTCGGCAAGCAGTTCGCCGAGGCGTTGAGCGAACGGGCCCGCGCGGGAGTCAAGGTCAACGTCACGATCGACTGGGTCGGCAGCGTCAGCATGGATGCCGACCAGCTCAAGCAGATGGAGGACGCCGGCGTCCACGTCGAGCGCTACCGCCCGCTGCACTGGTACAACCTGGCGCGGATGAACAACCGTACCCACCGCAAGCTGCTGGTGGTGGACGGCAAGGTCGGCTTCACCGGCGGCGTCGGCATCGGCGATCCCTGGCTGGGCCATGCCCAGGACCCGGACCACTGGCGCGACCTGCATTTCCGCATCGAGGGCCCGGTGGTGGCGCAGGTACAGGCCGCCTTCAACGACAACTGGATCAAGACCACCGGCCGCATCCTCAACGGCGCCGACTATTTTCCGCCGTTGCAGCGCGCCGGCGACATGGACGCGCACCTGTTCATCAGTTCGCCGGCCGGCGGCGCCGAGAGCATGCACCTGATGTACCTGATGGCGATTGCCGCCGCCAGCCACAGCATCGACCTGGACGCCGCGTACTTCATTCCCGACGAACTGATCACCAAGGCGCTGGTCGCCGCGCGCCATCGCGGGGTGCGCATCCGCATCGTCACCCCCGGCAAGAACACCGATTCGGACGCCGCGCGGATGGCGTCCAAGGCCGGCTGGGGCCCGCTGCTGCTGGCCGGGGTGGAGATCTACGAATACGAACCCACCATGTTCCACAACAAGATGCTGATCGTGGACCGCGAGCTGGTCTCGGTGGGCTCGACCAACTTCGACCTGCGCTCGTTCCAGCTCAACGACGAGGCCAGCCTGAACGTCTACGACCGGGCCTTCGCCGAGCGCATGACCAAGGTGTTCGAGGACGACCTGGTGCCGACCAGGCGCTATACCTACGAGACCTGGAAGAAGCGCCCGATCAAGGAAAAACTGTCCGAGAAGTTCATCCTGCCGCTGAAATCGCAGTTGTAGTCGGGTAACGTACGCAGCGCCCGACCGACCGGCGCCCGTATGCCGCAGAACGCATGATCCCCAGCCGCTTCCGCAGCTTGCTGCTATCGCAGGTCATGCTCCTGGTCGCCATTCCGGCCCATGCGCAGGAGGACCGCGACACGGCCCCCATCGACGCCTGCATCGCGATCGAAATCGACGCCGCGCGCCTGGCCTGCTACGACCGGGCGATGGGGCGCCAGTCGCGCGATCCGCAACAGGCCGATGCCGCGGCCGCCAGCGCCCGGCAATCCCGCAAGGCCACCCCGGCTCCCGCCGAAGCCGCCGCGCTGCCGAAGGCAGCGCTTGCCCGGCGCGCGCTCAGCGACCTGTTCGACCAGGACTCGGATCCGGTCGACATGGCCATCGCCAACGCCGGCAGGGGCTCGCTGCTCGACAGCCGCTGGGAACTGGCGCGCGACTCCAAGCTCGGCACGTTCAACTTCCGCGCCTACAAGCCGGTGTACCTGATGCCGGCCTTCTGGAGCAGCAAGCCGAACGTGATGCCGCATTCGCCCAATCCCGACAACAGCGTCGACGCGCCGCAGGCACTGGACGACGTCGAGGCGAAATTCCAGATCAGCTTCAAGACCAAGGCGCTGGAAAACCTGTTCGGCGACAACGGCGACCTCTGGATGGCCTACACCCAGAGCTCGCGCTGGCAGGTCTACAACGGCGAGGCCTCGCGCCCGTTCCGCGAGACCAACTACGAGCCCGAAGTCCTGCTGGCGTTCCGCACCGGCTACGGCCTGCTCGGCTGGAAGGGACGAATGGCCGCGGCCGGGATCAACCACCAGTCCAACGGCCGGGCCGATCCGCTGTCGCGCAGCTGGAACCGGGTGATGTTCAACATCGGCCTTGACCGCGAGGGCTGGGCATTGACGCTGCGGCCGTGGATCCGCATTGCCGACGGCAACGACGACGACAACCCGGACATCTCCGACTACATGGGTCGCGGCGACGCCACCCTGGTGCGGGTGCTGCCCGATGGCCAGCAGTTCTCGCTGATGCTGCGGCATTCGCTGCGCGGCGGCGACCGCGCGCATGGCGCGGCGCAGCTGGATTGGGGCTTCCCGCTGCACGGCGCCTTCCGCGGGCACCTGCAGCTGTTCGACGGTTACGGCGAAAGCCTGGTCGACTACAACCACCGCGCGACCTGGATCGGGCTGGGCGTGTCGCTGATGGAGTGGTACTGAAGCCCGCGCGCGGCCGGATCAGTCCACGCCGTACAGCAGCCAGCGGCGGGCCGCGGTTTCGTTGCTGAACACCATCACCCGTATGTCGTGGTCCGCCGCCAGGATCTCGGCGTGCTCATTGCCCGACAGGTCATCGCGCAGTTCGACGAACGCGGTGCGGATGCCGGCGAAGCCGAACCCGGCCATGGCCTGGACCACGGTGTCGATGTCGCCCAGGTCCACCGTGCCGGCCAGGTCCTCCAGCACCAGCAGGCGCCCGGCGCCGTACTGCCGGCACTGCTCGCCCAGCAGCTTCCACATCGCGATCGACACCTGCAGCGAATCGGTCCCGTCGAAAACATGCGCGCGCAGGTAACCGCTTCGCGGATCGACCTGGACCTTGAAGCCGTCGCCCTGCAGCAGCTGCCCCGCCATCAGGCGACCACCACCGGGATCCCGCCGATCCGCGCCCGCCATTCGCGCGGGCCCGTGTCATGCACGGATTCGCCGCTGGAATCCACCGCGACCGTCACCGGCATGTCCTGCACCGTGAACTCGTAGATCGCCTCCATGCCAAGGTCCCCGAAGGCGACCACGCGCGCGGCCTTGATCGCCTTCGACACGAGGTAGGCCGCGCCACCGACCGCCATCAGGTAGGCCGACCGGTGCCTGCGGATCGCATCGATCGCCAGCGGCCCGCGCTCGGCCTTGCCGACCATTCCCAACAGCCCGGTCTGCGCCAGCACCTGTTCGGTGAACTTGTCCATGCGCGTGGCGGTGGTCGGGCCGGCGGGACCGACGACTTCGTCGCGCACCGGATCGACCGGGCCGACGTAATAGATGAAGCGCCCGCGCAGGTCCACCGGCAGCGCTTCGCCCTTGTCGAGCATGCCGACGATGCGCTTGTGCGCGGCATCCCGGCCGGTCAGCAGCCTGCCGTTGAGCAGCAGGGTCTCGCCCGGCTTCCACGAGGCGACGTCTTGCTTCGTGATCGTGTCCAGGTCGACGCGGCGCGCGTTCTGCGGGCTGTAGGTGAGCTTCGGCCAGTCGTCCAGCGACGGCGGGTCCAGCATCACCGGGCCGCTGCCGTCGAGGGTGAAGTGCGCATGCCGGGTCGCCGCGCAGTTGGGGATCATCGCCACCGGCAGGTTGGCCGCGTGGGTCGGGTAATCCTTGACCTTGACGTCGAGCACCGTGGTCAATCCGCCGAGGCCCTGCGCGCCGATGCCCAGCGCGTTGACCTTGTCGAACAGTTCCAGCCGCAGCTCCTCGGCGCGGTTACGGGCGCCGCGCGCCTGCAGCTCGGTGATGTCGATCGGCTCCATCAGCGCTTCCTTGGCCAGCAGCATCGCCTTCTCGGCGGTACCGCCGATGCCGATGCCCAGCATCCCCGGCGGGCACCAGCCGGCGCCCATGGTCGGCACGGTCTTCAGCACCCAGTCGACGATCGAGTCGGACGGATTGAGCATCGCGAACTTCGATTTAGCCTCCGAACCGCCGCCCTTCGCGGCCACGATCACGTCGACCGTGCTGCCCGGCACGACCTTGACGTTGACCACGCCCGGCGTGTTGTCCCTGGTGTTGATGCGCTTGCCCGCCGGGTCGGCCAGCACCGAGGCGCGCAGCTTGTTGTCCGGATGGCCGTAGGCGCGGCGCACGCCCTCATGGACCATGTCCTCCACGCCCATCGTGGCGTCGTCCCAGCGCACGTCCATGCCGATGGACAGGAACACGGTGACGATGCCGGTGTCCTGGCAGATCGGGCGGTGGCCTTCCGCGCACATGCGCGAGTTGATCAGGATCTGCGCGATCGCGTCCCGGGCCGCCGGTGATTGCTCGCGCTCGTGGGCGGCGGCGAGGCTGCGGATGTAGTCGACCGGGTGGTAGTACGAGATGTACTGCAGCGCGTCGGCGATCGACTGCACCAGGTCTTCCTGGCGGATGGAAACGGAGCCGTTGCGGGACAAGGCGGGTTCGGCGGACATGCGGACCGTTGCGTGGGGACGAAGCGACCATTTTACGGTGCCCGCGCCGCCACGCACTGCCTTGTCCGCACTCTGTCGCGTCTTCATGCCATGGCCGTGCGCGGATCCGGCGGTGTCGACGTGGCGGCGTTCGAGCCTCGCGGCGCTCTTGCGAAGGGCGAAGCATGGCGTGGATGGCGGTGGCGGAGGTTTTGCCGATGTCCCTGATTTGCCGCAAGGTCCCAAGCCGGGAATCGTTACGGCGGACCCACGCGGCCGGCCCACGGCAAGGCGCGCGCAGGCTGGATCCGCGGCCGGGCTTTACACGCCCCTCATCGCAGCCGGACTAACGTCGCCGGAATCCCCTCGGAGAAGCCACATGGATGCCATCACTATGCTGCGGGCCGCGGTTGCCCTGTTCGCCCTGGCCGCCGCCGGCGGGTTGCTGATGGCGGGCATCCGCCTGTTCGCCAGCCGCAATCCGCCGGCCTGGCTGGCGATGCTGCACGGACTGCTGGCCGGCGCGGGGATCACCCTGCTCGCGTACGCGGCGCTGGCGGTCGGCGTCCCCTCGCCGGCCGGCTGGGCGCTGCTGCTGTTCGTGGTCGCCGCCGGCGGCGGCGCGGCCATGAACCTGCTGTGGCAGTGGCGGCAGCGGCC
>JAKFDF010000077.1:0-1854 GCA_036676275.1 Lysobacter sp.
GCCTATGCCGCGGCCCTGCGCGAGGCAGTCAGCGCCGGGGTCGAGGTGCTGGCCTATGGCGCCGAAATCAGCCCGCAGCAGATCCGCCTGACCCGCAGGCTTGAGGTGCAGCTGTAAAACCGGGTGGATTAGCCGCGCAGCGGCGTAATCCGCCGTTTACCGCGCCCGCCCGGGCATTGAGCGCGAATCCACGACACCGCCGTTCGCGGTAAACGGCGGAAGCGCCTGCGGCGATTCCACCCTACGGTCCTCGGCGTCGTTTCCTCGCAGGTCCCGCGCCGGGTGATTGACCGTAGGGTGCGCCGTGCGCACCGGCGTCCGAGGGCTTGGCGTGGTTCCTTGCTGGTGCGCGCAGCGCACCCTACCCGGTTACGCCTCGACCCAGATCCCTTCGCCATCTTCCGCGCAGCGCAGCGCCTCGAGCGCTTGGCCGGCACAGGGCCCGGCCACGCATTCGCCGGATTCGATGAGAAACAGCGCGCCGTGGGTGGCGCACTGGATCAGGCTGGCGCTGTGGTCGAGGAACTGGTCCGGCAGCCACTCCAGGGGGATGCCGCGGTGCGGGCAGCGGTTGCGGTAGGCGAATAGCCGGCCGTCCTTGCGCACGGCGAACAGCTTGTCGCCGGCGATCTCGAAGCCCCGGCTCTGGCCTTCGGCCAGTTCGTGCGGGGCGCATAAACGTTTCATCGGTCTCTCCACGGCAGGCGGGCATTATCCCGATCTGCCGCGGGCTGCCAAGTGGCGCCGGTCTGCCGTAATGCGGTCGCCGCCGTTGGCCGAGCTGGCGGCCTTGTCCGCAGCCTCTTATGCTGCCAGCCAACCTCCGACCGCCGAAGCCCAGCCCCACCATGAATCCAGTCATTCAACCGCGCTCACTGTTTCTCGCACTGGGTCTGCTGCTGGCGCTCGCGCTGTGGTTGTCGCTGGCCCTCGGGCCGGTCAGCCTGCCGTTGGCCGATACCCTGCAGGCGGCGTTGCGTCTGCTCGGCGTGCCGCTCGGCGGCGCCGGGCTGGAGCAGGCCGAGCTGATCCTCGGGCAGATTCGCCTGCCGCGCAGCCTGCTCGGGCTGACGGTCGGCGCAGTGTTGGCGCTGTGCGGGGTGGCGATGCAGGGCCTGTTCCGCAACCCGCTGGCCGACCCCGGCCTGGTCGGCGTGTCCAGTGGCGCGGCGCTGGGGGCGGCGCTGGCGATAGTCGGTGGCGCGGCGCTGGGCGGCTTGCCGGACGCCTTCGCGCCCTATCTGTTGTCGCTGTGCGCCTTTGCCGGCGGCCTCGGGGTGACCGCGATGGTCTATCGCCTGGGCCGGCGCGACGGCCAGACCAGCGTGGCGACCATGCTGCTGGCCGGCATCGCCCTGACCGCGCTGGCCGGCGCGGCGATCGGCCTGTTCACCTACCTGGCCGACGACGCCACCCTGCGCACCCTGACCTTCTGGAACCTCGGCAGCCTCAACGGCGCCAGCTACGCGCGGCTGTGGCCGTTGCTGCTGGTCACCCTGGCGGTGGTGCTATGGCTGCCGCGCCGGGCCAGGGCGCTGAACGCCCTGTTGCTCGGCGAGTCGGAGGCGCGCCACCTGGGCTTTGCCGTCGAGCGGCTCAAACGCGAGCTGGTGCTGTGCACCGCCCTGGGCGTCGGCGCGGCAGTGGCGGCGGCGGGGATGATCGGTTTCATCGGCCTGGTGGTGCCGCACCTGATGCGTTTGCTGGTGGGCCCGGACCACCGCGTGCTGTTGCCGGCCTCGGCGCTGGCCGGCGCCAGCCTGCTGTTGTTGGCCGACCTGGCCGCGCGTTTGCTGCTGGCGCCGGCGGAGCTGCCGATCGGCATCGTCACCGCGCTGCTCGGCGCGCCGTTCT
>JAKFDF010000078.1:0-3405 GCA_036676275.1 Lysobacter sp.
GGCGGATCGACGAAGCGCAGGTCGGCGCTGCCCCAGGCCGCCAACTCGAGCGCCAGGCCCGACAGGTCGACCTGCGCGATCTCCGGCCGGCGTTGCGGTTCCAGCCGCTGCGATTGCGGCCACAGCCGGTAGGCCCAGCCCGGGGCGACGCGACCGGCGCGGCCGGCGCGCTGGTCGGCCGAGGCCTGCGCGATCGCCACCACGTCCAGGCGCGAAAACCCGGAGTTCGGATCGAAGCGCGGCTCGCGCGCCAGGCCGCTGTCGATGACCACGCGCACGCCCGGCAGGGTGACGCTGGATTCGGCGACGTTGGTCGCGAGGACCACGCGGCGGCGGCCGTCGGGCGCCGGCTGCAGCACGCGCGACTGCTGCTCGACCGGGAGCTCGCCGTGCAGCGCGAGCACTTCCACGCCAGCGCCGGCGGCATCATCGGCCAGCGCAGCGGCGACGCGCGCGATCTCGCGCTGCCCCGGCAGGAACACCAGCGCGTCGCCCGGATGCTGCGCCAGCGCCTGCACGATCGCGCGGCGCGCCTGCGGCTCCAGCGCCTCGTCGCGGCGCGCGGGGAAGTGCGCGATGTCGACCGCGAAGCTGCGCCCGGCGCTCGACAACCGCGGCGCGTCGAGCAGCCGCGCCAGCCGTTCGCCGTCCAGGGTCGCCGACATCACCACGATGCGCAGGTCCGGGCGCAGCGACGCCTGCACGTCCAGCGCCAGCGCCAGGCCGAGGTCGCCGGCGAGGTGGCGTTCGTGGAACTCGTCGAACAGCAGCGCGCCGATGCCTTCGGGCCCGCTGCCGCCAAGCCCCGGATCGTCCTGCAGCATCCGCGTCAGGATGCCTTCGGTCACCACCTCGATCCGCGTCGCGGCCGACACCTTGTTCTCGAAGCGGATGCGGTAACCGACGCTGGCGCCGACCGCCTCGCCGCGTTGCCGGGCCATGAAGCCCGCGGCCGCACGGGCCGCGACCCGGCGCGGCTCCAGCATCACGATCTTGCCTCCGCCGAGCCATGGCGCATCGAGCAGCGCCGGCGGCACCCGCGTGGTCTTGCCGGCGCCCGGCGGCGCCTCCAGCACCAGCCGCGGGTGCGTCGCGAGGCTGGCGCGGATCCGCGGCAGCAATTCGTCGATCGGGAAGCCGGCATCGCTCATGCGCGCAAGAATACGCGGCGTTCCGGTCGTTCCTGTAGGAGCGGCTTGCAGCCGCGAGCTGTTGCCCAGCCGCCAGGACAGCAGCTGCCAAGGGCTCGCGGCTGCAAGCCGCTGCTGCCAAGCTGTTCCTGCGAAGCCGTAAACTGGCGGTTGCTAGACTGCCCGCATGCAACTGATCGACATCGGCGCCAACCTCACCCACGACAGCTTCGACCACGATCGCGACGCGGTGCTGCGGCGCGCGCGCGACGCCGGCGTGGCGCAACTGGTGGTCACCGGCGCCAGCCGCGAGCACTCGCCCAAGGCATTGGCGCTCGCGCAGGCGCACCCTGGCGTGCTGTTTGCCACCGCAGGCGTGCATCCCCACCACGCCAGCGAGTACACCGACGAATGCGACGCCGAGCTGCGCGCGCTGCATGCGCATCCGGAAGTGGTCGCGGTCGGCGAATGCGGACTGGACTACTTCCGCGACTTCTCGCCGCGGCCGGCGCAACGGCGCGCGTTCGAGCGCCAGTTGCAGATTGCGGTCGATTTAACTGTCGACGGCATGCGCAAGCCGTTGTTCCTGCACCAGCGCGACGCCCATGGCGATTTCATGGCGGTGATGAAGGATTTCGACGGCAAGCTCGGTCCGGCGGTGGTGCACTGCTTCACCGGCAGCCGCGCCGAGCTGTTCGACTACCTCGACCAGGACTGGCACGTCGGCATCACCGGCTGGCTGTGCGACGAGCGCCGCGGCCAGCACCTGCGCGAACTGGTGAAGCACATCCCCGCGCATCGGCTGATGATCGAGACCGACGCGCCCTACCTGCTGCCGCGCACGGTCAAGCCGCAGCCTTCGCACCGGCGCAACGAACCGATGTACCTGGCGCACATCGTCGCCGAACTCGCGCGCGACCGCGGCGAGGAGGTTGCCGTGACCGCCGCGCACACCGCCGCGACCGCGCGCGCGTTCTTCCGCCTTCCGGATTGAGCGGCGCCGTCAGGGCAGCGCGAGCTCGCCGCAGCCCCGCAGCGGCGCCAGGCCGTCGACGGCCACCGCCACGCTGTACGGATGTGCGCCCCCGCCGGCACCGGTGCAGTCGCCGCGCTGCAGGGTGATGCGCATGGCGTGGTCGCCGTCGGCGCCATAGAGGGTACCGTCGAGCCGGTGCCTGCCGGGCGCCGTTTCCGCCGGCAGGTAACGCACGGTGCCGCCGGCGTTGTGCGCGGTCCCGCCCCAGCGCAACTGCACGTCGTGGCGCATGCCACCGACGGCGTGGATGGAGATCCGCCAGTCCACGCCCCCGCCCTCGAACGCGGGCACCGGACTGAGCTTGCCGACCTGGTCGGCGGCGAGCTTGCCGCGGCTGCCGGTCGCCGGTACGTCGGGTGCTGGCACATCCGCAGGCCGTTGTGCCGCTGGACCGGTTTCCAGGCCACCGTTGCGCGGCGCGCAGCCGGCCACGATCACGAGGGACATCAGCAGCGCGGGGCCGAGGTGGCGCATCGATGCGCTCCTGCAGTGGCGGTGGCAACCATCGCGTTATACGCCAACGCCGCCTTGGTGGCGCCCCCGGCCGTGCCCGGACTGCGCCCACCCGCAACGACACCAGCTCAACTGCGCAGGCCGACGCCCCGCTTCAGCAGCCACAGCGCCAGCGCGCCGAGTCCGGCCACGAACCCGAACATCAACGCGTAGGCCACCCACAGCGGCACGTCGCTGACCCCGAGCAGGCCGAAGCGGAAGGCGTTGACCATGTAGAAGATCGGGTTGGCGTGGGTCAGCGTCTCGGCCCAGCCGGGCAGCAGCTTGACCGAATAGAACACGCCGCCCAGGTAGGTCAGCGGGGTGAGGATGAACACCGGCACGATCGCGACGTCGTCGAACTTCTTGGCGTAGACCGCGTTGACGAAGCCGGCCAGCGAGAAGATCGTCGCGCCTAGCAGCACCGTCGACAGGGTCACCAGCGGATGCGGGATGCGCACCCGGGTGAACAGCATCGCGATGCACAGCACGATCACGCCCACCATCAGCCCGCGCAGCACCGCGCCGGCGACGTAGCCGCCGAGGATCACCCAGTTCGGCATCGGGCTGACCAGCAGCTCCTCGACGTGGCGCCCGAACTTGGCGCCGAAGAAGCTCGAGGAAATGTTGCCGTAGCTGTTCTGGATCACGCTCATCATCACCAGCCCGGGGACGATGAAGTCCATGTAGCCGATGCCGTCCATCTTGCCCACGCGCGAACCGATCAGGCCGCCGAAGATCAGGAAG
>JAKFDF010000079.1:0-11113 GCA_036676275.1 Lysobacter sp.
AAAAAAACCCGGCCGTTGCCGGCCGGGTCCGATCGCGAAAGCCAAGGGGAGGGAGCGTTCGCGATCTGTGCCCTTCGTCGGGGCTTGCTCTTGGAACCGGCGCGCGCGAACCCGGGTTACCAGGTCAGGCGCGGGCCGACGAACCACTGCGTGTCGCCGTCGGAGACCTTGACGTCGCCGGCCACGCCCCAGTTCGGGGTGAACTTCACCTGCGCGCCGAGGCGGCCGTAGAAGTCGCCATCGAATTCATCGCCGTCCTCGTAACCGGCCAATGCGTAGCCTTCCAGCATCGGCGTCATCGCGCCACGCACGCCGGCCTCCACGCTGTAGCCGTCGGCGCTCACGCCGTCGCCGGCGTCGAACTTCTCGTAGGCCACGCGCGTCAGCAGGTCCATGTTCGGCGAGATCTCGTGGTTGTAACCCACGCCCAGGCGCCACTGGTCGAAGTCGGCGTCGAAATCCTTGAGGTCCTGGTTGGAATAGCCGCCGAACAGGTGGAAGTTGGGGGTGAGCGCGGCCGAGCCGTCCAGGCCCCAGCCATCGGCATCGCCGGAATCGGTGTTGGTGGCGACGTAGCCGCCCTGCACGTAGTTGTAGGAAATGCCGTCGGCCGCGGATGCGGCGAAGGACAGGCTGCCCAACAGGGCGAGAGCGAGCAAGGAACGCTTCATCGGAAAACCTCTTGTTTTGTCTTGGGCCGGCAGGAGTGGGGGAAACAAGCGCCTGAATGAACCGGCCGCGCAATTTTCCGTTGGCCCATGCAACGCCACCTGAAGCCGCGGGTGCGAGGCGCAGGAACTTTTACGCCGCCGTTCAGTCAGGCGCTGCCCTCGAAGCCGCATTGACGCCAGGCTTCGTAGACCACCACCGCCACGGCGTTGGACAGGTTGAGGCTGCGGTTGTGGGGCCGCATCGGCAGGCGCAGGCGTTGCGCCGGTGGCAGCGCCTCGAGCACCGCGTCGGGCAGGCCGGCGGTTTCGCTGCCGAACACGAAGGCGTCGCCGGCGCGGAACGCGGGCGCGTCGAAGCGGGTTCCGCCACGGGTGCTGAGCGCGTAGAGCCGCGGCGGCCTGCCGTCGCGTCGTGCGAGCGCCGAAAGCGCATCGTCTAGCGTGGCATGCACCTGCAGCGAGGCGTACTCGCGGTAATCCAGGCCGGCCCGGCGCAGTTGCGCGTCGTCCAGCGAGAAGCCCAGCGGCCGCACCAGGTGCAGCCGCGCCCCGGTGTTGGCGCACAGGCGGATGGCGTTGCCGGTGTTGGGCGGGATCTGCGGCTGGTGCAGGATGACGTCGAACATCGCGCCATTATCGGCCGCGACGGCGGCGGTCATGCAGCGGGCCGCGGATTTCGGCGAGACCACGGCGGCGACGCAGAGCATGGCCAGCAAGGGCAGTGCGACCAGGCCGCGGATCAGTTGAGTGTGCAGTGACATCGGACACCTCCTCGTACATGCTCGTACATGCGCTACGAAGCAGGACGCGTGCCAGCCGCAAGTGCTTGATCCGGAAGGTGCCGCAGCCTCGCAATGGTTGTCCGCAGCGACCGGCGGACGTCCGTCACCAGGGCAGGGTTTCGCCGCGCCAGTCGTGGAAGCTGCCGCTGTCGCGCGCCGTCGCCCGGTCGATCACCCGCAACAGCCCGGCGACGGCGTCGGGCACGGGCACGGTCGCGTTGTCGCCGCCCATCTCGGTCCGCGCCCAGCCCGGGTGCAGCGCCAGCACCACGATGCCGCGCGGCTGCAGGGCCTGCGCCAGCAGCACGGTCGCCATGTTCTGCGCGGCCTTGCTGAGGTTGTAGCTGGGCGTGCCGAAACGGGCGACCGACGCGATCGAACCCAGCACCGAGCTGAGGTTGGCCACGCGCGCGCCGTCCGCAAGCCGCGGCGCGAGCGCCTGGGTCAGCAGCAGCGGGCCCATCGCGTTGGTGCGGAAGCTGTCTTCCAGCGTGGCCGCCGCCACGCTGCCGAAACGCTCGCCCGAGTGCAGCACGCCGGCGCAATTGACCAGCAGGTCCAGCCTTGCGCCTTCGCCCTCGCCGTCGTCCAGCAGCGGCAGTTCGCGCACCAGCCCGGCGATCGATTTCGGGTCGGACACGTCCAGCGGCAGCACGTGCAGGCGGCCGGGGTATTCGCCGGCCAGGGCATTGAGCGCGGCCGCCTTGCCGGGATGGCGGCAGGTGGCCACCACGCGGTCGCCGCGCGCCAGCAGTTGCCGCGTGAATTCGAGTCCCAGGCCGCGATTGGCGCCGGTGACCAGGCAGAAGCGCATCTCCATGCGGCGAGTATGCCGCGCCGCAAGCGGTTCCAGTGTCGAAGCGGCGCGCGGGCAGGACTAATGGCCTACAGCACGGAATGGGGCGGCGGTTACGATGGGTGTCCGGTTCCACGCCCATTCACGCATCCGCTGGCGGCGCATCGCCAGTGCACCCGCACCTGCACAGGAGTGCCGCATGTCCCTCGCCGCCACCCGTTCGTTCCGTCCCCGCGCGCTGTTGCGCCAGGGCGCGCTCGCCTTCGCCCTGGCCGCCGCGCTCGGCGGCGGTTTCTACGCACCGGCCGCCAACGCGGACGCGCCGGCCACGGCCGGGGTCGACATCGCCTTCCAGCAGTTCACCCTGCCCAACGGCCTGCGCGTGATCGTGCACGAGGACCACAAGGCGCCGATCGTCGCCGTCAACCTCTGGTACCACGTCGGCAGCCTGGACGAGCCGGCAGGGCGCAGCGGCTTCGCGCACCTGTTCGAGCACCTGATGTTCAACGGCTCGGAAAACCATCCGGGCGAATATTTCGAACCGTTCGAACAGGTCGGCGCCACCGACATGAACGGCACCACCAACACCGACCGCACCAACTACTTCCAGAACGTGCCGACCACCGCGCTGGACATGGCGCTGTGGATGGAATCCGACCGCATGGGCCACCTGCTCGGTGCGATCGACCAGGCGACCCTCGACGAGCAGCGCGGCGTGGTCCAGAACGAGAAGCGCCAGGGCATGAACCAGCCCTACGGCCAGCTGCGCGAAGTGGTGGCGAAGACGATGTACCCCGAGGGCCACCCGTACCACCACACCACGATCGGTTCGATGAACGACTTGAACGCCGCCTCGCTGGACGACGTCAAGACCTGGTTCCGCACCTGGTACGGGCCCAACAACGCGGTGCTGGTGCTGGCCGGCGACATCGACCTGGCCACCGCCAAGGCCAAGGCGGCGAAGTATTTCGGCGACATCCCGGCGACCCCGACCATGCAGCAACCGGCGGTCGACATCGCGCCGCTGGCCCGGTCCGGCCGCACCGTGCTCGAGGACAAGGTGCCGCAGGCGATGGTGCGGCGGATGTGGAACGTGCCGCCGCTGGGGACCCGCGACGCCGACCTGCTGGACCTGTTCTCGGCGGTGCTGGGCGGCAGTGCCAGCTCGCGCCTGGACACCCGCCTGGTGCACCGGGACAAGATCGCCGACAGCGTCAGCACCGCCAACTACGGCTCGCAGCTGTCGGGCAACTTCATCATGAACGCCATGGTCAAGCAGGGCGTCGACCAGGCCAGGGTCGAGGCGGCGCTCGACGAGGAACTGCAGAGACTGCTGCGCGACGGGCCGACCGCCGCCGAGCTGGCGCGCGCCAAGACCGTGTACCGCGCCGGCTTCATCCGCGGCATCGAGCGCATCGGCGGCTTCGGCGGCAAGGCCGACGTGCTCGCCTCCTGCGAGATCTACACCGCCGACCCGGGCTGCTTCCGCGACACCCTGCGCAACATCGACGGCGCCACCCCGGAGCAGGTACGCGAGGTCGCGCAGCAGTGGCTGGGCAAGCCCAGCCACACCTTCGTGGTGGTGCCGGGCGAGCGCAAGCCGCTGGAAGAAGCCCCGGCGGTGATGCCGGCGCCGTTCACCCCGCCGGCCGCGGACGCCCGCTTCACCACCAGCGCCAGCGACGTCGACCGCAGCCAGGGCGTGCCGGCCGTGGCCAGCTACCCGACGCTCAAGTTCCCGGCACTGCAGCACGCCACCTTGAAGAACGGCAGCAAGCTGATCCTCGCCGAGCGCCACGACATCCCGGTGGTCAACCTGGGCTACCGCTTCGATGGCGGTTACGCCGCCGACCACGGCGGCAAGCTGGGCACCGCGGCGTTCACCATGGGCATGCTCGACGAGGGTGCCGGCACCCTGGGCGCGCTGGATTTCGCCTCGCGCGAAGAAGACCTGGGCGCGGAGATCTCCGCCCGGGCCGACCTCGACGGCGGCAACGCATCATTGTCGGCGCTGAAGGACAACCTCGACGCTTCGCTCGGGCTGTTCGCCGACATGCTGCGCCAGCCGCGCTTCGACCAGGCCGAGATCGACCGCGTGCGCGCGCAGTGGATCGCGGGCATCGCCCAGGAGAAGGCGCGCCCGAACAGCGCTGCGCTGCGGGTGCTGCCGCCGCTGCTGTACGGCGGCGACCATCCCTACGGCATCCCGTTCACCGGCAGCGGCACCGAGGCGGCGATCGCCGCGCTGACCCGCGACGACCTGGTCGCCTACCAGCGCGCCTGGCTGCGTCCCGAGCACGCCACCGTGATCGTGGTCGGCGACACCACGCTCGAGGAAATCGTGCCGCTGCTGGACAAGCATTTCGCCGACTGGAAGGGCGAGGGCGACGCCGCCAAGGCGGTCGCGGTGGCCACGGTCGAGCGGCCGGCGCAGCCGCGCCTGTACCTGATCGACCAGCCCGGCGCGGTGCAGGCCAACATCTTCACCGGCGAACTGATGCCGTCCAACACCGATCCCGGCGCGGTGCGCCTGGGCATGGCCAACCAGGTGCTGGGCGGCGACTTCACCGCGCGCCTGAACATGAACCTGCGCGAGGACAAGCACTGGTCCTACGGCGCGCACTCGATGCTGGCCTCCGCGCTCGGGCAGCGGCCGTGGCTGGCCTTTGCGCCGGTCCAGATCGACAAGACCGCCGAATCGCTGCGGGAGATGCAGCGCGAGATCGCGCAGTACGGCAGCGGCCAGGCCCCGGCCACCGACGCCGAGGTCGCCAAGGTGGTCGCCAACGAGCTGCGCAGCCAGCCCGGCGCCTACGAGACCGCGTCGGCGGTGATGGGCACGATCAGCGACATGGTCGAGTTCGGCCGCCCCGACGACTGGGTGCAACGGCGCAACGCGGAGATCGCCGCGATGACCCCGGCGCAGGTCAACGCCGCCGCCAGGACGATCGATGCCAACGCGCTGACCTGGGTGGTGGTCGGCGACCTGTCGAAGATCGAGCAGCCGGTGCGCGCGCTGAAGCTGGGCGCGGTCACCGTGGTCGACGCCGACGGCCAGCCGGTGGCGGGCAAATAACCGCGCCGCCGGAGCGCGCCTCCCGTCCGCGGGCGGCGCGTGGCCGTTGCGCTTTTGCCGGATTCAGACGCACGGGGCCACAATCCCGTGCGTTTTTCCTGTCGCATCCCCCAAGGAGCCGCCATGCCGCTACCGTCCCCACCACCGGCGCCGGCCATCGCCGCCGCCGTCCTGCTGGCCCTGTCCGGCTGCACCTGGGTGCACATGGCACCCGGTGCCAGCGCCGTGCGGGTGGTGACCGGCGCCCCGGCCGGCTGCGAGCAGCGCGGCGAGGTCGAGGTATCGGTCAAGGACAGCATCGCGTTCTACGACCGCAATCGGCTGCGGGTGCGCGAGGAGCTGGAAACCCTGGCCCGCAACGAGGCTCCCGGCCTCGGCGCGGACACCGTGCAGCCGCTCGACGACCCGGACGACGGCAGCCAGCGTTACGCCGCCTGGCGCTGCGGGCGCTGAAAGCGCGCCCGTTCCGCGCCTTCGCCGCCGCAGGCAGTCCGCGCGGCGGCCCGCCGCCGAGGCCGCTCGGCACGGGGTTTGGACCAGTCGCCACCGGGGCGGCAGCGCCGTCCTGACGCCGGTGCGTGATGCAGCGCGCGGACCGGTTCAGTCCCGGCGCGGTATCCTGTCCCGTTTTCATCCGCTTCGGGTCCACCGCCCATGTTGTTCCAGCACGTCGCAATCGCCGGCCTCGCCCACATCGACGCCCCCCGGCGCCTGAGTTCGGACGAGATCAACGCCCGCCTCAAGCCCACCCTCGACCGCCTCGGGATCAAGACCGACGTGCTCCAGGACGTCGCCGGCATCCACGCCCGGCGCCTGTGGGACGAAGGCATGCAGGCGTCCGACGCGGCCACCCTGGCGGGCGTCAAGGCGCTGGCCGACGCCGGCATCGATCCGGACAAGGTCGGCCTGCTGGTCAATACCTCGGTCAGCCGCGACTACCTGGAGCCGTCCACCGCCTCGATCGTCAGCGGCAACCTCGGGCTCGGCGACGAGTGCCAGAACTTCGACGTCGCCAACGCCTGCCTGGCGTTCCTCAACGGCATGGACATCGCCAGCCGCATGATCGAGCGCGGCGAGATCGACTACGCGCTGGTGGTCGACGGCGAAACCGCCGACCTGGCCTATGAAAAGACCATGGAACGGATGATGCGCGCCGATTCCACCGAGGTCGACTTCCGCAACGAACTGGCCACCCTGACGCTCGGCTCCGGCGCCGCGGCGATGGTGCTGGCGCGCGCCGAGCTGGCCCCCGGCGCGCCGCGCTACCGCGGCGGGGTCACCCGCGCCGCCACCCAGTGGAACAAGCTGTGCCGCGGCAACCTCGACGGCATGATCACCGACACCCGCACCCTGCTGACCGAAGGCATCAAGCTGGCGCAGAAGACCTTCATCGTCGCCCGCCAGAAGCTCGGCTGGGTGGCCGGGGAAATGGACGAGTTCGTGATCCACCAGGTCAGCAAGGTGCACACCGCCGCCTTCACCAAGGCCATGGGCATCGACCCGAAGAAGGTGCTGACGATCTTCGGCGAGCACGGCAACATCGGCCCGGCCTCGGTGCCGATCGTGCTCAGCAAGCTGCGCGAGATGGGCCGCCTGAAGAAGGGCAACCGGATCGCGCTGCTGGGCATCGGCTCGGGCCTGAACTGCTCGATGGCCGAGGTGGTGTGGTGATCCGCCCCCGCTGAACACAACCAGGGCCGGTGTTCCCGGCCCTTTTCATTCGCGCAGGGTTCCGTGCAGGCAGCGATGCTCCACCCCGATTACCCGTTCGCACCGCGGCGCGTCGAAATCCGCCCCGGCATCGCGCTGTCGTACCTCGACGAAGGCCCGCGCGACGGCGAGGTCGTGGTGATGCTGCACGGCAATCCGTCGTGGAGCTATTACTGGCGGCGCCTGGTGCTGGGCTTGCGCGACAGGTACCGGTGCATCGTCCCCGACCATGTCGGCATGGGCTTGTCGGACAAGCCCGACGACGGCGGCGGCGTGCGGCAGCCGGACACGCCGCGCGCCGATGGCGACGCGACGGCGCGTTACGACTACACGCTCGCCTCGCGCATCGACGACCTGCAGGCGTTGCTGCGGCACGCGGGCATCGACGATGCGACGCCGGTGACGCTGGTGGTGCACGACTGGGGCGGCATGGCCGGTTTCGGCTGGGCGCTGGCGCACGCGGCGCAGGTGCGGCGGCTGGTGATCCTCAACACCGCCGCGTTCCCGCTGCCGACGGCCAAGGCGATGCCATGGCAACTGTCGATGGGACGCGACTCGCGCATCGGCGGCTGGCTGATCCGGCGCTTCAACCTGTTCGCGCGCGGCGCGGCCTGGCTGGGCACGCGGCGCCGGCTGCCGGCCGCGGTGCGCCGCGCCTACATCGCGCCGTACGCCGGCTGGCGCAACGCGATCGCCACCCTGCGCTTCATGCAGGACATCCCGCTGCGCGAAGGCGATCGCGCCTGGGCGCTGGTGGCCGAGGCCGGGCGCCGGCTGCACGAGTTCGCCGACCGCCCGGCCTTCATCGGCTGGGGCCTGCGCGATTTCGTCTTCGACCGGCATTTCCTCGAGGGTTTCCGCCGTGCCTTGCCCGATGCCGAAGTCCACGCGTTCGAGGATGCCGGCCATTACGTGCTCGAGGACAGGCACGAAGTCCTGGTTCCGGCGATCCGCGCCTTTCTCGACGCGCATCCGCTCGGCCACCGGTAGGCGCGGGTTGCGGCTTGCGTGGGAGCGGCTTCAGCCGCGAGCTTTTTTGCACATCGGTAAATGGGCTGGAAGAGCTCGCGGCTGAAGCCGCTCCCACGACATCGGCTGCCGCCTACAATCCACCGATGCCAGAGCCCTGCAACATCGCCGCCGCGTTGCCGCGGCTGGCGCGCGAACGCGGCGACCAGGTCGCGATGCACTACCCCGGCCGCGACGGCCGTTACCGCGACGCGCTGACCTACGCACGGCTGGATGCGCGCAGCGACGCGATCGCCGCCGGGCTGGCGCGGCACGGGATCGCGCGCGGCAGCCGCACCGTGGTCATGCTGCGGCCGACGCCGGAGTTCTTCCTGGTGATGTTCGCGCTGTTCAAGGCCGGCGCGGTGCCGGTGCTGGTCGATCCCGGCATCGACAGGCGCGCGCTCGGGCAATGCCTGGACGAAGCGCGCCCGGAAGCCTTCATCGGCATCCCGCTGGCACTGCTGGCGCGCGTCTTGCTGCGCTGGGCGCCCTCGGCGCGCGCGCGCATCAGCACCGGCGCGCGCGCCTGGCTGGCCGATGCCACGCTGGCGCAGGTCGAGCGCGACGGCGACGGTGCCGGGCCGCAGCTCGCGGATACCCGGCCCGACGAGGTCGCCGCGATCCTGTTCACCTCCGGCTCCACCGGCGTCCCCAAGGGCGTGGTGTACCGGCACCGGCACTTCGTCGCGCAGGCCGACATGCTGCGTGCGGCCTTCGGGATCGAGGCCGGCGGCATCGACCTGCCGACGTTCCCGCCGTTCGCACTGTTCGATCCCGCGCTCGGCCTGACCTCGGTCATCCCCGACATGGATCCCACGCGCCCGGCGCGCGCCGATCCGCGCAAGCTGCTGCGCGCGATCCAGCGTTTCGGCGTCACCCAGCTGTTCGGGTCGCCGGCCTTGATGCGGGTGCTGGCCGAACACGGCGAACCGTTGCCGGGCGTGCGCCGGGTGACATCGGCCGGCGCACCGGTACCCGCGGACGTGGTGGCGAAGATGCGCGCACTGCTGCCGGCCGATGCGCAATTGTGGACGCCCTACGGCGCCACCGAATGCCTGCCGGTCGCGGCGATCGAGGGCCGCGAGCTGGCTGCCCTGCGCGAACGCACCGAACAGGGCGCTGGCACCTGCGTCGGCCGCCCGGTGCCGCCCAACGAGGTGCGCATCATCGGCATCGACGACGGTGCGATCGCGCACTGGTCCGACGCCTTGCTGGTGAAGCCGGGGCAGGTCGGCGAGATCACGGTCGCCGGGCCCAGCGTGACCGACAGCTATTTCAACCGCGACGAGGCGACCGCGTTGGCGAAGATTGTCGAGGAAGCGCACACCCCTCACCCTGCTTCGCTTCGCGAAGCTGTCCCTCCCCCCGCGATGCGGGGCGAGGGCAAGGCTGCCGATGCCGCAGCTGCCATTCCTTCCCTTCGCTTGCCGGACGCAGCCGTTCCTTCTCCCCGCTTGTCGGACGCAGCCGTTCCTTCTCCCCGCTTGCGGGGAGAAGGTGCCCAACGGGCGGATGAGGGGCGCTCTGGCGAGCGCATCGTCCACCGCATGGGCGATCTGGGGTATTTCGATGCCGAAGGCCGCCTGTGGTTCTGCGGCCGCAAGTCGCAGCGGGTGGTGGTGGACGCGGCCACGACGCTGTGCACGGAACAGGTCGAGCCGGTGTTCGACCTCCATCCGGAGGTGCGCCGCACCGCGCTGGTGGGCATCGGCGCGCCCGGCGCGCAGCGCCCCGTGTTGTGCGTGGAACTGCGCAAGGGGGTGCCGCGCAGCGACGGCGCGCGGATCGCCGATGAGCTGCGCCACCTCGGCGACGGGTTCGTGCACACCGCCAAGGTCGAGACCTTCCTGTTCCATCCCGGTTTCCCGGTCGACATCCGCCACAACGCCAAGATCGGCCGCGAAAAGCTGGCGGCGTGGGCGGCCCTGCAGTTGCGGCGGCAGGCGCGATGAACATCCTCGTCACCGGTGGCGGCGGTTTCCTCGGCCAGGCGCTGTGCCGCGGCCTGGTCGGGCGCGGACACGCGGTCACCAGCTTCAACCGCGGCCACTACCCGCCGCTCGATCCGCTGGGCGTGCGCCAACTGCGCGGCGACCTCGCCGATCGCGATGCGGTGCTCGCCGCGGCCCGCGGTTGCGAGGCGATCTTCCACAACGCCGCGAAGGCGGGCGCCTGGGGCAGTTACGACAGTTACCACCGCGCCAATGTCGTCGGCACCGACAACGTGCTCGCGGCCTGCCGCGCGCATGGCATCGGCCGGCTGGTGTACACCTCGACGCCGAGCGTGACCCATCGCGCCACCCATCCGGTCGCCGGCGGCACGGCCGACGAGGTGCCCTACGGCGAACACGTCAAGGCGCCGTACGCGAGTACCAAGATCCTCGCGGAAAAAGCCGTGCTCGCCGCCAACGGCGCGACGCTCGCCACCGTTGCCCTGCGCCCGCGGCTGATCTGGGGCCCGGGCGACGCGCAACTGCTGCCGCGGCTGGTGCAGCGCGCGCGCGCGGGACGACTGCGCCTGGTCGGCGACGGCAACAACCTCATCGACACCACCTACATCGACAACGCCGCGCAGGCGCACTTCGATGCCTTCGACCATCTGGCGCCGGGCGCGGCCTGCGCCGGCCGCGCCTACTTCATCAGCAACGGCGAGCCCAGGCCGGTGCGCGAGATCGTCAACGCGCTGCTCGCGGCCGCCGGCGCGCCGCCGGTGACCAAGACCCTGCCCTTCCCGCTGGCCTACGCGATCGGCGCGGCCTGCGAGGCGGCGTGGACGCTGCTGCCGTTGGCCGGGGAGCCGCCATTGACGCGATTCCTGGCCGAACAGCTGGCGACCACGCACTGGTACGACATGGCCCCGGCAACCCGCGATTTCGGTTATCTGCCACGGGTGACGATCGCCCAGGGGCTGGAACGACTGGCAGCGTCCTGGCGCGGGACCTGAGCGCCAACAGCCCGTGTCCGGGTTTAACGGCGCGTGGCGACGCGTTGTGGTGCATAGCAGGCCGGATCACGCCTCGGCGCGGTACGACATGGCCCCGGCAACCCGCGATTTCGGTTATCTGCC
>JAKFDF010000080.1:0-4705 GCA_036676275.1 Lysobacter sp.
CAAGGTCGACCTGGTGATGGACGTGGTCGAAGGCTTCGCGCCGAGCAAGCCGATCCGCCTGGACACGCCGATCCCGAAGAACGGCGGCGGCCAGCGCCAGGGCGGCCAGCGTCCGCCGGGCCGCGGCGCCGCGGCAGCCAAGCCCGCGCATCGCCAGCACGGCAAGCCCGCCGCGCGCCCCACCGCGCACGCCGGCCCCAAGCGTTCGGGGCAGGGCGCCTGGGCGGGACGGCGCGACACGCGCGCCTGATCGCGCACAGCGCCAGTAACAAGCAGCGCCAGTAACGAGAAGGGCCGGCATTGCCGGCCCTTCTCTTTTGTGCTTCCTGGAAACGGCTTCCCTTCTCCCCGCTTGCGGGGAGAAGGTGCCGAAGGCGGATGAGGGGCCGGCCAGCAGCGACAAATCCACCCGGCAGATCTCTCCGCGCCCCGCCTACTGCGGACCAGGATCCACGAACCGCAAACCGACGCCGGGCTCGGTCGCGATCCAGCGCGGCGCGGCTGCGTCGTCGCCCAGCTTCTGCCGCAATTTGCCGACCAGGATGCGCAGGTAGTGCGTGTCTTCCTGGTGCGTCGGTCCCCACAGTTCGCGCAGCAGTTGCGGCTGGGTCACCACGCGGCCGGCATGCCGGACCAGCAACGCGAGCAGGGCGTACTCCTTGCGCGACAGCGCCACCGCTTCGCCGCCGACGCTGACCTCGCGGCGCGACAGGTCGATGCGCAGGTGGCCGTCGTCGAACACCGGCGCGGCGTCGCCCTGCGCGGCCTGCGAACGCAGCAGGACACGGATGCGCGCCATCAGTTCCTGGACGCCGAACGGCTTGGTGACGTAATCGTTGGCGCCGGCGTCGAGCGCCGCCACCTTTTCCCCTTCGCCGGACCGCACCGTCAGCATGATCACGGGCACCTGCGACCACTGGCGCAGTTCGCGCAGCACGTCCAGGCCGTCGCGATCGGGCAGGCCCATGTCGAGCACGACCATGTCGGCGCCTTTCACCGCCAGCGCATCCAGCCCCGCCTGCCCGCTGTCCGCAAGCTCGACGCCATGGCCCTGCGCACGCAGGGCGATGTCCAGCAGCTTGCGGATCTGCGGCTCGTCGTCGATCACCAGCACCCGCGCGGGCGTCGGCGTCGGCGAACGTGCATCCGCGGTCGCCGGTCCGGCCATCACCCGGCCTCCGGCGGCGGTGCGTGGTACGGGATCGTGATCCGCAGCGTGGTGCCGCGCCCATCCGCGCCGGGCAGGGCTTCGACTTCGCCGCCGTGCGCGCCGATCATGCCGCGGCAGATCGCCAGGCCCAGGCCGGTGCCGTTGCGACCACGATCGCCGCCGCGGTCGTCGCCGCGGCCGACGCTGTAGAACATGTCGAAGATGCGCACGCGCTCCGCCTCGGCAATGCCCGGGCCGCGATCGCGGACCTCGATGCGCACGCAGTCGCCGTCGCGACGGGCATCGATCGCGACCGCCTCGCCCGGCGGGGAGAACCTGGCGGCATTCTCGATCACGTTGAACAATGCCTGCTCCACCAGCGCCGGGTGCACCCACAGCGGATCCAGGCCGGGTTCGATGGCGACCTCGAACCGCGCGTCGGGCTGGTAGCGGAGCAGGCGCCCGACCGCGGAACCGACCAGTTCGTCCACGCCGATCCAGTCGCGCCGCAGCGTCATCTGGCCGTGGCCGAGGCGCGTCATGTCGAGCAGGTTCTGGATGTAGCGGTCCAGCCGCTCGCCTTCGCTGCGGACGGTATCCAGCAGTGCGTGGCGGTCACTCTCGTCCATTGCGGCGCCGTAGCTGTCCAGGCTGCCCGCCGCGCCGATGATCGCGGCCAGCGGCGTGCGCAGGTCGTGCGACACCGACGCCAACAGGGCATTGCGCAGCCGCTCGGTTTCGTTGGCGACGCGCTCGGATTGCAGGTCGGCGACCAGCCGCGCGCGCAACAGGGCCTGGGCGACGTCATCGGCCATCGCCCGCGCCAGCTGCCGCTGGCCGTCGTCGAGGCGCTGCAGGTGGGCCGGCAGCTTCAGCCCGATCACGCCCAGCGGGCCCTGCGGCGAGGGCAGGGGCAGGAACCACCAGCCGTGCTCTTCGATGGTCTCGACCTGGCGCGCATGCGCCAGGCCTTCGATCCGGCGCAGCACCGATGCCGCGGGAGGGTCCACGTCGCCCGCATGCAGGCCGCGTCCGCCGAGGCGGATCCAGGCGTCTGCATCGAGACTGCCGCGAAAGGCTTCGTTCGCGGCATGCACGACTGCGTCCTCGTCCGCCGCAACGGCCAGGCGCTGGCCGAGTTCCTGGCGCGCCAACGCAGCGCGGTTCGCCACGCGCAGCGCCCGCACCCGCATCGCCAGCAGCGAGGCCATGCGCCCGGCCAGCAACGCGGCGGCGAGGAACAGGACCACGGTGGCGACGCCGTGGCGTGCGCTGATGTACAGCGTGTAGCGCGGCTCGATGAAGAAGAAGTTGTAGGCCAGGAAGCACAGCAGCGCGGTCAGCACCGCCGGGCCGGTGCGCGTGCGCGCCGCCACCACCAGCACCGCGAGCATGAACACCAGCGACAGGTCGTCGAGCCCCACCCAGCGCTCCATCGCGGCGGCAACCAGCACCGCCAGCAGCGACCCGGCCACGGCCAGCACGTAGGCGGCTGCGGGGTTTGCGGCGTCGGTGGAGTCGTCGGGCGGGCGCATCACGGGCGCCATTGTGCAGCGAGCCCGCCCCGGTTGCGCCTGGTCGCGGCCGCAAGGGATGGGTGCGGGAAGGAATTTACGGGGAATTTACGCGCATGCGGCCCGCCATGGCTTCAGCGTTTATGCGCTGCGCGGGGACACTGGCGCCCGGTTTCCGGAGGTTCCCGATGAGCGTCGCGATCGAACATTCCGCCGGCGCCCGGTCCCGCCACGGCAGCACCGGCTTCGGCGCGCTCATGCTTGCTGCCATCGGCGTCGTGTTCGGCGACATCGGCACCAGCCCGCTGTACACGATCAAGGAGGCGTTCTCGCCGCACTACGGGCTCACGCCCGACCATGCCACCGTGCTGGGCATCCTGTCGCTGGTGTTCTGGTCGCTGGTGCTGGTGATCACGGTGAAGTACGTGCTGGTGATCATGCGCGCCGACAACGACGGCGAAGGCGGCATCATGGCGCTGACCGCGCTGGCGCAACGCACGCTGCCGGCGGGCTCCAGGGCGGCATACGCGATCGGCATCCTCGGCGTGTTCGGCGTCGCGCTGTTCTTCGGCGACGGCGTGCTGACGCCCGCGATCTCGGTGCTGTCGGCGGTCGAGGGACTGGAAGTCGCCACGCCCGCATTGCACGGCGTGGTGCTGCCGATCACCGTCGGCGTGTTGCTGGTGCTGTTCGCCACCCAGCGCTTCGGCACCGGCGTGGTCGGGCGCGCATTCGGCCCGGTGATCGTGCTGTGGTTCGCGGCACTGGCGGCGCTGGGCCTGCACAACATCGCCGGCAACCCGGAAGTGCTGCATGCGCTTAATCCGTGGTGGGGGCTGCGCTTCTTCCTCGACCATGGCTGGCACGGCATCTTCATCCTCGGCGCCGTGGTGCTGGCGGTCACCGGCGGCGAAACGCTGTACGCCGACATGGGCCATTTCGGCCGTCGCCCGATCACCGCCGCCTGGAACACGCTGGTGCTGCCGGCACTGACCACCAACTACCTCGGCCAGGGCGCGCTGCTGCTCGCCGATCCCGGCGCGGTCGACAACCCCTTCTACAACGGCGTCCCGGAGTGGGCGCTGTATCCGATGGTGGGGCTCGCCACCGCCGCCACCGTGATCGCCTCGCAGGCGGTCATCAGCGGCGCGTATTCGGCCACGCGCCAGGCCATCCAGCTCGGCTACCTGCCGCGCATGGCGATCCGCCACACCTCGCGCGAAACGATGGGGCAGATCTACATCCCGTCGATCAACTGGATGCTGATGCTGGCCGTGATCGCCACGGTGATCGGCTTCGGCAGCTCGACCGCGCTGGCCACCGCCTATGGCGTCTCGGTCACCGGCACCATGCTGATCACCAGCATCGTGCTGATCGTGGCGATGCGTTCGCGCGCATCGATGCCTGCGTACCTGTTCTGGCCGCTGGCGACGCTGTTCGTGCTGGTGGACGTGGCCTTCCTGTTCGCCAACCTGGTCAAGTTCATGGACGGCGCGTGGTTCCCGATCGCGCTGGGCCTGGCCGCCTTCATCCTGCTGCGCACCTGGCGGCGCGGCCGCCAGCTGCTGCAGGCGGAAATCCTCAAGGATGGCATCCGGCTCGACACCTTCCTGCCCGGGCTCATGCTGTCGCCACCGGCGCGCGTGCCGGGTACGGCGGTGTTCCTGACCCCGCAGACCGGCATCGTGCCCAAGGCGTTGCTGCACAACCTCAAGCACAACAAGGTGCTGCACGAACGCAACGTGCTGCTGACCGTGGAAACCATGGCGGTGCCGCAGGTGCCGGCCGACGGGCGCCTGCAGATCGACGCCATCGGCGACGACTTCTACCGCGCCACCATCCGCTACGGCTTCATGGAAACCCCCGACGTGCCGCTGGCGCTGATGCGTTCCGGCGACTGCGCCGCGCCGTGCTTCGACCCGATGGACACGACCTACTTCGCCAGCCGCGAGAGCATCGTTGCCGGCCGCAAGCACGGCATGCCGATCTGGCGCGACAAGCTGTTCGGCTTCATGCACCGCAATGCCGCACCGGCCACGGA
>JAKFDF010000081.1:0-31839 GCA_036676275.1 Lysobacter sp.
GCGTTGGCGAAGCCCAGTCCATGGCCGAATTCGTGCATCACCACGTCGAGGAAATTGATCTGCCCGGCCGGGGTGTTGTCGTCCAGGCCGTAATAGAAGGTGAAGTCAGAACTGAACTGCGAGCTGATGTCGACGTAGCCCGGTACCAGGTCCTCGCCGGCCAGCGCATCGGCCAGCGCGGAGAAGTAGATCGTGTCGGGATAGGCGGCGCCCGGGAAGTTGTAGATGTAGAACGTGGTGCCGGCCGAGCCCAGCACGTTGGGCCCGAGTGGGTTGAACTGGGCGCCGACGTAGACCGGCACGTCGCTGGCCAGCACCGATCCCCACAGGTCCGCGGCGAACTGCGCGACGATCTGGCGTTGCTCGCCGAGCGTGGTGCCCGGATTGCCGCCCACCGGGGCGGCCGGAGTCGTGTCGTTGTAGCCTTCGCCCGGATCGTCGAAGTTGACGGGAACGACGTCCGCCGCGCGGGCGATGGTGGCGCCGAACAGCGCCATCGAGATGGCGACGGTCAATGCAAGCAGTGGCTTGTTCATTTGGCCTGCTCCTCCCGGGTGGCGGGCGCCTGGGCGCCGTTGGAGGTCTCGACCTGGTGCGGGTTGCCCTGCGCGTCGCGCTGCACCGCCAGGTGGTTCCACAACTCGGTCGGCGCGCGCATCACGCTGCCGCCGGAGGACAACCGCACCTTGGTCGCGTTGGCCTGCGCCATGGTCCTGGGTTGGGTCGCGTCGAACTGCTTGTGGTTGCGCTTGATGGTGTCCACCGCTGCCTTGCGTTGCTGCGGTGTCGTCGACGGTTTCGCCGCATGCGCAACGGATGCGGCGGTGGCGATCGCCAGTCCGCTGATCAGCCAAAGCGCTCTTGCCTTGTGGTTCATGGGGTGCCCCTTTTCTGGAGTGCGACGCGGGGTTGGTTGCCGGTGCATCCGGCAGCGCGCGTGGGTGAAGTGCAGTGCCGGCCGCGGGTTGCAATCGGCGGCGGCATGGCCAGTCTGCACGCCCGCAGGGCCAAAGCAATCGTGCGCTGCAACAGGCGCGGATTCATTCCCGCCCGGCCATGCATGGATGGCCGGAGGTGGTGCGGCCTTGCGTTTGACGCGGCCGCAGTGGCCGGACTCAGATCACCCCGCCACCCAGGCTCAGGCGCGCGATCCCGACCAGGATCACGATGCCGTTGAGCACCAGCCCGGCCTTGGCGCGGCCGCGATGCCCGCTGCGGGTCACGGCGACGCCGATCGCGGCGATTACCGCGCCGACCGCCGCGAACGGGATCAGGAACCAGTTGCCCCATCCCAGCAACGGGATCAGGGCGACGATCATCCACAGCATCGCCACGATGCCCCACAGCAGGCTGATCAATCCCATCTTCTTGCTCCCGCGACCGGTTGGTGACAACCGCCATGTTGGGGACGGCCGCGGCCCGCGGCAAGGGGCGCGCTCAGGCGTCGTGCACGCCGTCGATTTCCACGCACAGGTCGCGCCGGCAGATCGCCGCGTGCAGCAGGAAGTGCGGCACGCGGCCGCCGAAGCGCGCCTGCAGCGCGGCCGCGACCGTGGCCATGTCGCCGCGGTCGCGCACGTACACCTTGAGCCGGGTGCCGGCGCCGAACTGTGGCGGCAGCGCCGGCTGCCGCTGGCGCGCGGCGCCGAGCAGGGCGTCGAAGTTGGCGAAGGTTTCCTCCAGCTGCGCCAGCAGCGCGCCGGCATGCTGGGTGGCATGGCCGACGACGCTGGCGGTGCCCGACAGCAGCAGCGGCATCGCATTGCCGGTCGGCGGCAGCATCGCGCGCGCGAAGCTCGGCGGTTGCGGACCATAGGCGCGCGGATAGCGGTAGGCGCTGAGCTGGCGCGGATTTTCCACCGGGGTGCCCGGGGCGGCCGCGGACAGCCAGTAGATCTGCAGGATGCGGGCGTCGTCGCAGCGGCCGATCGCGGTCGCCGCCGGCAGCAGCGAAGGATCGAACGCCCCCAGGCCGCGCGCACGACCGACGCAGAACTGGCGATAGCGCTCGCCGTCGCCGACCCCCAGGGTGATGGCGTCGAGGTAGTTCCAGATCCGCAGCAGGTGCGGGGTATCGCTGTCGCGCACGAAGGCAATCAGTCGCGCATACGCGTGCGCCGCGGCGGCGGCGATGCCGCTGGGATCGCCGGGCCCGGCGTGGACACGCTCGTCAACCTCGATCACCCCGAACGACAGCGCGCCGTCGCTGGCCCAGGCGATCTCGCCCTCGCGACCGCAGGCCACCGGCCGGCCCGTGCGCCAGACCTCGTAGGGGGCGACCGCGCCGTGCGGCTGCAGCGGCACGTGCAGGTAGCGGGGGTCGTCGAGGCCTTGCGGTGCGGCATCGCCGAAGCCGAGCACCGCGAGGACGTCATCGCTTGCGAGCAGCGAACGCGGCGTGGCGGCGGTCGTGTAGTCGACCGACAGCCGTGGTGCCGGCGTTCCGGGCAAGGGGCGCGTGGCGCTCATGGATTTCCCGCCTGCAGGGTATCGCCGGCGAAGCTGGCGCCCGCCTGCTGCCGGCGCCGCCACCAGCCGCGCAGCGCGGACGGCGCCAGTTGCAGCGCGGTCAGCGCATAGACCAGGCGGAACAGGCGCAGCTTGCGCAGCACCACGTCGTTGTCGAACACGTCGCCGGCCAGCATCGAGATCACCGCCGATTCCAGCTGCCAGCGGTTGCTCGGATGCGCGAACAGGCGTTCCATCACCGGCGTGTTGAAGCGGTGGATGAACCAGGAAAAATGCTCCAGCCCGCGCCGCAGCCGCGCGTCCATCGCGCGCTGCAACGCCGGTTCGCGGGCCGGATCGCGCAGTGCGCCGTCGACCAGGGCGGCGGCCTGCTCGGCGCTGTTCATGCCCAGGTACACGCCGGAGGAGAACACCGGGTCGACGAAGGCGAAGGCGTCGCCGACCATCGCCCAGCCCGGGCCGTGCATGCGCGAACAGGTATAGGAATAGTTGCCGGTGACGTGTACCGGCGCCACCCGCTTCGCATCGGCCATGCGCGCCCACACCGACGGCGTGTCGCGCAGCGTCTGCAGCAGGAAGGCTTCGTTGTCGCCGCGGCGCCGTTTCAGGTACTCCGGCCAGCACACCGCGCCGACGCTCATGACGTCGCCCGGCAGCGGGATCAGCCACATCCAGCCGTGCGCGAAGCGCTCCACGGTGATGTTGCCGGCATCGGCGCCTTCGCGGCGGGCGACGCCGCTGAAGTGGCTGAAGATCGCCGCCGACTGGTGGTGCCGGTTCCTGCGCTTGAGCTTGAGCGCGCTGCCGAGCAGGGTGTCGCGGCCGCTGGCGTCGACCAGGTAGCGCGGCCGGAACGCGAGCGCGTTGCCGTCGGCGTCGCGCGCATGTACTAGTTGCGGCCGGTCGTCGTCGCCGAAATCGACGCGCTCCACGGCGACCCGCTCGCGCGCATCCACGCCGTTGGCCTGCGCGTGCCGGAACAGCAGCTGGTCGAAGTCCTCGCGCCTGACCTGGTAGGCGTGGCCGAACTTCGGGTCGATCGCGCGCTCGAAGCGGAACACGTTGGTGCTGTCGGCGTCGTCCTGCAGCGGGAAGTCGGCCCCGGGCTTGAACACGCCGATCGCACCCACCTGCTCCAGCACGCCCAGGCGCTCGAGGATCGGCAGGTTCATCGGCAACAGCGATTCGCCGATGTGGAAGCGCGGGTGCGCGGCTTTCTCCAGCAGCACGACCTGCCAGCCGCGGCGCGCCAGCAGCGTGGCGGCGGTGGTGCCGGCCGGCCCGCCGCCGACGACCAGCACGTCCACGGGCGTCGCGTCGTCGGCTGTGGCGGGGTCTGCGGGGGTCGTCATCCTGAACGTCGGGGCGGCGTCGTGGCGGATGGCCATGATAACGGGGCAGGGTGAGCCGGATGCATCGGCCGGCGACCGCCGCCGCCGGGCCGACTGGTTTAACCTGTCGTCCTTCGCCCGATGGATCCGCCGATGTCCCCGCAAACCGACGCCGAACGCGAACTCGCGCAACTGCTGGTCGAGAGCCTCAACCTGGAGGATGTCGCCGCGGAGGCGATCGATCCGGAGGCCCCGCTGTTCAATGCCGGGCTCGGGCTGGATTCGATCGATGCGCTGGAACTGGCGCTGGCGATCAGCAAGCGCTACGGCTTCCAGCTGCGCTCGGACAACGACGAGAACCGCCGCATCTTCGCCTCGCTGCGCGCACTGTCCGCGCATGTCCAGCAGCACAAGGCCGCCTGACCCGGACGTGGTCGCCGCCTCCGCCGCGCGGCAAGACGCGACCCTGCTGTGGTCGCGGCTGGCGCTGGCGGGCGCGTATCCGCTGCTTGCACATCTCGCCAGCGCGCGCCAGGACGGCGTGCTGGCGGCGCTCGCGCTGGCGGACATCGCCGTGATCGTGCTGCTGGAGCCGTTGTTGCGGCGGCGCGCCGGCGCCTGGGCGCTGCTGGCGGCGTGCATCGCCGGTGCGTGGTGGCTGGCGGGCACGCGCCATGCGTTGCTGCCGTTGCTGCTGGTGCCGGTGGCGTTCGTCGCGCTGGTGGCGTGGGGCTTCGGGCGCACGCTGCGCGGCGGGCGGGTGCCCCTGATCGGGCGCATCGTCGCCGCGCTGGAGGGCGTTGCGCACCCGGCACTGGCGCCGGAACTGCGCGGTTACACCCGTTCGCTGACGCTGGCCTGGACGCTGCTGCTGGCCACGCTGGCGCTATGCAACCTGGGACTGGCGCTGCTCGCGGTGCCCGGCGGGTTGCTGGCGCGGGTCGGGATCGCCGCGCCGCTGGCGGTGAGCCAGGCGCAGTGGTCGTGGTTCGCCAACATCTCCGACTACGGCATCGTCGGCGGCTTCATGCTGCTGGAATACGCCTATCGCAAGCGGCGGTTCCCGGGCCGCTACCACAGCTTCCTCGATTTCCTGCAGAGGATGGCGCGGCTCGGTCCGGCGTTCTGGCGCGACCTGCTGCACTGAACAAAGCGGGCCGCAGGCAGTCGCGCCCTTGCGATGGCACGGTGCGCCGATCATGCTTCGCGTTCCACAGGGGCGCTCGCAGCATGCGGTTCTCGATTCCATCCGACCATCCGGGCCTGCCGGGGCACTTCCCCGGCCGTCCGCTCGTGCCCGGGGTGCTGCTGCTCGAACGCGTGCTGGAGGCGATCGAGGCGACGCACGGGCCGATCGGCGCGCTGCGCCTGCCGCAGGTGAAATTCCTGCAGCCGCTGCTGCCGGATCAGATGGCCGAGGTCATGCTCGAGGGCGGGATCCCGCGCTGGAAGTTCCGGGTGCTGCGCGGCGAAACCCTGCTTGCCAGCGGCGAAGTGGCAGCCGCATGAACGATACCCCGCACGCCGGGCCGCACCGGCCGCACGCGCACCCCGGCACTTCGCAGCAATCGGCTCCGCCCCGCGGCCGCGGCGTGCAGTGGAAGCAGCGCCCGGAAGGCGGCGGCTGGTTCGCGATCTGGCTGATCCGCAACATCGGCCGTTACGGCGGCCGCACCGCGGCGCGCGCGCTGCTGTATCCGATCACGCTGTATTTCCTGCTGCGCCGCGGACCCGAACGCCGCGCCTCCCGCGCCTACCTCGCGCGCGTGCTGCAGCGCCCGGCGACGCTGCTCGATGTCGCTCGCCACATCCATACCTTCGCCGCGACCATCCTGGACCGCGTGTTCCTGCTGTCGGGGCAACTGCGGCGTTTCACCGTCGGCATCCAGGGACTGGACGGCCTGCATGCCCACCTGGACGCCGGTCGCGGGGTGCTGTTGTTCGGATCGCACCTGGGCAGCTTCGAGGTCCTGCGGGTGCTGTCGCGCGAGCGTCCGGACGTCACCGTGCGCGTGGTGCTGGACAAGGGCCACAACCCGGCGATGACGCAGTTGCTCGACGCGCTCAATCCCGGGATCGCCGCGACCGTGATCGACGCAGCGCAGGACGGCCCGGCGATCGTGCTGGCGATCCAGCAGGCGATCGCGCAGGGACACCTGGTGGCGCTGCTGGTGGATCGTGCCGGGCCCGGGGAAGCGGCGCAGGACGCATCGTTCCTTGGTCGGGACGCGCCGTTCCCGAGCGCGCCGTGGCTGATCGCGGCAGTGCTGGGGGCTCCGGTGTTGCTGGCGTTCGGGCTGTATCGGGGCGGCAACCGCTACGACCTGGTGTTCGAACCGTTCAGCGACGGCGAGCGCGTGCCGCGCGGGCAACGGGCGCAGCAGATGGCCTTGCTCATCCGCCGTTACGCAGCGAGGCTGGAACATCACGCCCGGCATGCGCCTTACAACTGGTTCAACTTCTATGACTTCTGGGACCACCCCGATGATGGCAGCACCCCGGCCCACCCGCCGGCGCAAGTCGCCGATGCCGCTGCTGCTGGCGGCGACGCTGTGCGCCGGCATCGCGCCACTGCAGGCAACCGCTGAAAGCCAGCAGCCGGTCGATGCGGGCTGGATCCTGGCGAAGCTGGCACGCCCGGTGCCCAGCCGCACCGGCTTCGTCGAGCTGCGCGATTCGAAACTGCTGAAGGCGCCATTGCGCATCGCCGGCGAATACCGCCGCCCGGACGCCGACACGCTGGTGCGCGAGGTGCGCGCGCCATACGCGGAAACCACCACCATCCGCGCCGGCGAGGTCAGCATCGTGCGCGCCGGGAAATCGCCGCGCAGCTTCGCGTTGTCGCGCGCGCCGGAACTGGCGGGCCTGCAGGCCAGCTTCGGGGCGCTGCTGTCGGGCGATCGCGCGCAGCTCGAACGGCACTACGCGCTGGCCAGCGAAGGCAGCCGCGAGCGCTGGACCCTGGTGCTGGTGCCGAAGGACGCGGCGATGGCCGCCAAGGTGCGGGCCATCGCGCTGTACGGGCGCGGCGCCGAATTGCGCTGCATCGAGACGCGGCCCGCCGCCACCGGCGAGATCCAGCGCACGCTGCTCGCGGGCGCCGCGCGCGAAGCTGCCGATGTCGCCACCGGCGCGGCGCTGGCCGCGTTGTGCCACGCCGCGAAATGACGCGGCGCGCCGCGCAATGTCGGAAGCGGCCTGCGCGTGTGTGCAGATTTTCAGGCTCTTCGTTCTTTGGCTTTTCCGGAGATCGAGCTCCGGAAGGAGTCGCCCCCCGGCGGGCTGGGGGTGCTGCGCCCTCCCGTCGACGTCCTGTCTCCAAGTCGGGTCGCAGGCCCGCTCCGCTGCGCGGATCGGTCCGGCCCGGCGCAGCGCGCCGGGCGTTCGCCAAGGCCGCGCGGCAATGCCGCGCAAACGGCCTTGGCTCACCCATGGCCTGCTCTCCGCACCCCCACCCCACCGGGCGGCGACTGCGCGAGCTTGAAGATTCGTTTCTTCGGGTGTTTTTTTTTAACAGGCGCCGGCCAACTGTGCAGAAGCTGGTGGCCCGGTCTTGGCGGGACCGTCGGCGGCATGGATGCCGCCGCAGAGCCTCCATGGATGGATTCACGGCGTGTCCCGCCAAGGCCGGGCCACCGGCTTCCCCCACGGAAGTTGCCGCACTTGGCAGGAGAATCGACCTTTGCCACGACCGATGGCACACGCTTGCAGGTTTGCCAATGAGGACAGCGCATGGATAGCCGCCTGACCTCACGCAGCCGCATTGCGCTCGCCTTGCTGTGGTTGGGGTTGCTCATCGTCGCCGGCTGGGCGATTGGTCAGCGGTTGCAAGTCACGGGCGACCTGCGGAAATTCATGCCCGCGGCGCAAACCCCCGCCCAGAAACTGCTCATCGACGAACTCGGCGAAGGCCCGGGTTCGCGCCTGCTGCTGCTGGCGCTGTCGGGCGACGATCCGCAAACGCTCGCCCGGCAATCGCAGGTGCTGCGCCAGCGCCTGGCCGGCAGCGCGCTGTTCACGCTGGTCGCCAACGGCGGCGACACCGGCCTGGAGGCGATCCCCGAGAGCCTGCGTCCCTATCGCTACCTGCTGTCGGACACGCTCGACACGCAACGCTTCGACAGCGATTACCTGCGCGAACAGCTCCAGGCGCGGGTGCAGGACCTCGGCTCCCCGGTGGCCTCGCTGGTCGAGCCGCTGGTTGCCGCCGATCCCACGCTGGAGACGCTGAAACTCGCCGACGCCTGGCAACCGGCGAACGCGCCGCAACGCCTGCACGGCGTGTGGTTCGATCGCGCCGGAAAACAGGCCCTGCTGGTTGCCGGGACCGTCGCGCCCGGTTTCGA
Organism: Lysobacter sp.; assembly: GCA_036676275.1. Taxonomy (GTDB): domain Bacteria; phylum Pseudomonadota; class Gammaproteobacteria; order Xanthomonadales; family Xanthomonadaceae; genus Cognatiluteimonas. The sequence goes on from JAKFDF010000081.1 coordinate 8,147, forward strand.
CCCCAACGGGCAGCAGGCCGCGGTTGATGCGATCCGCGCCGCGTTCGCCGCCGTGCGCGGCGCGTCGACCTCGCGACTGGCGCTCACCGGCCCGGGCGCATTCTCGGTGGAGATCGGCGGCCGCACCCAGCGCGAGGCCGGCTGGATCGGCACCATCGACACCATCGGCCTGGTACTGCTGCTGTGGTTCGCCTACCGCAGCTGGAAGGCGCCGCTGCTCGGCGTGTTGCCGCTGGCCAGCGCCGGGCTCGCGGGCCTGGGCGCGGTGGCGCTGCTGTTCGACGGCGTCCACGGCATCACCGTCGCCTTCGGCTTCACCCTGATCGGCGTCGCCCAGGATTATCCGATTCACCTGTTCAGCCACCAGCGCGCCGGGCTGTCACCGCGCGACAGCGCGCGCGCGTTGTGGCCGACGCTGGCCACGGGCGTGGTCTCGACCTGCATCGCCTACGTCACCTTCCTGGTTTCCGGCGTCGACGGCCTCGAGCAGCTGGCGGTGTTCACCATCGCCGGGCTGGCGACGGCGGCGCTGACCACGCGTTTCCTGCTGCCGGCGCTGATCGATCCGTCGCCGCGCGATGCCGCCGATTCGCCGCGGCTGGCGCGGTTGTGGGACCGGATCGAACGCCTGCCGCGCCCGCGCGTCGCGCTGGTCGCATTGGCCGCCATCGCGCTGGCGGTGATCGCGCTCGCGCCCGGCGCGTTCTGGCAGAACGACCTGTCGAAGCTGACCCCGGTCCCCGCCGATGCGCTGGCGCGCGATGCGCAACTGCGCGGCGAACTCGGCGCGCCCGACGTGCGCTACGTGATCGCCTTGCCCGGCCGTGACGCGGAAGCCGCGCTGCAGGCCAGCGAACGCCTGCAGCCGGCACTGGACAAGCTGGTCGCCGGCCATGCCATCGCCGGCTACGACAGCGCCGCGCGCTACCTGCCGAGCATGGCGACGCAGCGCGCGCGGCAGGCGGCGTTGCCGGACACGCCGGTGTTGCAGGCCGCGCTCGACACGGCACTGGCCGCGACGCCGTTCCGCGGCGATGCCTTCGGCGATTTCGTGGCCGACGTCGCCGCGGCGAAACGCGCGCCGCCGTTGGCGCCGCGCGAGCTCGATGGCACCCCGCTGGCCGCCAGCGTCGGGGGCCTGCTGCTGCAGCGCGGCGACCACGCCACCGCGCTGGTGTCGCTCAGCGGGCTCGCCGATCCGGCCGCGGTGGCGCGCGTCGCGCAGGCCCACGGCGCCCGGCTGCTCGACCTCAAGCAGGCCTCCGAATCGCTGGTGGTCGAGTACCGGCAACGGGTGCTGCTGGCGCTGGCGCTGGCGGCGCTGCTGCTGGCGGCGACGGTCTGGATCGCGCTGCGATCGCCGCGACGCGTGCTGCGGGTGCTGCTGCCGATGGCGTTGACCACGCTGCTGATCCTGGCTGTGCTGCGCGGGTTCGGCGTCGAACTCAACCTGTTCCACCTGGTGGCGCTGATCCTCGCCGCCGGCCTCGGGCTGGATTACGCGCTGTTCTTCGAGCACGCCGGCGAGGAGCGCGCCGAACAGCTGCGCACGCTGCACGCGGTGATCGTCTGCAGCCTGACCACGCTGCTGGTGTTCTCGCTGCTGGCGCTGTCGTCGATCCCGGTGCTGCGCGCGATCGGCAGCACGGTGGCAATCGGCGTGTTCGGCAACTTCGTGCTGGCGCTGCTGGTCGCGCGCGGCGACGCGGGCGGTCCTGCGGTGGATGCCGGGCGCGGTTCCGCGGACCGGCCAACGTGATCGGCCGCGATGCGATCCTGGCGCTGGTGCCGCACCAGGGCGCGATGTGCCTGTGGGACGAGGTGCTGTGCTGGGACGCCGGCACGATCCGGCTGCGCGCCCGCAACCACCGCGACCCGGCGCATCCGCTGCGCGCCGCTGACGGCCGCCTGCGCGCGGTACACCTGTGCGAATACGGCGCGCAGGCGATGGCGGTGCACGGCGGCCTGCGTGCGCAGGCCGCGGGCGGGGTCGCCAGGCCCGGCCTGCTGGTGGCGCTGCGCGCCGTCGAACTGCATGTCGCCCGCATCGACGACCTGCCCGGCGCGCTGGAGTGCCAGGCCAGCCTGCTGATCGACAGCGACGCCGGCTGGCAATACGCGTTCCGCATCAGCCACGCCGGTGCGTTGCTGGCGCAGGGCCGCGCCGCGGTGATGCCGCAACCGGTTCCGTAGCGGCACCCGTGGAGCGGTTTCAGCCGCGAGCTTTTCGCCGGTCGAAAAGGGCTCGCGGCTGAAGCCGCTCCCACATAATGGGAGACGACAGCCGCCTGCCGGAGCCAACCCATGACGACCCCACCACCAAGACGCGCGCTGGTCACCGGCGGCAGCGGCGACCTCGGGGGCGCGATCTGCCGTCGGCTCGCGGCCGACGGCCTGCACGTGGTCGTGCACGCCCACGGCAACCGCGGTCGCGCCGATGCGCTGGTCGCGGAAATCCGGGATGCCGGCGGCAGCGCCGAAGCCATCGCCTTCGACGTCGCCGACGGCGATGCCAGCCGCGCCGCGATCCAGGCCCTGCTCGCCGCCGGTCCGGTCCAGGTCGTGGTCAACAACGCCGGCATCCACGACGACGCGCCGATGGCGGGCATGTCGGATGCGCAGTGGAAGCGGGTGATCGACGTCTCGCTGCACGGCTTCTTCCACGTCACCCAGCCGCTGCTGCTGCCGATGGCGCGCACGCGCTGGGGCCGCATCGTCAGCGTGTCGAGCGTGGCCGCGGTGCTCGGCAACCGCGGCCAGGCCAATTACGCGGCGGCCAAGTCGGCCTTGCACGGGGCGACCAGATCGCTGGCGCGCGAGATGGCCAGCCGTGGCATCACCGCGAACGTGGTTGCGCCGGGCGTGATCGCCGGCGGCATGGCCGATGCCGCGTTCCCGCCGGAGCGCGTGCGGCAGATGGTGCCGGCGGGGCGCGCCGGCACCCCGGAGGAGGTTGCCGCGCTGGTCGGCTTCCTGTGCTCGGACGCGGCCGGCTACATCAATGGCCAGGTGATCGGCGTCAACGGCGGCATGGCGTAGCCGGGCCGCCTTCGCGCCACCGGGCGGCCCGTGGACTGGCGGGATTCAGCCGCCGCGGCGGATGATCACGACCCCGCCGCCGCCCCGCCGATCGCCGCCATGCGCATCAAGTCCGTCGCCCTGTCCCTGCTCGCGGTCGCCCTGCTCGGCGGCTGTGCCAGCACGTCCCGCGTGATGCTCGCGCCGGCGCGCCCCGCGCTCGCGCCGGAACAGGTGCGGGTCTATTTCGCGCCACCGCCGGGGCCGTACCAGGAGATCGCGCTGCTGCAGGCCGCCAGCGGCCCGCTGACCTACGGCGAGCAGAACAAGATGGACAACGTGGTCGCCAAGCTGCGCACCGAGGCCGCCAGGCTCGGCGCCAACGGCGTGCTGTTCCAGGGTGCGGCCAACGGCTACGGCGGCGGCAAGGTCGGGGTCGGCGTCGGTGGCGGCAGTTTCGGCGGCCACAGCCACGTCGGTGGCGGCATCGGCGTCGACATCAGCCCGACGCCGAAATACGGCAGCGGCATCGCGATCTTCGTCGAGCGCGCGCCCCCTGGCACGGCGCCGGCCGGCGGCACGGCATCCGAACCCGCGTCGCCACGCCCGCAGGACTGAGCACGGTTCAGGCGGTGGCGGGCACGCGGCCGGCGTACCACTGCGGCGGCAGCGAAGGCGCGCCGGTCGCATCCGCCGCCTTCGCGCCATCGCCGCACAAGGCGGCCAGGCCGTGGTCGTCGATCCGCGGATGCGCCTGCCGCGCGGCCGCCAGCAGTTCCGCCGCCAGCGCCGCCATGCGCGCGGCGTTGGCATCGATCCGCGCGAGGAAGGCGTCGTCGTCGAGTGCGTCGGTGAGCCCGCGGTTCATCTCGCGCGCCCAGTCCAGCCGGTACTGGTCGAGCCAGCGCCGGTCTTCCGGCGGCGGCCCGGCATCGCGCAGGCCCCAGTCGCGCAGCAGCGCCTGCATCGCCAGGTTCAGCGCGCGGCCGCGCAGGAACGCCGGCTTGAGCCGGTTGAGGACTCCCAGCGCCGCCTGGCGCCTGCCGAAGAACACCGGCGCCAGCAGCGCCCAGTAATAGGCGTAGTCCCACATGATCTTCAGCGGCATCACCTGTGCGTTGCCGAAGATCGGGTACTGGTCGCGGTACAGCGTCAGCGAGTTCTCGTAGAACGAGAAGTACAGCAGCTGGTAGATCGGCGCGTGGGCCGCGATCGCTTCGCCGGCGCGGTCCAGGCCGATCAGTTCGCAGATGTAGGTGTTGCTGAGCGCGATGAAGTCGCTGCCCGGTGAGTAGAACGGATCCAGGAACACGCCGGCCTCGCCGGTCAGCGCCCAGCGGTCGGCCGAGAACACCTGCTTGCAGCCGTGCGAGAAGCCGCGCAGGAAGCGGAAGTCCTGCAGCGCGAACCCGGAGGCGTCGAGCGCGGCGGCGGCCTGCGGCTGGTGTTCGCGCAGCCACGCCATCGCCCTGGCGTGCGTGTTCATCGTCTCCAGCGGGTGCAGCCGGGCGTCGCAGACGATGCCCAGCGAATGGCTGCCCGAGGCCAGCGGGATCAGCCAGAACCAGTAGCCGGGCCCGCACAGGTGGTTGGTCGAGCGCCAGCGGTCGGGCGGATCGCAACGCCCGCGCCAGTGCGGATCGTCGGACCAGTCGTTGATGTCGAGCTTGCCATCCACGCGCCACCAGGCCGCGTTGGCGTCGTGGCCGTTGGCCTGCGCCAGCCCGAGCTTGCGCTTGAGCAGCCCGGCGCGCCCGGAGGCGTCGACCACCCAGCGCGCGGCGACGCGGTGGGTCGCGCCGGCGTGTTGGTAGTCGACCTGGTGCATCGCCCCGGCTTCGCCCAGCTCGACGCCGCGGACCACGGCGCCGTCGCGGAAGTCGATGCCCAGCGTCCGCGCGTGTTCGCCGAGGAAGTTCTCGAAACGGCCGCGGTCCAGCTGCCACGACGTGGTCGGCAGCAGCTGGCTGACGCCCAGTTCGGTGCAGCGGTCGATGTGCGCGCGGCGGTCGTTGAAGAAATAGCGCAGGCCGAACTTGACCAGCTGCTCGTGCCTGAGGTGTTCGCGCAGGCCGAGCACCTCGGCGAAGTAGTGCGCGCCGACCTCGACCGTGGATTCGCCGACCTTGAACGCGGCCTCGGCCACCGGGTGCGCGTTGCGCTCCAGCACCAGCACGTCCAGCGCCGGGTCGCGCTGCCGCAGTTGCAGGGCCAGGGTCAGTCCGGCGAGGCCTCCGCCGAGGACGACGACGTCGCGGGCCGGCCCGCTTGTACCGTCCATCATCCGGCGCGCTGCATTTGCGGCTGCGCGGACGCGGTGCCGAACTCGCCACTGGGATCGTCGATCAGCGGCGGATTGGCGCGGATGCTGCGGTGGACCGCCGCCATGTCGCCGTGGCGCAGCGCCTGGGTCACGATGTGGCTGGTGATGCGCCACAGGTCGCGCAGCGGGCGGAAGTGGCTGGCGCGGAACTGCTCGCCCGAATGCACGCTCTTGTAGCGCGACTCGATCGGCACCGACACGCAACGCGTGCCGAGGCGGCGCGACGCGGAAATCAGGATCTGCGCCTCGAACACGAAATCCTCGCCGGGCACGGCGTCGAGCGCGGCGACCGCGGCCGGGTACAGGCGCTGCCCGCTCTGGCTGTCGGCGACCTGGTAGCCGGTGCCCCAGGCGATGCCCCAGTCGCCGAACTCGTTGGCCAGGCGCCGGTACATCGGTTGCTGCGAACGCTTGCGCAGGCGCGCGCCGATCACCACGCAGCCCGGGTGCCGGTTGGCCGCGTCGAGCAGGCGCGGGATGTCGGCCGCCGCGTGCTGGCCATCGCCGTCCATGGTCAGCACCGCGCGCGCGCCCTGGCGCAGGGCTTCGCGGAAGCCGTCGCGCAGGCAGGCGCCCTTGCCCATGCGCCGCGGGTGCCGCAGCAGCGTCACCGGCAGGTCGGCGAGCTGCGCGACGGTGTCGTCGTCGGAGCCGTCGTCGACCACGATCACGCGGTCGCTCTGCGCCAGCGCGCCCTCGACCACGCCGCGGATGCGCAGCGCCTCGTTCAGCGCCGGGATCACGACCGCGACGTTGTGGCGATCCAGGTGGGTGGCGGGCGGGGCGGTGTCAGGCATCGGCGATCTCCACCCGCAGTGTGCGCGACGGGCCGGCATGCAGGAAGACCAGATCATCGCCCGAAGCGAGCGCCTCGAACAGCGGCAGCATCGGCGCCATGGCGTTGCCGAGCAGCCGCGCCGCCAGCGGTCCCCGCGGCGGCGGCGCGGCGGCATCGACCAGGGTCGCGCGCAGCCGCGGCGTCCCCGGGCGCGGCGCCCGCGCCAGCACCAGCGCGGCGCCGAGCAGGCCGCTGCTGGACGAGACCGCCGCCAGCGGACCCGTGGCATGGCCGTCGTAGGCCGCCAGCAGCACCGCCTCGGCGCCGGTGGCCAGTTGCACCAGCGCTTCCAGCAGTCCCTGCGCGAAGCTGGCGTCGAAGCTGCTGATCGCGGTGCTCGGCGCATGGCAGCCGGCGCCGATGGTCCAGTAGCCGGCGGCGGCGTTGTGCACCGAGTTGTGGAACCTGGTCGGCGAGATCGCGCGCGGTTCGCCGGCCAGGGTCGCGCACATGTAATCGGTGATCCCGAGGTCGCCGTGGGTGGAGGCGAACACCGAAGGCAGCATGGCCGGGTCGCGCCCGGCGGCGGTGCAGGCGGCCAGCGCGACCTCGAGCGCGAGCGCGACGGTGTCCGGTGCGCGCCGGCGCTCGTTGGGCGCCAGCAGTTGCGGCGAAGGCCGGGCGGGCGCCGACTCGGACAAGGCCCCGGCGGTGGCGAACGCGCATGCCGCGGGCCACGAGGGCAGGCCGTCGGCCCAGAAGCCGATGCCCTCGATGCTGGCGGTCAGGTCGGGGCGGTTCATGCGCCGGCCTCGAACAGCAGCGAACAGTTGTTGCCGCCGAAACCAAAGGAGTTGTTCATCGCGTAGCGCAGCGGGCGTTCGGCGTTGTCGAAGCGCACCTGCGGACCGCAGGCGGGGTCGGCGGCGGCGCTGTTGAGCGTGCCTGGCAGCAGGCCGTCCTCGAGCGCGATCAGCGCGAACACCGATTCGACGATACCGGCCGCGCCCAGCGTGTGCCCGGTCCAGCCCTTGGTCGAACTGGCGTGCAGCGTGTCCGGGAACAGCGCCGCGACCGCGCGCGCCTCGATCGCGTCGTTGGCCGGGGTCGCGGTGCCGTGCAGGTTGAGGTAGCCGACCTTGCCGGCGGCGACATCGGCGCGCTGCAGCGCCTGCTGCATCGCGATGCGCGCTCCCAGGCCTTCCGGGTGCGGGGTGGACATGTGGTGGGCATCGCTGGATTCGCCGTAGCCGCGCAATTGCGGCGTGGCATTGCCTGGGCTCGCGCGTTCGAGCACGGCGAAACCGCCGGCCTCGCCCAGCGACAGCCCGTCGCGCGCGACGTCGAATGGCCGGCACGGCGTCGCCGACACCAGTCCCAGCGAGGCGAAGCCGTACAGCACGCTGCCGCACAGCGTGTCGACGCCGCCGACCAGCGCGGCATCGACGATTCCGGCATGGACCAGCCGCGCCGCCTGCGCGAACACCTTGGCGCTGGACGAGCAGGCGGTGGCCACGGTGATGCAGGGGCCGTGCAGGCCGGTGGCGGCCTGGACGAAGCCGCCCAGGGAATGCGGCGTGTGCACGCAAGGGCGGCGCAGGTCGACGGGGAAGAGTTTTTCATCCGGAGCCTCGCCGCCGCCGTTGCCGCCGAGCCGCGCATAGGCTTCCTCGGTGGCGCCGATGCTGGAGGTCGAGGTGCCGAGCACGATCGCCACCCGCCCGGCGCCGTGGCGTTCGCGCAGCGCCGCGACCGCGTCGAGGATGCGGTCCTGCTGCAAGGCCAGCCAGGCGAGGCGGTTGTTGCGGCATTCCCATTGCGCCCAGCGCGCGGGCAAGGGCAGTGTTTCGAGGCCGTCGACGCGGCCGATCCAGGTATCGAGACGGCCGTCCGGGGCGGCGGCGCCGAAGTCGTTTTGGCGCAAGCCGCCACGGCGCGCCCGCAATGCCGCGGCCTGCGCATCGCGCCCGGTGCCGAGCGCGGTGGTGGCGGTATAGGCGCGGATCGCCAGCGGCGGCATGGGAGGCAATGACGACGATGGCGGCACGCAGGCCTCCGGAACCGATGACGGCGGCGAGTATAGCCAGCGCGTTGGTGATGCCCGGGTGGTGCCACGCTGAACGCAGGGCTCGGTGTCCAACCCGCAATGCCATCCCGCATCCGCCACCTGCGCGGTATCGCACCCGCGGTGCCGGGCGCGCGCCAGGATCGCTGCGTTTGCGCATCCGTGCGCGAGGTCCCGGCCGGCATGCCATTGGTCATGGGCCGGCCGGCGGCACCGCGCGCTAGTATCGGGCGGATGCCGTTGGGCGAAATCGCGAAGAGGTCGGGATGGTCACGAGGGGCTGGATGTTGGGGGCGTTGCTGCTGGTTGGCGCGGCGACAGGCACGGCGACCGCGCAGGTCACCAGCGCCGACTACGAACGCGCGGCGGGCATGCTGGGCGATCGCACCACGCCGCTGCTGGACGACTGGCTGCGCGACGCGACCTGGCTCGACGACGGCAGCGTGGTCTACGCCCTGGTGTCGGGCGGCATCCCCGCCTACCTGCGCCTGGATCCGGCGACCGGCAAGACCATGCCGGCCTTCGACCTGCAGGCGCTGGCCGATGCGGTCAACAAGGCCAACCCGAAGGGCAAGCAGGTCGAGGCCCGCAAGCTGTCGCTCGGCGACATTCGCAGCGCCGAGGGCGCATTGCTCGTCAGCGTGCGTGGCGACGATCGCGTCTATCGCTGCGGCGACCAGGGCTGCGCTGCGGTCGCCAGGCCCAAGTCCGGCGAAGAGCCGGGCGCGGCTTCGCCGGACGGCAGCCGCGAAGCCTTCATCCGCGACTGGAACCTGTGGCTGCGCGATACCGCGACCGGCGCGGAAACCCGGCTCACCAGCGACGGCAGGCCGGACTACGGCTACGCCACCGACAACGCCGGCTGGAAGCACACCGGCGACGCGGTCGTGGCGTGGTCGCCGGATGGGCAGAAGATCGCGACCTTCCAGCAGGACCAGCGCAAGACCAGCAGCATGACCCTGGTCGGCACCAATGTCGGCGCGCCGAAGGTGCAGCAATGGAAGTACCCGTTCGTCGGCGACAAGGACGTGACGATGATCGAGCGGGTGATCATCGACCTGTCCGGCGCGAAGCCTGCGACCCTCCGCCTGCGGATGCCGCCGGACCAGCACCGCTCCACCTGCGCCGACGACCTGCTGTGCAGCGAGGGCTGGGAAGACGTGCAGTGGGCGCCCGACGGCAAGACCCTGGCCTTCGTCAGCACCGACCGCGGCCACAAATCCGCGACCCTGCGCGTGGCCGACGCCCGGACCGGCACGGTGCGCGACGTCTACACCGAGACCGTGGCCACCCAGTACCAGAGCGCGCCGGCGCTGGATTCGGTCAACTGGCGCTACCTGCCCGCAAGCAACGAGTTCATCTGGTTCAGCCAGAAATCCGACTGGGGCCACCTGTACCTGCATGACCTCGCCACCGGCAAGGAAAAGCGCCAGATCACCAGCGGCGACTGGAACGTCACCCGGGTGTCGCACCTGGACCCGGCCACGCGCACGCTCTGGCTCCAGGGCGTCGGCCGCGAAGCAGGGCGCGACCCGTACTACGTCCACTACTACAAGGTCGGCATCGACGGCGGCGACGTGCAGCTGCTGACGCCGGAAGACGCCAACCACGCCATCACGCCTTCGGACGACGGCAAGTACTTCGTCGACGTGTATTCGACCATCGCCACCGCGCCGGTCGCGGTGCTGCGCGACGCCGACGGCAGGCAGGTCGCCGAACTCGCCCGCACCGACCTGTCGCGGCTGCGGGCCGCCGGCTGGGTGGCGCCGGAAGCGTTCACGGTCAAGGCGCGCGACGGCAAGACCGATCTCCACGGGCAGATGTTCAAGCCCTCGAACTTCGACCCGGCCAAAAAGTATCCGATCGTCACCTACATCTATCCCGGCCCGCAGGTCGGCTCGGTGCGCTCGCGCAGCTTCCAGCCCGCGCATGGCGACCACCAGGCGCTGGCCGAGCTCGGCTTCATCGTCATCGCGGTGGACGGCATGGGCACGCCGCTGCGCAGCAAGTCATTCCAGGACGCCTGGTACGGCGACATGGCCGACAACACCCTGCCCGACCAGGTCGCCGCGCTGAAGCAGCTGGCGGCGAGGTATCCGTGGGTCGATGCCAGCCGCGCCGGCATCTGGGGCCATTCCGGCGGCGGCAACGCCACCGCGGCCGCGATGTTCCGCTATCCCGACATCTACAAGGTCGGCATCGCCGAATCCGGCAACCACGACAACCTCAGCTACGAGGACGACTGGGGCGAGCGCTACCACGGCCTGCTGCAGGACAAGGGCGACGGCAAGAGCAACTACACCGGCCAGGACAATGCCGCCCATGCCGGGAACCTCAAGGGCAAGCTGTTCCTGCTGCACGGCCTGATGGACGACAACGTGCCGCCGCAGTCCACCCTGCTGGTGGTCGATGCGCTGGTGAAGGCGAACAAGGATTTCGACCTGTTGCTGTTGCCCAACGCCCGCCACGGCTACGGCGTCGACGGCTATTACGTCATGCGCCGGCGCTGGGATTACTTCGTGAAGAACCTGCTGGGCGTGGCGCCGCCGAAGGAGTTCGACCTGCAGCCGGTGAAGTAGGCGCGCGGAGAAGCCAGGGAGGGGCGGAGTGAAGGCACTGCGCCCCTTTTCGTTGCGCTTCCGCTGGCCTAGCGCGCGCCTTGCCCGAACAGGATCTTCTTCTCCTCGTCGGTCATGGGCTTGCCCGCATCCGGATTGACCTGGCCGCCCAGCGCATAGGCGCGCTGCGTGGCGGGGCGTGCGGCGATGGCTGCGTGCCAGCGGCGCACTTCCGGGAACGGTGACAGGTCCAGCGGCGCCTTGTCGTAGGGGCTGATCCACGGATAACAGGCCATGTCGGCGATGCTGTACGCGTCGCCGGCGATGAAGGCGCGACCTTGCAGCTGCCGGTCGAGCACGCCGAGCAGGCGTTCGGATTCGCGCGCGTAGCGTGCGATCGCATAATCGAACCGCTGCGGCGCGTAGACGCCGAAATGCCCGTGCTGCCCGGTCATCGGCCCGAGCCCGCCGACCTGCCAGAACAGCCATTGCAGGACTTCGAAGCGGCCGCGCAGCTCGCGCGGCAGGAACTGCCCGGACTTCTCCGCCAGGTACAACAGGATCGCGCCGGACTCGAACACGCTCACCGGCGCGCCGCCATCGGCCGGCGCGGTGTCGAGCATCGCCGGCATCTTGTTGTTGGGCGAGATCGCCAGGAACGCCGGCTCGAACTGCGCGCCCTTGCCGATGTCGACCGGGACGATGCGGTAGGCCAGCGGTTGCCCGAGTTCGGCCAGCTCCTCCAGCAGCAAGGTCACCTTGTGGCCGTTGGGCGTGGGCCAGTAATGCAGTTCGATCATGGGATGCGTGCGCGATGAACGGGATCCGCGACTCTAGCGCGGCCGCGATCCACGCGCCGGCAACGCTGTGTTGCGCCGCCGGCCGGCGGTGGCGTCCACTTGGCAGTGCCCTTGGCGCCCGTTAACCTGCGCGACCCGCTGTTCGAGCCCCCGCATGTCCGACCCCCGCCTGCCCGCCCGGCACAATGCCCGCCTCAACCCGCTGGCGGCGCTGATCTTCTCCTCGCGCTGGCTGCAGCTGCCGTTGTACCTGGGCCTGATCATCGCCCAGGGCGTCTACGTGTTCCTGTTCGCCAAGGAACTGTGGCACCTGATCCACGAAGCGCCGGCGCTGGGCGAGCAGGACATCATGCTGATCGTGCTCGGCCTGATCGACGTGGTGATGATCTCCAACCTGCTGGTGATGGTGATCGTCGGCGGCTACGAGACCTTCGTCTCGCGGCTGGGCCTGGAAGGCCATCCCGACCAGCCGGAGTGGCTCAGCCACGTCAACGCCAGCGTGCTCAAGGTCAAGCTGGCGATGGCGATCATCGGCATCTCCTCGATCCACCTGCTCAAGACCTTCATCGAGGCCGGCACCCTGGGCCTGCCGGTGTGCGCGACGGTCGCCGCGGGCGTGCCGTGCACGCGCTTCACCCAGGGCGGGGTGATGTGGCAGACCATCATCCACTGCGTGTTCATCCTTTCGGCGATCGGCATCGCCTGGACCGACCGGATCATGCAGGCGACCTCCAGCAGGCGCGAACAGGTCGCGCACTGACCCGGGGCATGGTGCGCAGGAGTCGGCGCGCCTGACTCCCCCTTTCGCCATGCCGTCCAGGCATGCCTGAATCATCGCAGCGTGGCGGTGCCCTCTCGTGTTCAGCGCCGGGGCTTGACGCGTCCGCAGTCCGCGGGGTCCACTGGCTCCAAGGAGTCCAATGCAACCACGCAGCGCGCAGAAGCAGGCCCGGGATGAGCGTCAACGCGGCCCACGCCGCATGGCTTACGGGCTGGCGTTGGCGATCATGCTGCCGGTGTTGTGCCTGGCGCTGGTGGGCAGCGAATACGCGGAGGCCCGCCGCCAGGCACGTGCGCACGGGTTGCTGCGGATCGACGCGCTGGAAAAACAACTTCGCGATCGCCTGCTGCTGTTGTCGCGCGAGCTGGATGGGTTGGCGGCATTGCCCGACCCGCGATCCGCCGCGCAGGCATCGCCGCCGCAGTTGATCGCCCTGCGACGGGTGCGGGTGGACAGCCGCGCGCCTGCCGGGGCCGCGGGCAACCGGCTGTGGCTGGGCGCGCCGCAACGCGTGCAGGGGTCCTGGCGGGTACCGGTCGCCCGTGCCATGGACGACGGGCGCTGGCTGCGGGCCGAGGTCGATGCGGGCGTGTTCACCGATGTCGTGTCGAATTATTCGCTGCCCCCCGGCGACATGCTCGCGTTGCTGCACGGCGATGGTGTGTTGCTTGGCCGCTCGCTCGATGCCGGGCGCTACCTGGGCATGCGCATGCAAGGCAACCCGCGGGCCACCGCGGCTGCCGGCGGCAGCTACGACATCCACGACCGCATCGACGGGGTGGACCGCATCGTGTTCTACCGGCACCTGCCGGATTTCCCGCTGGTGCTGCAAGCCGGGATCGCCCGGGGCTCGGTGATCCGGCAGTGGGCGCCGTTCGCGGCCGCGACCCTGGCCTTGTCCCTGCTGCTGGCCGTGTCGTGGGTCTGGCTGTTGCGGCGCTTCGAACTCGCCCAGTTGCGCCAGGACCAATTGATCCGGCAACTCGAATCGTCCGACCTGCGCTTGCGCGAAGCCCATGGCATGGCGCGCATGGGCGAGTGGAGCTGGGACCTGCAGGACAACAGCGTCCACTGGTCCGACGAGGTCTACCGGATCTACGGCCGCGAGCACGGCGACGGGCCCCTGGATGTCGAGTCGGCGTTCGCATTGATACATCCGGATGACGTGCCCAGGCTGCGCGAGTTCGCCGCCCAGGTCATCGACGGCGGCCCGGCGGCCGCCACCGAGTTCCGGGTGCGCTTGCCCGGCGGCGCGCAGCGTTACGTGCAGGCCCGCGGCGAACTGCAGGTCGACCCCGACGGCAGGCGCTGGTTGCGGGGCGTGCAGCAGGACATCACCGCCCTGGCCGAAACCCGCGAACGGCTGCGCGCGGCCGAGGCCCAGTACCGTTTCCTGTTCGAACACAATCCACTGCCGATGTGGGTGTTCGACCGCGAGACCCTGCGCTTCCTGGCGGTCAACGATGCCATGGTGCGCCACTATCGCTACGACCGCGCCACGCTGCTGTCGATGAGCCTGCTCGACATCCGTCCGCCGGAAGACGTCGAAACGGTCCGCCTCGCCATCGGCGCACCGAAGGAACAGCGGCTGCAAGGCGAGGTCTGGACGCACCTGCGCAGCGACGGCACGCCATTGCGGATGGCGATCCATTCGCACGACATCGACTTCGAGCACCGCCCCGCGCGACTGGTCGCCGCCGACGACGTGACCGAGCGCGAGCGCAGCGAACAACGCTTCCGCCTGGTGGTCAGGGCGACCTCCGACGCGGTCTGGGACTGGGACATCGTCACCGGCAGCCTGTGGTGGAGCGACAGTTTCTTCAACCTGTTCGGCTACGGCCAGGGCGACATCTCGCCCACGATCCAGGCCTGGGAATCGCTGGTCCATCCCGACGACCTGCACCGCGTCATGGACGGCCTGGAACAGGCGCTGCGCTCGCCACAGGAGGAATGGCAGGACAACTATCGCTTCCGCCGCAGGGACGGCAGCTACGCCGAAGTGCAGGATCGCGGCTTCATCCTGCGCGATGCGCGCGGGCGTGCGCTGCGCGCCGCAGGCGGCATGCTCGACCTGACCCAGGCGCTGCAGGACCAGGCCGACCTCCGGCTGCTGCGGCGCGCGGTCGACTCGGCGGCCAATGGCATCGTGATCGCCGATGCCCGCCAGTTCGATTTCCCGGTGGTCTACGTCAATCGCGGCTTCGAGGAAATCACCGGCTACCGGGCGCAGGACGTGCTCGGCCGCAACTGCCGGATGCTGCGTGGCGACGACGACGCCCAGCCCGCGCTGGAAGCCCTGCGCCTGGCATTGCGCGAAGGCAGCGAGGCGCGGGTGCTGCTGCGCAATTACCGCGCCGATGGCACGCTGTTCTGCAACGAGTTCCACCTGGCGCCGGTCCACGACGAGCACGGAACGCTGACCCATTTCATCGGCGTCATCAACGACGCCACCGAGCGCCAGCGCTACGAGCAGCAGCTGGCGCACCGCGCCACCCACGACGAACTGACCGGCCTGCCCAACAGGCAGCTGCTGCACGACCGCCTGCAACAGGCGATCCTCAATGCCGACCGCTACGGCCGCGCCGCCGGCGTGATCTTCGTCGACCTGGACGATTTCAAGCTGGTCAACGACAACCTCGGCCACAGCGCCGGCGACGCCGTGCTGCGCACGGTCGCGCAGCGGCTCGGTGCGATGGTGCGCGACACCGACACCGTCGGCCGGTTCGGGGGCGACGAGTTCGTGGTGGTGCTGACCGAGCAGACCGACGAGGAGGGCATGGCCCGGGTCATCGAGCGCATTTCCCGCGTGCTGTCGGAGCCGATGCACGTGGGCGGGATCAGCCATACCCTTACGCCCAGCATCGGGTGGTGCCGCTATCCCGAGGCGGGCAACGACGCCGAAACCCTGCTGATGCGCGCCGACGTGGCGATGTACCAGGCCAAGCGCGGCGGCCGCAACCGCGCGGTCGCCTATCGCGCCGAGTTCGACGAACACGTGTCGCATCGCCTGCACCTGCTCGGGGAATTGCGCGAAGCGCTGCGCCTGGAGCAGTTCGTGCTGGAGTTCCAGCCGCTGTTCGACCAAGGCGGCGGCGCGGTCGGGATGGAAGCGCTGGTGCGCTGGCAGCACCCGCAGCGGGGCCTGTTGGCGCCGGCCGAGTTCATCGGCGTGTGCGAGGAGAGCGGCCTGATCGTGGAGCTCGGCCGCTGGGTGCTGCGCGAGGCCGCCCGGCACCATCGCCTGCTCGCCGATGCCGGCCTGGGCAGGCTGCGGATCGCGGTGAACGTGTCGGCCGCCCAATTCGGGCACGACCTGGCGACCGATGTCGAGGCGGCATTGCGCCAGCACCCGATGCCGGCGGGCACGCTGGAGCTCGAGATCACCGAGAGCCTGATCATGCACAACTTCGACCGCACGATCGAGGTGATGCGCGGGTTGGCGGCGCTGGGCGTCAGTTTCGCGGTCGACGACTTCGGCACCGGGCATTCGAGCCTTGCCTACCTCAAGCGGCTGCCGATCGACCGGCTCAAGATCGATCGATCCTTCGTCCAGGACCTGGCGATCGATCCCGACGACGCCACGATCTGCGCATCGGTCATCAACCTTGCGCATTCGCTCCACCTCACGACCGTGGCCGAAGGCGTCGAGACGCAGGCGCAGCTGGACTGGCTGCGCGCCCGCGGATGCGACGAGCTCCAGGGCTTCCTGCTCGGGCGCCCGCAACCGTTCGAATCGCTGTTGCCGGTCTTGCTTGGCCATGGCCGGTCGCACCCCGCCGCGTAAACTGTGGCGATGGATGTCTCCCACCTGCTCGACGGCCTCAACCCGGCGCAACGCGAGGCGGTCAGCGCGCCGCCGGGGCATTACCTGGTGCTGGCCGGCGCCGGCTCCGGCAAGACCCGGGTCCTGACCCACCGCATCGCCTGGCTCAACGAGGTCTGCGGCGTGCCGGCGCACGGCATCCTCGCGGTGACCTTCACCAACAAGGCGGCGGCGGAGATGCGCGGCCGCGCCGAGCGCCTGCTGCGCCATGGCGCGCGCGGGATGTGGATCGGCACCTTCCACGGCCTCGCGCACCGGTTGCTGCGCCTGCACTGGCACGACGCGAGGTTGCCCGAAGGCTTCCAGGTGCTCGATTCCGACGACCAGCTGCGGCTGGTCAAGCGCGTGGTCCAGCAGCTGGAACTCGACGAGGCGCGCTTCCCGCCGCGGCAGGTCGCGTGGTGGATCAACGCGCAGAAGGACGAAGGGCGCCGCCCGCACCACCTGCAGCCCGGCGCCGACCCGTGGGCCGATGCGATGCGCCGTGCCTACGCGCTGTACCAGGAACGCTGCGACCGCGCCGGCCTGGTCGATTTCGCGGAACTGCTGCTGCGCGCCCACGAACTGCTGCGCGACCACCCGGCGCTGCTGGCGCATTACCGCCAGCGCTTCGGCGAACTGCTGGTCGACGAATTCCAGGATACCAACGCGATCCAGTACGGCTTCATCCGCCTGCTCGCCGGCAACGGTACCGATGAAGGCAGCGGCCACGTGTTCGTGGTCGGCGACGACGACCAGGCGATCTACGGCTGGCGCGGGGCCAAGGTCGAGAACGTGCAGAAGTTCCTGGCCGACTTCCCCGGCGCCACCACGCTCAAGCTGGAGCAGAACTACCGTTCCAGCGCCAACATCCTCAATGCCGCCAATGCGGTGATCACCCACAATCCCGATCGCCTCGGCAAGCAGCTGTGGACCGACAGCGGCGACGGCGAGCAGATCGACCTGTACGCGGCCTACAACGAGATCGACGAGGCGCGCTTCGTCGTCGAGCGCATCCGCCAATGGGTGCGCGACGGCGGCTCGCATGGCGAGGCGGCGATCCTGTACCGCAGCAACGCGCAATCGCGGGCGTTCGAGGAGGCGTTGCTCGCCGAACAGATCCCGTACCGCGTCTACGGCGGCCAGCGCTTCTTCGAGCGCGCGGAAATCAAGGACACGCTGGCCTACCTGCGGCTGGTGGCCAACCGCGACGACGACGCCGCCTTCGAGCGCGCGGTCAACACGCCCACCCGCGGCATCGGCTCGCGCACGCTGGACGAAGTGCGCCGGTTCGCGCGCAGCGCGGCACTGCCGCTGTGGGAAGCCGCGCGCCAGGTCGCGGCCGGCAGCGCGCTGGCCGCGCGCGCGCGCAATGCGCTGGCCGGCTTCCACGCGCTGGTCGATGCGCTGTCGGCGGAGATCGCAGCGCTGCCGCTGCAGGAGAAGATCGACCACGTGCTGGCGCGCTCCGGTCTGCGCGCGCATTACGCCGCAGAATCCAGGGGCACGCTCGATTCGCGCACCGACAACCTCGACGAACTGGTGTCGGTCGCCTCGCGCTTCGTCCAGCGCGACGACGACGAAGGCGCCGCGGCCCTGAGCGAGCTGGTTGCGTTCCTGTCCTACGCCGCGCTGGAGGCCGGCGAAGGCCAGGCCCAGGCCGGCGAGGACGGGGTGCAGCTGATGACGCTGCACAGCGCGAAAGGCCTGGAGTTCCCGCTGGTGTTCCTGGCCGGCATGGAGGAGGGCCTGTTCCCCAGCAACAAGTCGAGCGAGGAAAGCGGGCGCCTGGAGGAAGAGCGGCGGCTGGCCTACGTCGGCATCACCCGCGCGCGGCAGAAGCTGGTGCTGTCGTACGCCGAGGCCCGGCGCATCCACGGCATGGACATGTACGGGGTGCCGTCGCGCTTCCTGCGCGAGATCCCGGGCGCGCTGGTGCACGAGGTGCGGCCGCGGGTGCAGGTGTCGCGCCCGGCGTATGCGCCACAGCCGCGCCGCGACTACGGCCACGCCGCGATCGAAGTGCCCGCGCTGCGGCTCGGCGCCAGCGTCCGCCACCCGACCTTCGGCGCCGGCACGGTCACCGACTACGAAGGCACCGGTGCGCATGCACGGGTGCAGGTGAACTTCGACGACGTGGGCAGCAAATGGCTGGTGCTGGCCTACGCAAACCTGTCGCCGGCCTAGGCCAGTCGGGCGGGCGCATCAGCGCGCGGTACGCCGCGTTGCATTGGCCGGCCCGCGAGCGGCGCGGTGCTTGCCCATGCCGACCTGCAACCGCTGTGGACCGACTCACTTGCGGTGCCAGTCGCCGTCGTCGCCCTTCTCGTACTTCTGCTTCACCGCGGTCCACGCCACCTTGTGTGCGGTTTCCTCGCGGCTGGCGTCGCCGCGGCGCTGCTGTGGCGTGTCGTATTCGTCCCACGCGCTGTTGAACGCCTCCTTGTAGATTTCCTGCGCATGCTGCGGCAGGTGGTCGCGCACGGGTGCGGGCAGTTCGCTGGTCCGTGAATAGGGCATGGCGCCTCCTCCGTGCGGTTGCCGGCGCGATGCTGCGCAGGTGCCGGTGGAAGCGGCGCGAACATGCGGCCTGCGGCGGTCACGCTGCTTCAACGCGGCCCTGTCCAGCATCGTCGCGAAGGAGGCGGACATGGCCAGGAAAGCGAATCGATCACGCCCCGCTGCCACGGCCGCGCAGCAGCGCGACATCCAGCGCACCGCAGAGGCACGCAACGCGCCGCAGGAGGCGAAGGGAGCCGCGCGCAAGACGGGCAAGAAGCCGGTGCAGGCGGGCACCCGCCGGCAACCGCAGAACCCGTTGCCGAAGCAGAGCCAGCGCAAGCCCGGGCACGAACACCAACTCGACCCGCAGCCGCGCTTCCTCGCGCCCGACTACGCCGGCAGCGGCAAGCTGGACGGCATGGTCGCGCTGGTCACCGGCGGCGATTCCGGCATCGGCCGCGCCGTCGCCGTGCTGTTCGCGCGCGAAGGCGCCGACGTGGCGATCACCTACCTGTGCGAAGACCGCGACGCGGACGAAACCAGGCGCCGGGTCGAGGACGAGGGCCGGCGCTGCATCGCCGTGGCCGGCGACGTGAAGGATCCGGCGTTCTGCGAGGACGTGGTCGGCCATGTCGTCGAGGCATTCGGCCGCCTCGACGTGCTGGTCAACAACGCCGCCTTCCAGCAGCACGGCGCCACCCTGGAGGGCATCACCGACCAGCAGCTGCAGGAAACCCTGCAGACCAACATCGGCGGCTACTTCCACATGGCGCGCGCGGCGCTGCCGCACATGCGCGAAGGCGGCAGCATCATCAACACCGGCTCGGAAACGGCGTTCTTCGGCAGCAAGCACCTGCTCGACTACGCGGCCACCAAGGGAGCGATCCACGCCTTCACCAAGTCGCTGGCATCCAACCTGCTGGAACGCGGCATCCGGGTGAACGCCGTCGCCCCGGGGCCGGTGTGGACGCCCCTCAACCCGGCCGACCGTGACGCCGGCGACGTGGCCAGGTTCGGCCAGGACAGCGACATGGGCCGCCCGGCGCAACCGGAAGAAATCTCGCCGGCGTACGTGTTCCTGGCGTCGCCGGTGTGCGCGTCCTACGTCAACGGCGTGGTGCTGCCGGTGATGGGCGGGCCGCGTGGCTGAACCCTACCAGCCGTAGAGCTTGTAGTAGGTCACCGGCGCGTCGCCCTTGAGCGGATCCATCCTGCCGTCGCCGTCGCGGTCGACCAAATAGTAGGTTGGCCCGCGGAACGGCACGACCTTGACCATGCGCAGCTGGCCCTGCACGCGGTATTCGGTGACGACGTCGCCGTTGGCTTCGGTGCGGGTCGCGGCGACGGCATCCTCGGGGACTTCGGGGTCCGGCGGCATGGTCGCGCAGGCTGCCAGCATCAGTGCCGGCAACAGCATGGAGAGGGCGCGGCGCGATTGGGCGGGCATGGGGGTCTCCGGCAGCGTGTGCGGAACCCGATTATGCGCCGCCGTGGCCTGCGGCCGGTGATGGCACGGGGGAAGGCGGGCAGGGACGCGGCAGGTAGAATCGGGCGATGCCACGCCTTGTCCTGATCGATGGTTCCTCCTACCTCTACCGCGCCTACCACGCGCTGCCGCCGCTGAGCAACGCGCAGGGCGAACCGACCGGGGCGCTGTTCGGGGTGGTCAACATGCTGCGGGCGACGCTGAAGGAACAGCCCGACTGCGCCGCGTTCGTGGTCGATGCGCCCGGCAAGACCTTCCGCGACGACCTGTACCCGCAGTACAAGGCCAATCGCCCGCCGATGCCGGACGAACTGCGCGCGCAGGTCGAGCCGATGCTGGCGATCGTCGAGGCGCTGGGCTTCCCGATCCTGCGCATCGCCGGGGTCGAGGCCGACGACGTGATCGGCACGCTGGCGCGGGAGGCCGCGCGCGAGGGCGCGGCGGTGACGATCTCCACCAGCGACAAGGATTTCGCGCAGCTGGTGGGCGGCCTCGACGGCGGCGGCCGCATCGAGCTGGTCAACACCATGAGCGGCAGCAGGCTCGACAGCGACGAGGCGGTCGTGGCCAAATTCGGCGTGCGCGCCGCGCAGATCGTCGATTACCTGGCGCTGATGGGCGACGCCATCGACAACATCCCGGGCGTGGAGAAGTGCGGACCCAAGACCGCGGCCAAGTGGCTCGGCGAATACGGCACGCTCGACGGCGTGATCGCGGCGGTCGATGCGATCAAGGGCAAGATCGGCGAAAACCTGCGCGCGGCGCTGCCGCGGCTGCCGCTCAACCGCGAGCTGGTGACCATCAAGACCGATGTCGCGATGGACCTGCCGGCCAGCGCGCTCAAGCTGCGCGAGCGCGATGCCGACGCCTTGCGCGTGCTCTACACCCGCTACGGTTTCAACCAGGCCTTGCGCGAGCTCGATGGCAATGTCGCGCCGGAGCCCGCGCCGGGCAAGGCCGGCGTGCGCGGCACCCAGGCCGGCTACGCGCGCTCGGCGGCGGGCCAGGAAGTCGCGCCCGATGCCGCGCTGGCCGCGCCCGGGGAGTACGACCTGGTGGTGGCGCGCGCGCAGCTGGACGACTGGATCGCGCGCCTGCAGGCCGCCGGCGAATTCGCCTTCGACACGGAGACCGACGGGCTCGACCCGATGCGCGCCAACCTCGTCGGCATCAGCTTGTCGGTGGAAGCCGGAAAGGCTTGCTACATCCCGCTGGGACACGATTATCCCGGCGCCCCGGCGCAGTTGCCGCGCGCCGAGGTGCTGGACGCGTTGCGGCCGCTGTTCGCCGATGCCGGCAAGCGCAAGCTCGGCCAGCACGGCAAGTACGACATCCATGTCCTGCGCCGGCATGGCATCGACGTGGCCGGCTACGCCGACGACACCATGCTCGAGAGCTTCGTGCTCAACGCCACCGCCAGCCGCCACGACATGGATTCTCTGGCGCAGCGCTACCTGGGCTACCAGACGATCAAGTTCGCGGAAGTCGCCGGCAAGGGCGCCAAGCAGATCACCTTCAACCAGGTCGCGCTCGACGACGCCACCCGCTACGCCGCCGAGGACGCCGACATCACCCTGCGCCTGCATCGCGTGCTGGCGCCCAAGCTCGCGGCGGAACCGTCGCTCGAACGCGTCTACCGCGACATCGAGATGCCGCTGGTACCGGTGCTGGCGCGGATCGAGGGCAACGGCGTGCTGATCGACGCCACCGAGCTGCGGCGCCAGTCGGCCGACCTGGGCAAGCGCATGCTCGCCGCGCAGCAGCAGGCGACGGCGCTGGCCGGGCGCAGCTTCAACCTGGATTCGCCGAAGCAGGTGTGCGCGCTGCTGTTCGAGGAGCTGAAGCTGCCGGCGCTGGTGAAGACGCCCGGCGGTGCGCCGTCCGCCAACGAGGAGGCGCTGGAAGCGATCGCCGACCTGCACGCATTGCCGAAGGTGATCCTGGAGTACCGCGGCCTGGCCAAGCTGCGCAGCACCTACACCGACAAGCTGCCGGAGATGGTCAATCCCGGCACCGGCCGCGTGCACACCAGCTACCACCAAGCCGGCGCGGCGACCGGGCGGCTGGCGTCCAGCGATCCCAACCTGCAGAACATCCCGATCCGCACCGAGGACGGCCGCCGCATCCGCAAGGCGTTCGTCGCCCCGCCAGGACGCCGGATCGTCGCCTGCGACTATTCGCAGATCGAACTGCGGATCATGGCGCACCTGTCGCAGGACCCGGCGTTGCTGCGCGCGTTCGCCAGCGGCGCCGACATCCATCGCGCGACCGCCGCGGAAGTGTTCGGCAAGGCCATCGAGGAGGTCGGCGGCAACGAGCGCCGCGCCGCCAAGGCGATCAACTTCGGCCTGATGTACGGCATGAGCGCGTTCGGCCTGGCCAAGCAGCTGGGCATCGCCCGCGGCGAGGCGCAGGACTACATCGCGCTGTACTTCAGCCGTTATCCCGGCGTGCGCGACTTCATGGAGAGCACGCGCCAGCAGGCACGAGAGCGCGGCTATGTCGAGACCGTGTTCGGCCGCCGCCTGTACCTGGACAACATCCATGCCCGCAACCAGGGCCTGCGCGCCGGGGCCGAACGCGCCGCGATCAACGCGCCGATGCAGGGCACCGCCGCCGACATCATCAAGCGCGCGATGATCGACATCGACGGCTGGCTGGCCGGCCACCGCAGCCGTGCGCTGATGGTTCTGCAGGTGCACGACGAACTGGTGTTCGAGGTCGACGAAGGCTTCGTCGACGAGTTGCTGGCGCAGGCCGCGGCGCGGATGGCGGCGGCCGCCAGCCTGCGGGTGCCGCTGGTGGTCGATTCCGGGATCGGACTGGATTGGGACCAGGCCCATTGAGCAGGCTCTGACCCCGCAACGTGGCTGGCCGGGGAGCCAAGGCCGGGCGAATGAATCATTCCTGAACCCAACAGTTTTTTAACCCGGATCTTCACGAACTATCAATGCCCGGGATGGTCAGATACTTCGCGACGGATGCAAGGTCCGTCGCAGATCATCTCCCTCCCCTGGAGTGATCCCGGAACGGCTACCCCTCCCCAGGTGCCGTTCCCCGGCCCCGCTAGCCCTCCCCCTGGCTCGCGGGGCTTTTTTATGCGCCGCCTTTTGGCGGCGCATAAAAACCCAAAGTTTTGGCGCGATGGTTTTTGCAAAGGTCGGATAGCGTCGGGGCCAAAACTTTGGGCCCCGGCTAGTGCCTACATCCCCGCGGCTGTCGCCGCGCCCCCTTGGGAAGGGGGCTGTTACTCCATGCGGGTACGTCGCGAGCTTGCCGGGCGTCATCCGCGTCACCTCGCCAGATGTCATCCCGAGCGCAGCGAGGGATCTGTTGTAGCCCGCGTCGGCCCGAAAGCAGATCCCTCGCTGCGCTCGGGATGACGCTGTGCGCTTCTTGGGGCCTTCGGCGGGATCACGGGGGCAATCCCGCCCGCGTGGGATGCTGAGGCTTGGGATGGGCCTCGGGAGCCTTTGATGGAAAGCCTGTTCGGGTTGTCGTTGCCGTGGTGGCAGTTCGTGCTGCGGGCGCTGGCGGTCTACATCGTGGTGATGGTGCTGGTCCGCGCGTCGGGCAAGCG
>JAKFDF010000082.1:0-2133 GCA_036676275.1 Lysobacter sp.
GGTTCGCTGCTGTTGGCGCTGCTCGCCGCCTTGCTGTTCGCCTGGCTGCCGGCCAGCCAGGCGGCGCGCATGGAGCCGCTGGCGGCATTGCGCCCGCCGGGGGCACGGGCATGAGCAGGAGACGCCATGGTGCGCGCGGCCTGGGCGGCCCCGCGACACCCTACCCCGAACCGCGCACCAACCCCGTAGGGTGCGCCGTGCGCACCAATAACCCGTGCATAAGGGCACGGCCATGATGCGCTGGCAGGATGGCCTCCAGCTCACCGCCACGACCCTGACCAGCCGGCCGTTGCGCAGCCTGCTGACCCTGCTCGGGGTGGCGATCGGCATCGCCGCGGTGGCGCTGCTCACCGCCATCGGCGAAGGCATGCGGGTCTATGTGCTGGATAACTTCTCGCAGTTCGGCACGCGGATCATCGCCGTGCATCCGGGCAAGACCCAGACCGGCGGCCTCGGCGGCATCCTCAGCAGCGTGCGTCCGTTGAGCCTGAGCGATGCCGATGCCCTCGGGCGCCTGGCGCATGTCGAGGCGGTGGTGCCGATCATCCAGGGCAGTGGCGACATCCAGTACGGGGTGATGAGCCGCAACAGCGACATCATCGGCGGCGGTCACCAGTTGGCCGAGGCCTGGCGTTTTCGCCTGGCCCTCGGCCAGTTCCTGCCGCCGGCCCGCGACGGCCGCTCGCCACCCTTTGCGGTACTCGGCCACAAGCTGCGTCAGGAGCTGTTCGGCGAGGCCAGTCCGCTGGGCGAGGCGATCCGGGTCGGCGGCGTGCGCTTCCGGGTGATCGGGGTGATCGAGGAGAAGGGCCAGCTGCTCGGCTTCGACCTCGACGACATCGCCTACATCCCGGTGGACTGGGCGCAGAGCCTGTTCAACCGTGACGGCCTGATGGAGATCAATGTGATGTTCACCGCCGGCACCAGTTCGCGGCAGCTGAGCGGGCGGATTCGCCAGGTGTTGATCGAGCGCCATGGTGTCGAAGATTTCAGCCTGACTACCCAGGACGACATGCTCGCCAGCCTCGACCGCATCCTCGGCACCCTGACCATCGCCGTCGCCGCCCTCGGTGGCATCTCGCTGCTGGTGGGAGCGGTGGGCATTCTCACCATCATGACCACCACGGTCGGCGAACGCACCGCCGAGATCGGCTTGCTGCGCGCCCTCGGCGCCACGCCGCGGCAGGTGCTGGGGCTGTTTCTCGCCGAAGCGGCGCTGCTGTCGTTGGCCGGCGGGGTGCTCGGCCTGCTGCTGATGGCGCTGCTGCTGGCGGTTCTCCATCTGAGCCTGCCCGGCCTGCCGCTGGACCTGGCGCCCGGCTTCCTGCTGCTGGCGTTGCTGCTGTCGGCGATCATCGGCCTGTTTGCCGGCATCGCCCCGGCACGCCGCGCGGCGCGCCTGCATCCGGTGGATGCGCTGCGCACTGAATAGCCTCGCCGTCGATCTGGCTTGCCCGGAGGCAATCCGACAGCCCGCAAGTCAGCGTCTATAGTGAAGCATGTCGCAAAATTGAAACGGATCATGCTGGGTATTGAGCGATCACGAGGGAGTCGTGTGCAGTAGGTCGGGCCCGAGGCTGGAACACTATGCTTGCCGCACAAGGTGATGTATTGCCTGTTGAATCGCTCAATCTCGGGCTGGCCCTGGTCAAGGCCGGGCGCTTGACCGAGGCTGACTACAACCGCGTCCTGCGCATGCAGGCCGGGCAGGTCGAGGGGCAATCCCTGGCGGCCCTGCTCAACCGCCTGGGCCTGGTTTCCGAACAGGACATCGCTCAGCAGCTGTCGCAGTTGCTGGGTCTGCCGCGGGTCGCCGCCAGCGATTTCCCCACGGCACCGTTGCTGGCCGAGCGCCTGTCCTATCGCTTTCTCAAGGAATGCCGTGCCCTGCCGCTGGAGTTCGACGACGGCCAGTTGCTGGTGGCCATGGCCGATCCGCAGGACCATTTCGTGCTGGATGCGCTGACCCTCGCCTGCGGCTGCCGGATCGTCCCGCGGGTGGCGCTCGGTTCGGAAATCGATACCGCTATCGAGCGCATGCATGGCCAGGGCCAGAGCCAGATGGGCGACATCCTCTCGCGGGTCGAGCCGTCCGAGCAGGAGTCGGTGGAGGACGTCGAACAGCTGCGCGAC
>JAKFDF010000083.1:0-1872 GCA_036676275.1 Lysobacter sp.
CGCCGCGGCGTGGACGCCGGGGTGAGGATGTGCGCCGGCTGGTCCAGGCCCATCAGGATCGGGCCGATGGCGACGCCGTCGGTCATCACCCGCACCATGTTGTAGGTGATGTTGGCGGCGTCCAGGTTCGGCAGCACGAACAGGTTGGCGCGGCCGGTCAGCGTGGTGTGCGGGAAGATGTGCTGGCGCAGTTCGGCGTTCCAGGCGGTGTCGGCCATCATCTCGCCGTCGATCTCCAGCTTCGGCGCGCGCGCCAGCACCAGCTCGCGGACCTTGCGCATCTTCTGCGCGCTGGGGTCGTCGTGGCTGCCGTAGTTGGAATGCGACAGCAGTGCGATCTTGGGCTCGATCCCGAACAGCTTCAGCCGGTAGCTCGCCTGCAGCGTGGCTTCGGCCAGTTGCTCGGCGCTGGGATCGACCTGCACGTGGGTGTCGAGGAAGAACCACACGCCCTGCTCGTTGATCACCCCGGTCATCGCGGCGGTGCCCTGCACGCCCTTGTCGAAGTCGAACACGCTGCGCAGGTAGCCGAGCTTCTTGTGGTAGCGGCCGACCAGGCCGCAGATCAGCGCGTCGGCCTCGCCGCGCTCGACCATCAGCGCGGCGATCAGGGTGGGCCGGGAGCGCAGCAGGTTCTTGGCCGCGGCCGGGGTCACGCCGCGGCGCTCGGTCAGCGCGTGGTACTGCTGCCAGTACTCGTCGAAGCGCGGGTCGGAATTGATGTTGGTCAGCTCGAAGTCGACCCCGGCGCGCATGCGCAGGCCCAGGCGCTCGATCCGCGCGGCGATCACGTCCGGGCGGCCGATCAGGATCGGCGTGGCCAGGCCTTCGTCGATCACGGTCTGCACCGCGCGCAGCACCACTTCCTCCTCGCCTTCGGCGTAGACCACGCGCTGGCGGTCGCCGCGGGCGCGGTCGTAGACCGGCTTCATCAGCAGGCCGGTGCGGTAGATGAACTGGCCGAGCTTTTCCTCGTAGGCCTCGAAGTCGGCGATCGGGCGCGTGGCGATGCCCGAGTCCATCGCCGCCCTGGCCACCGCCGGCGCCAGCATCACCAGCAGGCGCGGGTCGAACGGGCGCGGGATCAGGTATTCGGCGCCGAAGCACGGGATGTCGCCGCCATAGGCCGCGGCCAGGTCGCCGGATTCCATCCGCGCCAGCTGCGCGATCGCGCGCACGCAGGCCAGCTTCATCGCCTCGTTGATCTCGGTGGCCCCGACATCGAGCGCGCCGCGGAAGATGTAGGGGAAGCACAGCGCGTTGTTGACCTGGTTCGGATAGTCCGAGCGGCCGGTGGCGATGATGCAGTCCGGGCGCACCTTCTTCGCGTCTTCCGGCAGGATCTCCGGGTTCGGGTTGGCGAGCGCGAGGATGATCGGCCGGTCGGCCATCGTCGCCAGCATTTCCGGCTTCAGCACCCCGCCGGCGGACAAGCCGAGGAAGATGTCGGCGCCTTCGACGATCTCCGCGAGCGTGCGCTTGCCGGTGTCGCGCGCGTAGCGCTGCTTGTCCGGGTCCATGTGGCCGCGGCCGGTGTACAGCACGCCTTCGCGGTCCACGGCCAGGATGTGCTCGGGCTTCATGCCCAGCGCCACCAGCATGTCCAGGCAGGCGATGCCGGCGGCGCCGGCGCCGGCGGTGGCGAGCCTGACGTCCTCGATCCGCTTGCCGACCACTTCCAGCGCGTTGTAGATCGCCGCGCCGACGATGATCGCGGTGCCGTGCTGGTCGTCGTGGAACACCGGGATGTTCATCCGCTCGCGCAGCTTGCGCTCGACGATGAAGCATTCCGGCGCCTTGATGTCCTCGAGGTTGATGCCGCCGAAGGTCGGCTCCATCGCGGCGATGATCTCGACCAGCTTGTCGGGATCG
>JAKFDF010000084.1:0-4809 GCA_036676275.1 Lysobacter sp.
GAGCACGCCGGGATTCCAGAACCCAGCCAGTGCCTGGCGCACGCCAAGGATGCCGCTGCCGGCCAACACCACGGTCGCGCCGATCAGCACCTTGTCCGGGCTGAAGCGCTCCCACAGCAACAGTCCCAGCGTTGCCAGCACAACGCCGATCGTCAGCCATCCCTGCCAGTCCAATCCTGCCATGCCCCTGTCATGCCCCCTGCCGATAACGCATACGCGCCTGCGAACCGGCCGCCGGCAACGCGGCGCGGGGTCGAAACGGTAGAATGCGCAGCTTAACGGATCGGGTTGCATGGCCCGTCCGGCGGCTATCAGAGGAACCCCAGCACGATGAAGATCCTGGTCGGCTACAAGCGCGTGGTGGACTACAACGTCCGCATCCAGGTCAAGCCGGACGGGTCCGGCGTGGTCACCGACGGCGTCAAGCTCTCCGCCAACCCGTTCGACGAGATCGCCCTGGAAGAGGCCCTGCGCCTGCGCGACAAGGGCATCGCCACCGAGGTGGTGGTCGCCACCATCGCCCCCGCCGACGCCCAGGCGCACCTGCGCAACGGCCTGGCGATGGGCGCCAACCGCGCCATCCACGTGGTCGCTGACCAGCCCGTCCAGCCGCTGACCGCCGCCCGCACCCTGCTCAAGCTGATCGAAAGGGAGCAGCCGGACCTGGTGATCCTCGGCAAGCAGGCGATCGACGACGACGCCAGCCAGACCGGGCAGATGCTGGCGACGCTGTGGGGCCGGCCGCAGGCGACCTTCGCCTCGAAACTGGAGATCGCCGATGGCAGGGCCACGGTGACCCGCGAGGTGGATGCCGGCCTGGAAACCCTCGAGGTCGAGCTGCCCGCCGTCGTCACCACCGACCTGCGCCTCAACGAGCCGCGTTTCATCAAGCTGCCGGACATCATGAAGGCCAAGTCCAAGCCGCTGGAAACCATCGCCTTCGCCGACCTCGGCGTCGACACCGGCGATACCCTCAGGACCACCCACTACGCGCCGCCGCCCAAGCGCAGCCGCGGGGTGATGGTCAAGGACGCGGCCGAGCTGGTCGCCGCGTTGAAGTCCAAGGGGCTGCTGTAGTCGCTCGTCGTCCCCGTGCAGGCGGGGATCCGGCCATCGGCCCAATCGTGCAAGAGACACCGGATTCCCGCTTGCGCGGGAATGACGGAACAAGGAACCGAACATGTCCAAAGTCCTGATCGTCGCCGAACACCTTGGGGGCAAGCTCAACGCCGCCACCGCCAAGTGCGTGGCCGCCGCGCAGGCGCTGCAGCCCGAAGCCATCGACATCGTGGTGCTGGCCGCCGATCCCGCCGAGGTCGCCGGCCAGGCCGCGCAGATCGCCGGGGTGGCCAGGGTATTGGCCGTCGCCGATGCCGCCAACGCAAACGCGATCGCGCAGGTCCAGGCACCGCAGGTCGCACAGCTCGCGCGCGGCTACACGCACGTCCTCGGTCCCTCGACCACCTTCGGCAAGGACCTGATGCCCTGCATCGCCGCCTTGCTGGGCGTGGCCCAGGTCTCCGACGTGATGGCGGTCGAAGGCAGCCGCGTGTTCAAGCGGCCGATCTACGCCGGCAATGCCATCGTCACCGTCGAAGCACCGGCCGACCACATCGTGGTGGCGACCGTGCGCACCGCTTCGTGGCCGGAAGCCGCGCGCGGCGGCAACGCCACGGTCGAGGCCGCGTCGGTGCAAGCCACGCTGCCGTCGCATACGCGCTACGTCGGGCTGGCCGCCGGCAAGTCCGACCGCCCGGACCTGCAGAGCGCCAGGCGCGTCGTCTCCGGCGGCCGCGGCGTTGGGTCCAGGGAAAACTTCAAGATCATCTACGACCTCGCCGACAAGCTCGGCGCCGCGGTCGGCGCCTCGCGCGCCGCGGTCGACGCCGGCTACGTGCCCAACGAACTGCAGGTCGGCCAGACCGGCAAGATCATCGCCCCGGAGCTGTACGTCGCCGTCGGCATCAGCGGCGCGATCCAGCACCTGACCGGGATCAAGGACGCCGGCACGATCGTGGCGATCAACAAGGACGGCGAGGCGCCGATCTTCGAGGTCGCCGACATCGGGCTGGTGGGCGACCTGTTCAAGCTGCTGCCGGAACTCGAACGCGCGCTGTGAAACGCGCGCGCTGAGTGGTCAGTTGAGCACCGACCAGCCTTCCGTGTTGGTCGCGACGTAGACGTTGCTGAAGCCGTACCCGTCGCCGAACGAGATGTACAGCTCGCGCGCGTCATTGCGCCAGATCAGGTCCGCGAACCCGTCGCCGTTGAAGTCGCCGGCACTCTCCGACTGGAAGCTGCGGCTCATGGTCAAGAGGCGGAAGAAGCTCAACGTCGGCCCGTCCATCAACCAGTAAGTGACCTCGCCACTTGACTGGTTGCGCCACTGCATGTCCGACCGGCCGTCGCCGTTGATGTCGCGGGTGCCGATCAGGGTCCAGCCGCTCTGGTAGGTCCGCAGGTATGTACTGTCGAATGAAGTTCCGCTGCCGATCCACATGTACAGGTCGCGCGCGGCGTTGTCCCAGAGCAGGTCGCCCTTGCCGTCGCCGTTGAAATCCCCCGAACCGGCGAACCGGTAACCGGCAGGGACCGTGAACTTTCGATAGCTGGTCCGGGTGAAGCCGTTCATGTACCAGACCACCAGCTGCTGCAGCTGCGGGTTGTACCAGAGCATGTCGTCGCGCCCATCGCCGTTGCTGTCGGCGATGCCGGCCAGCAACCACCCGGCACCATGCGTGTACGTCGATTTGGAGGAGAAACCCGAGCCGTTCCCAAGCCACAGGAAGACGTTGCGGTTGGCGTCGATCCAGACCAGGTCGCCCTTGCCGTTGCCGTCGAAATCGCCATAGCCGGCGAACGCCGTGTCTGCCTTGACCGTGAACTGCTTCCATCCGAGCCGGGCCTTGCCGTGCATCAGCCAGTACACGAACTGGCCGCCATTGCGATAGAAAAGATCGTCGTAGCCGTCGCCATTGATGTCGGAGCTCGTTATCCCGGGCGCAAGTTGGTCGCCGACCAATGTCTGCGTACTCATGCGGAACTGCGCGACCGCCGGGACCGTCTGCCTCAGGGCCCTGGCGTTGTCGGCCTGGTTGGCCACTCCGCACGGATGACCGCCGCAGAAGGTGATGCCCGGATTGGAAAACACCCGGTAGATCGCCTGGCCGGTATCGCCATAGGCCATCACCGTGTAGAAGTTGCCGCTGCCGGCGCCGGTCTTGTAACCGAAGGAATAGCTGTATGCGCCGTAATCGTCGGGGTTGTCGAGCACCCCGTCGTCGCCCTTCGCGGTTTCCTTGTCGTGCGCGGCCCCCATGTTGTGGCCGAGTTCGTGCGCGAGGGTTTCGTCCTGGCAGTAATAGCTCTTGCCATCGGAGCCGACGTCGGTGCCATCCCCGATCACCGAATAGCCGAGCTCGTCCCAGCCTTCGCCGGCACCGATTCCCTGCAACCCGCCGCCCAGCAGCCAGGCCAGCCCGCAACCATCCTGCTCCGGGTCCCTGAAATCGCGCACCAGCGAAACCAGGTCCGCGCCGTACTGTTCCCGCGCGGCGCGCAAGGCGTTGAACGCGGCATTCGGCGTTACCGGGCCTGAGCCGGATTTGTAGCCGCTGAGTTGCTCCAGGGCGGTGTCGTTGCTGTTGGTGTCGGTGTAGGTGACTTTCATCGCCTTGACCAAGCGTACCTGCGCATCGACCTTGCTGTTGCCATAGGCGGCATTGGCGACGTCGACAAGGTAATTGAGCCGGGTCGTGGCGCCGGAGGTACCGCCGTGGGCACTGGCGAAGCCCCCCGTGTAACCGATGACCAGGTCGATGGTCGTGGCGGCGGCCGTCGAGGCAGCCGCGGAAGTCGCCACGCCGGTGCCGGGAGAAGTCGTCGCGCCATCCGCTGCCGCAACGACGCTTGCCGCCCGTCGCGGCAACTCGGATTCCGGCACGATGTGGTAATCCGGCCGCTGCGGTCGCGTGGCGGCGTTGACGATCCCGGCGACCTTGGCCGGATCGGTCTCGACCAGCCAGCTGACGCCATCGCGCACGGCCAGTCGCAGCGCCGGCTTGCCTGACTGGGCGATCGAACCGTAGGCAGCCTGCGCACCGAACGTCAGGATCGTCTGCTCGCCCTCGTGGCCCGGCCGATGGCCGATCCAGGTCCAGTCGCCGGACGGGTGCTCGATGTGGCGGTCGTACTGGAAGTCGAGGATTTCGCCCTCGGGCGTGGTCACGCGCAGGCGGCCACCGGCAATGGCGCGCAGTGCATGCTCTTCGCTCAGTTCGGCCCGGTGCCACGCATAGGCGCCATCCTGGCGCACGATGCCGCCGGGATAAGCCAGCAGGTCGCCGCGGTCCGGGAGCTTGGCGAACCCCCTGGCGGGGCCCGGCAGCGTCACGAGGCTTGTGCTCCGGGCTGGCACGGCGTGCGGTTGGGTATCCGCGACATTGGCCGGTACGGCCCTTGGGCCATCACCCGAAGTGCAGCCGGCAGCGAACGCGACGGCGGCCAGAAACGCAAAGCGTGTGAACATTTGGCTGGAACCGGGCTCCCCCAGGAACCCGGATCATCGCTAAAATCCGCCCGCCAAGGAAGTGGAACCGAAAAAACCCCCCGTCCGCCCGATGCCCGCAGTTCAGGCCGGAAGGAAGCCGCACCCGGTCTTGGCCCGCAACTCGCCCTCGTCCACGCCCGGCGCCATTTCCGTCAGCCGCAGGCCTTCCGGGGTCACGTCGAACACCGCCAGGTCGGTGATGATGCGATTGACCACGCCCACGCCGGTCAATGGCAGCGTGCATTCAGGCAGGATCTTGT
>JAKFDF010000085.1:0-8487 GCA_036676275.1 Lysobacter sp.
CTGGTTGGCGGCGCCGTAGGTCTCCAGCGCGCGGTAGCCCAGCAGCGTCACCGACAGGCCGACGAAGGCGCCGCCGACGGCGATGATCGGCAGCGAGCGCGCGCCGATCTTGTAGATCTCGCGCAGCAGTTCGGCGAAGAAGTCTCTGGTCGGGCGCGAGGCGCGCAGCACCGACAGCGAGAACAGCCCGGCGCGGCCGAGCGAGCGGGTGGCGGCGACGAAGGGCATCAGGCCGGCTCCCCCAGGGCGAGTCCGGCGCGCGGGGCGGCGTCGAAGGCGATCGGGCCATCGGGCTGGCCGTCGAGGAACTGGCGCACCAGCGGATCGGTGCTGGCCTGCAGTTCCGCCGGGGTGCCGGTGAAGACGATGCGGCCGTTGGCGATCACCAGCGCGCGGTCGGCCACCGGCAGGGTCTCGTGCACGTGGTGGGTGACGATGATGCTGGTCAGGCCGAGGCTGGCATTGAGCCGCGCGATCAGGCTCATGATCACGCCCGAGGCGATCGGGTCCAGGCCGGTCAGCGGCTCGTCGTAGAGCATCAGCGGCGGATCCAGCGCCAGCGCGCGCGCCAGCGCCACCCGCCGGGCCATGCCGCCGGACAGCTCGCGCGGATACAGGTCGGCGGCGGCGCGCAGGCCGACCGCGTGCAGCTTCATGTCGACCAGCCGGCGGATCAGCGGATCGGGCAGCCGGGTATGCGCGCGCAGCGGCAACGCGACGTTCTCGGCCGCGGTGAGGTCGGTCAGCAGGCCGTTGCCCTGCAGCAGCACGCCGACGCCCTTGCGCAGCTCCAGCAGCGCGCGCTGGGCGCGCGGCAACGGCGCGCCGAGCACTTCGACCGTGCCCGCGGCCGGCACCAGTTCGCCGGTCAGGCCGGCCAGCAGGGTCGACTTGCCGCTGCCCGAGGGGCCCAGCACCGCGGTCACGCTGCCGCGCGGCACGGTTAGGTCGATGCCCTCGAGCACGGCGCGGCCGCCGCGGTCGAGGCGGAGGCCGGTGAGGCGAACGATGGGTGCGGGATCGGTCATCGACGGGAACAGGGGAAACCAGACGTATAAAAACGCGGCAGCTTGGGGGGGAGCGGCTGAATGCCGGCACAGCGCGGCGGCATTGTCGCAGCTTCGCGTTGCGCCCGCGCCCGCGCCGCTGGAACAGCGCATTGCGTCGCCGCCGCCGCGATCTCGGCGGTTGCGACCGCGCTGCGGCAAGATGGGGTGATGCCCGCGCCGCCCGACTTCCGCCTTTACCACTCCAATGCGCTGGACGTGCTGGCGGGGCTGCTGGCCGAAACCCTGCGCACGCCGGCGCCGGGGCAGCCGTTGCTGGCGCCCGACACGATCGTGGTCCCGCAGGTGGCGATGCGGCGCTGGCTGCAGGCCACGCTGGCCGCGCGCCATGGCATCGCCGCCAACCTGGAATTCCTCGCCCCGGGCGAGTTCGTCGCCCGCGCGCTGGCCGCCAACCTCGGCCCGGCCAGCGACGAGCTCGACGCCGACAGCCTGCACTGGCACCTGTATGCCGCGCTGCTGGATCCGGCGGTGCGCGCGCGCCCGGCGCTGGCGCAGCTGGCCGCCTACCTCGACGGCGACGGTGGGCTGAAGGACGGCGGGCTGAAGGCGTGGACCTTGGCCGGGGAACTGGCGGGCGTGTTCGGCAAGTACCAGGCCTGGCGCCGCGACTGGCTGCTGCGCTGGGAATCCGGCGCCGATCCCGACGATCCGCAGGCGATCCTGTGGCGCATCGTCGCCGCCGGCCGCGAGCACCGCGCGCGGCGCATCCAGGCCTATCTGGCGAAGTTCGACGGCACGCCCGGCGACGCCGCCGGCACCGCGCCCGCCGGCCTGCCGTCGCGCCTGTTCGTGTTCGCCACCCTCAACGCCTCGCCCGACGTGCTGCGGGTGATGGCCACCCAGGCGCGCGCCGGCACGCTGCACTTCTACCTGCCCACGCCGACCAGGGAATACTGGGGCGACCTGCAGTCGCTGGGCGCGCGGCTGCGCGCGGGCGTCGAGCCCTTCGGCGACGAGTCCGCCGAGAATCCGCTGCTGCGCGACTGGGGCGCGGCCGGCCGCGACTTCATGGCGTTGCTCGGCAGTTACGAAGTCGTGCATCCGTCCGGCGAGATCGCCGCCTACGTCGATCCCGATGCCGACACCCGGCCCACGCTCGCCGAAGGCGGCCTGCGCGACAGCCTGCTGCACCGGATGCAGGCCGACCTGTTCCGTCGCAGCCAGGCGCCGACCGGCGCGCCGCGCGCCGCGGTCGACCGCGACGATCCCAGCCTGCAGGCGCACGCCTGCCACACCCGCCTGCGCGAACTGCAGGTGCTGCACGACCGGCTGCGCGGATTGCTCGAGCCCGACTCCCCGGAGGGCAGGCGCTTCGATCCGCCCCTGCAGCCGCGCGAGATCGCGGTGCTGGCGCCGGACATCGATCCCTACGTGCCCTACCTGGACGCGGTGTTCGGCGGCCACGGCCGTGGCGATGCGATTCCCTGGGCGATGGCCGACGCCAGCCCGCTGGCCGGCGAACCGCTGGCCGCCGCGTTCCTGCGCCTGCTGGCGCTGCCGGTGTCGCGCTTCGGGCTGGAGGAGACGCTCGACCTGCTCGCCAGTCCGCCGCTGGCCGAAGCCGCGGGCCTGGATGCCGGCGCGTTCGAACGCCTGCACGGCTGGCTGCACGCGGCCGGCGCGCGCTGGGGCATCGATGCCGCGCACCGCGCGCGCCAGGGCGCGCCGGAGGACGACGCCTACACCTGGCAGTTCGCGCTCGACCGCCTGCTGCTCGGCCATGCCAGCGGCGACGACAGCGCGATCGCCGGCGACAGCCAGGTCGTCGCGCCGTGGCCGGAGCTGGAAGGCGGCGCGCTGGATGCGCTCGACGTACTGCTGCGGTTGCTGCGCGTGCTCGCCCGCCACCAGCGCGTGCTGGGCGAAGCGATGCCGCCGGCGCGTTGGCGCGAGCGACTGCTCGGGCTGCTGGACGCCTTGCTGCCGCGACCGCCGGCGACCAGAAGCGGGGAGCGCGCGCTCGACCGATTGCGTTCGCTGATCGATGCCTTCGCCGCCGACGCGGAGCGCGCCGGCTTCGATGCGGCGGTGCCGGGCGAAGTGGTGCGCGCGCACTTCGCGGCCGTGCTCGGCGAAGCCGACACGCGCGCGCCGCTGCTCACCGGCGGCGTCAGCTTCGCGCGCATGGTGCCGATGCGATTGCTGCCGTTCCGGGTGATCTGCCTGCTCGGCATGAATGACGGCGAGTTCCCGCGCCGCGATCCGGCCGCCGGGCTCAACCGCCTCACCGCGGAACTGGGCACCGACCGGCGCCGCCACGGCGACCGCTCCACCCGCGACGACGACCGCTACCTGTTCCTGCAGTTGTTTTCCGCCGCGCAGGACGTGTTCTACGTCAGCTGGATCGGCGCCGATCCGCGCGACGGCAGCGCGCGCGAACCGTCGGCGGTGGTGTCCGAGCTGCTGGCCGCCGCGGCCGCATACCATGCGCGGCCGGAGGAGGCGGCGCAGGCACTGGTGCTGCGGCATCCGCTGCAACCGTTCGCGCCGGCCGCGTTCGGCAGCGAGGATCCGCGCCACTTCAGTTACCGCGAACACTGGCATCCCGCGGCCGGGCGCCTGTCCGCCGCGCGCACGGCACTGGCGCCGTGGATGGGCGCCGCCGTGGCGCTGGCACCGCCGCCGGAGGCCGAAACCGAACTGTCGATCGACGCGCTGCGCCGCTTCCTCGCGGCGCCGTCGGAACAGTTCCTGCGCCAGCGCCTGGGCCTGCGCCTGGCCGAACTGGACGCCGGCGGCGACGACATCGAACCGTTGCAGGCGCCCGGGCGCGGGCTGGAACGCAACGCATTGCAACGGGCCGTATTCGAGCAGTTGCTTGCCGGCACCGGCGCGGACGCGATGCAGGCGCGGCTGCGCGCGCGCGGCCTGCTGCCGTCCGGCGCGCTGGGCCGGCGCGCGCTGGCCGAAGTGGTGCGGGCGGTGCAGCCGTATGCGCAAGGCTTCGCGCAGTGGCGCGGCGACGCGCAGCCGCAATCGATCCCGCTGGAAGTGGAGATCGACGGCCTGCGCCTGCACGGCCGGATCGCCGACGCGTGGCCGCACGGGATCGCGCGGCTGCGCTTCGGCGCGCCGAACGGCCCTTCGGTGATCCGCAACGGCCTGGACTGGCTGCTGGCCAGCGCCGCCGGCGTGGACCTGCCGTTCCACGAGTTCCAGGAAGTTGACAAGCGCATCGGGCCGCATCGTCGCGCCATGCTCGCGCCGGCGCAGGCGCGCGACGCGCTGCGCGTGCTGCTGGAGCTGCGCGCGAAGGGGCTGCGCCAGCCGCTCCTGTTCGCGCCGCGCAGCGGCTGGGCGTACTACAGCGCAAGCACGCCCGAGCGCGGCCTGAAGGCGGCGCGCAGCCAGTGGCAGGGAGGCGAGAAGGTGTGGGGAGAAGGCGGACAGCCCGCCTATGCACTGGCATTGCGCGCGCGCGATCCGTTCGCGAGCCATGACGCCATGGCAGAGTTCGCGCGCATCGCGACGGCGGTGTTCGCGGCGCTGGCCAGCGGCATCTCGATCGCGCCCGAACTCGACCAGGCCGCACTCGCGCGCGCGCCGCTGGCCGGGGACGACGACGAATGAACGCCGCGCCCGCCCGCGATCCCTATCTGGAACTGCCGCTGGACGGCGTGCGCCTGATCGAGGCTTCCGCCGGCACCGGCAAGACCTTCACCCTGGCCACGCTGGTGACGCGGCTGGTGGTCGAGCGCGGCCTGGGCGTGGGCCAGGTGCTCGCCGTGACCTTCACCGAAGCGGCCACGCAGGAGCTGCGCAAGCGCATCCGCGAGCGCCTGCTGCTTGCGCTCGCGCTGCTCGACGCGCCCGCAGGCGACGGCGACGGCGCGGAAGCCGCGCTGACCCGCGAGATCCTGCGCGCGCACCGCGCCCGCAGCGGCGAGGGCGACGACGCGCTGCGCCGCCGGCTGCGGCAGGCGGCGAGGGACGTCGACCTCGCCGCGGTCTTCACCATCCACGGCTTCTGCGCGCGCGTGCTGCGCGAGCACGCGCTGGACAGCGGCCAGGGCTTCGATCCGCCGGAGCTGCTGGCCAACGACCGCGACCTGCGCGAGGAACTGGCCGCCGACCTGTGGCGCGCCCACGGCGGCGACGACAGCGGGGCCGAAGACCTCGCCGCGCTGTGGAGCGGCGGTCCGCCGGCGTTGGCCGCGGACTTGCGCGCGCTGCTGCGCGAACCGCTGCTGGTGCCGGCCGATGCGCCGCTGCCGCCGGACCCGATGCCCGCGCTGCTCGCGGCCGGGCGCGCGCTCGCCGACGGCTTCCGCGCGCATGGCGACGACTTCCTCGCGGCCCTGCTGGACGCGCTCGAGCGCAAGGTCCTGCACGGTGGCAGCTACAAGGCCGACTGGATCCAGGCGTTGTGGACGCAGTTGGCGAGCTGGTGCGACGGCGGCGACTACCAGGCGCCGCTCGATGCGCGCCTGTCGAAGCTCACCCGCGACGAGATGCTCGGCAAGACCAACAAGGGCCACGTCGGCAACACGCCGGAGTCGCCGCTGTGCGAGCTCGTCGAGACCTACCTCGCATCGCTGCAGGCCTGCGACGCATACCGCGCGCGCCGCCGCGTCGCCCTGCTGCACCGCATCCGCGACGATGCGCTCGCGCGCCTGGCCGCGCTCAAGCGCCAGCGCCGGGTGCAGACCTACGACGACCTGATCGA
The DNA here is from genome assembly GCA_036676275.1 of Lysobacter sp. Taxonomy (GTDB): domain Bacteria; phylum Pseudomonadota; class Gammaproteobacteria; order Xanthomonadales; family Xanthomonadaceae; genus Cognatiluteimonas. The sequence goes on from JAKFDF010000085.1 coordinate 5,737, forward strand.
CGGCGTCGCCGATGCGCTCGACGGCCCGCGCGGCGACGCGCTCGCGCGCAGGCTGCGCGAGCAATACGAAGTCGCCCTGGTGGACGAGTTCCAGGACACCGATGCGCGCCAGTGGAAGATCTTCGACCGGGTGTTCGGCGGCGGCAGCGACGCACCGGCGCTGTTCCTGATCGGCGACCCCAAGCAGGCGATCTACGGCTTCCGCGGCGGCGACGTGCACACCTACCTGGCCGCGCACGGAACCGCAAGCAGGGCGCCGCCGCTCGGACACAACTTCCGCTCGCGTCCGGCGGTGCTTGCCGCGATCGACGCGCTGTATGCGCAGGCAGGCGACGAGGCCTTCGTCGATCCGCGGATCGAATTCCGCAAGGTCGCGGCCGGTGGCCGGCGCACCGACGGGGACTTCCTGCGCAATGGCGCGACCGCGCCTGCGCTCACCCTCTGGCAGGCGCCCGAGCCGCCGCCGGACGGCAAGGGCAACCTCAAGCCCTGGAACGCCGAGGACTCGCGCGCGCTGTGCACCCGGGCCTGCGTCGCCGCGATCCATGCGCTGCTGGACGCCGGGCGCGCCGGCACGGCGGAGATCGAAGGCAAGCCGGTGCAGCCGGGCGACATCGCGGTGCTGGTGCGCAGCCATCGCGAAGCCACCCGCATCCAGCAGGCGCTCGGCGCGGTCGGCATTCCCGCGGTCGCCGCCGGCAAGCAGAGCCTGTTCGCCACGCCCGAAGCGCGCGAACTGCACGCCGTGCTGCTGGCGCTGCTGCAAAGCGGCGACGACGGCCGCTTGCGTGCGGCCTTGTCCACCGTGCTGGTCGGCGAGGATGCCGCCGCGATCGCCGCGCTGGACGAAACCAGCCACGACTGGCAGCACAAGGCCCTGGCCTGGCGCGAGCGCCTGCTGCGCGGCGGCCCGCTGGCGCTGGTGGGCGACCTGTGCGCGGAACACGCGCCACGCCTGCTCGGCCTGGTCGACGGCGAGCGCCGCGTCGGCAACTACCTGCAACTGGCGGAGGTGCTGCAGCAAGCGCAGGCCTTCGCGCTCGGCCTGCCCGGGCTGGTCGACTGGCTCGGCCAGCGCATCGTCCGGGCCGATCCCGACGACGAGACCCAGCTGCTGCGCCTGGAGTCCGACGCGCGCCGCGTGCAGATCGTCACCCTGCACAAGAGCAAGGGGCTGGAGTACCCGCTGGTGTTCCTGCCGTTCGCCGGCATCGGCCGCAAGGACCCGATCCCGGGCCGGCTGTGCATGGCCCACGACGACGACAACCAGCGCTGCCTGCACTGGAACATCGCCCTCGACGAGGCCGGGTGGGAGGACGCGAAAACTGCGTGGAAGATCGAGCAGCAAGCCGAGGACGCGCGCCTGCTGTATGTCGGCATGACCCGCGCCCGGCACGCGCTGTGGACCGCGACCGGCCTGTTCTACAACCACGACCAGGCCGCGCTGGCGCCGATGCTGCGCGACCCCGGGGCGCTCGCCGCCGCGCCCGGCATCCGCCTCGATGCCACGCCGCCGCCGGCAAGCCTGCCGCGGTTGCCGCCGGACACCGACGCCGAGGTGCCCGCCGCGCGCGTCGCCACGCGCGTGCTGGCCAGCGACTGGTGGGTGTACAGCTTCTCCGGCCTGGCGCGCGCCGACGCCGGCAGCGATTCGTCGACGGCGGCCACGCTGCCGGTGCCCGGCGGCCGCGACGAACCGGCCGCGCCCGAAGCCGAGGCGGCCCATGCGGAAGCCGCGCCCGCGGACGCGGCTGGCGCCGGCGATCTCGACGCGCGCTTCTCCGGCCCGCGCTTCGGCGTCGCGCTGCACGCCGCGCTGGAACACGCCGACTTCGCCGCATGGCGCGGCTGGCAACCGGGCGACGACGCACCGCCCGGCGAAGCCCGCGTCATCGCCGACGCCCTGCGCGCGGAGGGCTACCCCGCCGAGGTGCTCGACGACGGCGTCGCCCTGGTCACGCGCCTGGTCGGCAACACCCTGCGGGTGGCCCTGCCCGAAGGCGTGCAGCTGTGCGACGTGCCCGAGCACGAACGCCGCGCCGAGATCGAGTTCCAGTTCGCGCTGCAGCCCACCCGCGTCGACGCGCTGCTGCAGCTGCTGCACGCGCACGACGTGGTGCCCGATCGCCACGGGTTCGGGTTGGTGCATCGGCTGGAAGGCCTGATGACCGGCCTGATCGACCTCACCTACCGGTTTGAGGGCCGCTGGTACGTGCTCGACTACAAGTCCAACCGCCTGCCGCGCTACGACGCCGCCGCGCTGCACGAAGCGATGCGGCACAGCGAGTACGACCTGCAGGCGCTGATCTACACCCTCGCGCTGCACCGCTGGCTGCGCTTCCGGCTCGGCGACGCCTCCGACGGCGGCGCCTATGACTACGGGCGCGACTTCGGCGGCATCCGCTACGTGTTCAGCCGCGGCATCGCGCTGGAGGCCGCGGCCGGCGCACCGGTTGCCGGCGTGCATGCGCGCCAGTTCGATCCGCGGCTGGTGCATGCGCTCGACGCGCTGTTCGCCGGAGAGCGGGCATGACCGGCACGACCACCGACACGGGCGCCCCGTCGCTGCTCGACGCGCTCCGGCGCAGCGGCGCATTGCGCACCCTCGACCACGCACTGGCGCAGAGCCTGCGCCGCCTCGATCCCGCCACCCCCGACAGCGTGCTCGCCGCCGCCGCGCTCGCCTCGCTCGCCGTCGCCCACGGGCACGCCGGTTTCGACCCGGCGTCGCCGCGCACGCTGGTCGACAAC
>JAKFDF010000086.1:0-10076 GCA_036676275.1 Lysobacter sp.
CGGGGAGAAGGAACGGCCTAGTCCCATCCGCAAGCGGGGAGAAGGAACGGCCTAGTCCCATCCGCAAGCGGGGAGAAGGAACGGCCTAGTCCCATCCGCAAGCGGGGAGAAGGAACGGCCTAGCCCCATCCGCAGGCGGGGAGAAGGAACGGCCTTGCCATCCGCAAGGAGGAGAAGGGACGGCCTTGCCATCCGCAAGCGGAGGAAAGGGATGGCCACGCTACGCCGGCAGCAGCGCGTTCGGGCCCGGCAGGGTGATGCGGAAGCAGCTGCCGCCGCCGGCGACTGAAACGTATTCGAGCGTGGCTTCGTTGGCGTGGCACAGTTCGCGCGCGATGTAGAGGCCCAGGCCGGTGCCGTGCTCGGAGGTGGTGAAGAACGGGCGGAACAGCTGCGCCTGCGCGCCCTCGGAGATGCCCGGGCCGCGGTCGAGCACGTCGATGGTCGGGACGCCCGCCGCGGCATGCACGGCCAGCGTCACCCGCGCCGGATCGCCGGGGAGGTGGCCGTAGGTCAGCGCGTTCTGCAGCAGCACGGTCAGGACCTGCTGCAGGTGGCGCGGGTCGACCAGCGCCGGCACCGGCAGCGGGCCGCCGGTGACCCGCACGCTGCCCGATTCGGGCGGCAGCACCTGCTTGTAGTCCTCGACGAAGCGGCGCGTGAACGTCACCAGGTCGACGTGTTCGGCGCTGGCGCGCTCGCGCCGCGCGAGGCCGAGCACGCTCTCGACGATGCCGTTGGTGCGCAGGCATTGCTGGTGGACGATCTGCAGCAGGCGGCGATCGCCGGCGGAGATTTCGGTGGACTCCTCCAGCAGTTGCGTGGCGTAGCTGATCGCCGCCAGCGGGTTGCGGATCTCGTGGGCGAGGCTGGCGGAGAAGCGGCCCAGGGTGGCCAGGGTCATCGATTCGGCGCGGCGCGACACCAGGCTGGTGTCGTCGAGGAACACCAGCGCGCTGTCGCCTTGCGCCAGCAGCCGCGCGAACCGCGGCAGCACGTCGATCTGCTCGCTGCCCACGCGCAGCGGGGTATCGTCGGATGCGCCGTCGCGCAGCCACTTGCGCAGGCGCAGCGCGAGTTCCGGGGCCGCCATTGCGAGGTTGCGCTCGCCCTCGACTTCGCCAAGCAGCAGCAGGGCCGCCTCGTTGGCCAGGCGGATGCGACCGTCGCCATCGACCAGCAGTACGCCGGTGCGCATGCGGCGGATGATCAGTTCGTTGATCGCGGCCAGGTCGGCGACCTCGGCGCCGCGGCGCGCCGCGAGCGCCTGGCTCTCGCGCATCTGCCGGCCGAGCAGGTAGGTGAGCACCGCGATCGACATGAAGCTGACCGCGAACATCACGCGTTCGGCCAGCGGCCGGCCGGTGTCGGTGTCGAACAGCGCGTTCCAGACGAACTCGGCGATCATCGCCGCGCCGGCCAGCGCGCCGATGCCCAGGCCGTAGCGCAAGGGCAGGATCAATGACGCCGCGCCGACGTTGAACATCAGCATCAGCGCGATGCCGGGTGCGGCCTGCGGCAGCGAGTGCAGCGCCAGGGTGGCGGCGACGATGTCGATCGTCGCGCCCACCACTGCCTGGCCGCGCGGCGCGCGCCGGCGTTGCGCCCAGTACAGCAGCGCAACCGAGGCGGCCAGGTAGACGACGGTGGTGGCCTTGCCGACCAGCACGTGGCGCGGCTCGCCGATCAGCGCGCCGGTCGGGCTGAACAGCATCAGCGCCAGCAGCGCCGCCTCGAACACGCGGTAAAGGCTGAAGAAATACAGGTCGCGACGCTGGGCGTCGGCGGCGGAGGGCGCATCGGTCCGGCGCGCGGTGGCGGGGCTGGGCGGCAAGCGGGGTCCAGACCTTCGGGCGGTGTCGTCCGCGAGTATAGGCACCCATTGCACGGGGGCGCGGGAAGAGCGGCCCCTCATCCGCCTTCGGCACCTTCTCCCCGCAAGCGGGGAGAAGGAACGGCATTGCCCTCGCCCCGCTTGCGGGGAGAGGGACAGCCGCGCGCAGCGCGGCAGGGTGAGGGGTGCGTGGCCTCGTCCCCCTCGCTTTTGCCCACGGCGGGCGCTTGCGCGACAATGGCGGTTCCGCTCGCGTTTCGACGGCGTTCCGGCTGGCTCGATGGGCCTGCCGCGACACACCCGCCCGGGCGTTTCCCTCCTCCGCTGGACGATCGATGAACTTCCACGAATACCAGGCCAAGCAGTTGTTTGCCGACTACGGCATTGCGGTTCCCGCCGGGCGCGTCGCGCGCACGCCGGAAGAGGCGGTCGATGCGGCCAAGGCCATCGGCGGCGATTTCTGGGTGGTCAAGGCGCAGATCCACGCCGGCGGCCGCGGCAAGGCCGGCGGCGTCAAGCTGTCGCGCTCGCTCGACGAGGTGCGCGAGTACGCCAAGGGCATGCTCGGCACGAAGATGAAGACCTACCAGTCCGCCGGCGTCGCCCTGCCGATCGACAGCGTGCTGGTGACCCAGGCCACCGACATCGCCAAGGAGCTCTACCTGTCGGTGCTGGTGGACCGCGGCAGCAAGGCGATCACCTTCATCGCCTCCAGCGATGGCGGCGTGGAGATCGAGAAGACCGCCGAGGAGAACCCGGACGCGATCAAGACCCTGCACGTGAACTACGTCCAGGGCCTGCAGCCCTACCAGTGCCGCGAACTCGGCTTCGCGCTCGGGCTCAACGCCAGGCAGGTCGGGCAGCTGACCAGGATCATGCTGGGCCTGTTCAAGCTGTTCAACGACAAGGACCTGGCGCTGGTGGAATTGAACCCGCTGGCGATCCTGAAGAACGGCGACCTGGCGGTGCTCGACGGCAAGGTCAACTCCGACGACAACGCCACCTTCCGCCACCCCGACCTGGCCGCGATGCGCGACATCCGCCAGGAGGACGAAACCGAGGTCAAGGCCAGCCAGCACGACCTCAACTACGTGACCATGGACGGCAACATCGGCTGCATGGTCAACGGCGCCGGCCTGGCGATGGCGACCATGGACGTGATCAAGCTGGAAGGCGGCGAGCCGGCCAATTTCCTCGACGTCGGCGGCGGCGCCAACAAGGAGCGCGTGACCGAGGCGTTCAAGCTGATCCTGTCGTCGGACAAGGTGAAGGCGATCTTCGTCAACATCTTCGGCGGCATCGTCCGCTGCGACATGATCGCCGAGGGCATCATCGCCGCGGTCAAGGACGTGGGCGTGCAGGTGCCGGTGATCGTGCGCCTGGAAGGCACCAACGTCGAAGCCGGCAAGGAACTGCTGAAGAACTCGGGCCTGGCGATCATCCCCGCCGACGACATCAACGACGGCGCCAGGAAGGCGGTCGCCGCGGTCAAGGCCGGCTGAGCCGGCTCCCCCAATTTCCTTGTAGGAGCGGCTTCAGCCGCGACCTGCACTTGAACGGTCGCGGCTGAAGCCGCTCCTACAGAAAGCAATCAAGGATCCCAATGAGCGTTTTGGTCAACAAGCACACCAAGGTCATCGTCCAGGGCTTCACCGGCACCCAGGGCACCTTCCACGCCGAACAGATGCTCGACTACGGCACCAAGGTCGTCGGCGGCGTGACCCCGGGCAAGGGCGGCAGCGAGCACCTGGGCCTGCCGGTGTTCGACACCGTCGCCGACGCGGTCGCCGAGACCGGCGCCGATGCCTCGGTGATCTACGTGCCGCCGCCGTTCGCGGCCGACGCGATCCTGGAAGCCGCCGATGCCGGCATCAAGGTGATCGTGTGCATCACCGAAGGCATCCCGGTGCTGGACATGCTGCGGGTCAAGAACACGCTCAAGGGCTACGAGGACGTCGTCCTCGTCGGCCCCAACTGCCCGGGCATCATCACCCCCGGCGAGTGCAAGATCGGGATCATGCCGGGCCACATCCACATGCCGGGCAAGGTCGCGATCGTGTCGCGCTCGGGCACGCTGACCTATGAAGCCGTGAAGCAGACCACCGACGCCGGCCTGGGCCAGTCGACGGTGATCGGCATCGGCGGCGACCCGATCAACGGCCTGAACTTCATCGACTGCCTGAAGCTGTTCCAGGACGATGCGCAGACCGAAGGCATCATCATGGTCGGCGAGATCGGCGGCAGCGCCGAGGAAGAAGCGGCGGAGTTCATCGCCGAATACGTCACCAAGCCGGTGGTGGGCTTCATCGCCGGCGCGTCCGCGCCCAAGGGCAAGCGCATGGGCCACGCCGGCGCGATCGCGTCGGGCGGCGCCGGCACCGCCGAAGGCAAGTTCGCGGCGATGGAGAAGGCGGGCGTGACCACCGTGAAGTCGCCCGGCGACCTGGGCGCGGCGATCGCCAGGCGGCTGGCGAAGTAAAGCCATTCCTTCTCCCCGCTTGCGGGGAGAAGGTGCTCGAAGGGCGGATGAGGGGCCGGCGGAACGGCCGCCATCCGGTTGCCGCGTGGCGTCCAAGGATTGCGCCACGCACCCCTCACCCTGCCGCGCTGCGCGCGGCTGTCCCTCTCCCCGCAAGCGGGGCGAGGGCAAAGCATTTCCTTCTCCCCGCTTGCGGGGAGAAGGTGCCCGAAGGGCGGATGAGGGGCAGCCGTGGCCTGCGATGCACCCCGCAGGCGCCACGGTAGGATGACGAACCCGTCCCCCGGAGCCCCGCCATGCAATACCGCCGCCTCGGATCCTCCGGCCTGCAACTGTCGGTGCTGTCGTTCGGCGCCTGGGTGACGTTCGGCAACCAGGTCGGCCGCAGCGCGGCGCGCGAGATGATCGCGGCGGCCTGGGACCATGGCATCAACTTCTTCGACAACGCCGAGGCCTACGCCAACGGCGAGGCCGAGCGGGTGATGGGCGACGTGCTCGCCGACCTGCGGCTGCCGCGCGACGGCTATTGCGTGTCGAGCAAGGTGTTCTTCGGCGCGGCCAAGGAACCCGGGCCGACCCAGAAGGGACTGTCGCGCAAGCACGTGGTCGATGCCTGCCACGATGCGCTCAAGCGCCTGCGGGTGGACTACCTGGATCTCTATTACTGCCACCGCCCCGATCCGGACACGCCGATCGAGGAAACGGTGCGGGCGATGGACACCCTGGTGCAGCAGGGCAAGGTGCTGTACTGGGGAACCTCGGAATGGTCGGCGCAGCAGATCCGCGAGGCGCACAAGATCGCGCGCCTGCGCCACCTGCAGCCGCCGACGATGGAGCAGCCGCAGTACAACCTGCTGCACCGCGAGCGGGTCGAGCTGGAATACGCGCCGCTGTACGCCGAGTTCGGCATGGGCACGACGACCTGGTCGCCGCTGGGGTCGGGCCTGCTCACCGGCAAGTACAACAACGGCGTGCCGCCGGAGACGCGCCTCGGGCAGGAAGGCTACGGCTGGCTGCAGCGCATGGTGATCGGCGATGCGAAGGAGCGCCGGGTGGAACGCGCGCGCAAGTTCACCGCGTTGGCGCGCGAACTCGGGGTGGCGCCGGCGCCGCTGGCGATCGCCTGGTGCCTGCGCAACCCGCATGTGTCCACGGTGCTGCTCGGCGCTTCGCGCGTCGAGCAGTTGCTGCAGAACCTGGAGGCGCTGGCGCTGGACGAGCGCATGGACGAGGGCGCGTGGAAACGCGTCGAGGCGGTGACCGCGTAACCGTCGCCCCGCAACAATCGGAGAACGAACGGCATTGCCCTCGCCCCGCTTGCGGGGGCGGAGGCGTGCCGCTTGCGAGCCATTGGCTCGCAAGCGACCGAGCGCCCTTGCGCCGTGCGCAAGGGCCGGGGCACGGAGTGCGGGACCGCTTGGCGCAGCGAAGCAGGGTGAGGGGTGCGGCTTTACAGGCGCGGCTCGCGCGCCGCAACCGAAGTGGCGCCACTCCGCCGGCCCCTCATCCGCCTTCGGCACCTTCTCCCCGCAAGCGGGGAGAAGGAACGGCATGGCCTCCGTGCAGGCGGGACGGAACGGCCTTCGCCCTCGCCCCGCTTGCGGGGAGAGGGACCGCTTCGCGCAGCGAAGCAGGGTGAGGGGTGCGGCTTTACAGGCGCGGCTCGCGCGCCGCAACTGAAGTGGCACCACTCCGCCGGCCCCTCATCCGCCTTCGGCACCTTCTCCCCGCAAGCGGGGAGAAGGAACGGCATGGCCTCCGTGCAGGCGGGGCGGAACGGCCTTCGCCCTCGCCCCGCTTGCGGGGAGAGGGACCGCTTCGCGCAGCGTGGCAGGGTGAGGGGTGCGGCTTTACAGGCGCGGCTCGCGCGCCGCAACTGAAGTGGCACCACTCCGCCGGCCCCTCATCCGCCTTCGGCACCTTCTCCCCGCAAGCGGGGAAAAGGAACGGCATGGCCTCCGTGCAGGCGGGGCGGAACGGCCTTCGCCCTCGCCCCGCTTGCGGGGAGAGGGACCGCTTCGCGCAGCGAAGCAGGGTGAGGGGTGAGGCTTTACAGGCGCGGCTCGCGCGCCGCAACCGAAGTGGCACCACTCCGCCGGCCCCTCATCCGCCTTCGGCACCTTCTCCCCGCAAGCGGGGAGAAGGAACGGCATGGCCTCGCCAGGAAGCCGGGAGAAGGAACGGCATGGCCTCGCCAGGAAGCGGGGAAGAGGGATCGGCACGGCCCTCGTCCGCGGTGCGGGAGATAGGATGGCATCGCCGTGCGCGACACGGCGCCGGACCGTCAGTCCACCGGCGGTGCCGGCGGCGGAGGCGGCGGCAGTGGCGCGGCAGGCGGCGCTGGCGGCAACGGCAACGGCGCGCTGCCGTCGTCTTCCCAGGTCTGCAGCCTGCCGTCGCCGTCGACGATCACGACCTTGCGCTTCTCGATGCTGCGCGGCTGCGACGCCTGCGGCGCCATCGCAGCGCCCGGCGGCGGCAAGGGCGCGAGCGGCGGCGCCGGAGGAGCCGGAGGAGCTGCCGTCGGTGGTGCAGGCGGTGCCGGCGGTGCCGGCGGGATCGGGAAGCGCATCGGTTCGGGCACGGTGAGCTGCGCGGTCGCCGGCTTGCGGTCGCGCAGGTATTCCACCGCCACCTTGCTGCCGGTTTCGCGCCCGCGCAGGGCATCCATCACCTCGCGCGGCGAAGCGACCGGCTTGCCGGCGACGCTGCGCACCACGTCGCCCGGCTGCAGGCTCGCCAGTTCCGGCCCGGTGCTGAGCACCAGCACGCCCTTGTCGGTGCCGAAATACCTGCCCAGCGCCGGGTCGACGCTGGCGAGGTTGAGGCCGTTCCAGCGCAGCGCCTCGGCCAGCACCGGGATCCTGCAGTGCTCGCCCTTGCAGTCGCCGCCGGGGCCCAGGCGGACGATCTCGCGGCGGATGTCGGGGGCGATCGAAGGCATCATCCCGCGCATCTTGTCGGCTTCGATGTCGTAGCCGCCGCCGGGCAGCCGCATGACCTCGAGCTTGTCGCCCGATTCCATGCCCGCCATGTCGGGAATGAACACCATGCTCTGGCCCGGCCTGGCCGCCAGCGCGACCGTCGCCTCGCGGCCGTCGCGCAGGTAGCGCAGTTGCATCTTCGACTTGTCGTCGTGTCCGGCGATCGCCGCGCGCGCGGTTTCGATGCGGGCGTCGGCATCGGCGCCGGCGATGGCCTTGCCGTCGATCGCCACGATCCGGTCGCCGCTCTTCAGGCCGGCTTCGGCCGCGGCGCTGCCGGGCGTGACCCCGGCGATGCGGACGCCAGCCTGGTCGTCGGGCGCCAGCAGCACCCCGATCACCGGCTTGCGCAGCAGGCGTTGCCGGATTTCCATGGGGCCGCGCTCGACGCCGTATTCGCGCGCCAGCTCGGCATAGCGCCTGGCGGCGGCGTCGAGCCGGGTGCGCGCGGCATCGAGTTCCTTCTGCTGCGCGGCGGTGGGTGCCTTGCCGGTCCATTCCTGCGCCGGCGCGGGTGCCGCGACCGCGATGGCGATCGCCAGCGACAGCGCGGCGAGTGCGGGGATGTGGTAGCGCATGCGAAGTTCCTCTGGTTGCGGATCGGGGTGCGCCGGGGGCGCGATTCGTGGATTCAGTCGACGCTCGCCAGCAGCGCGTCGCCGTGCCCCTGCGAGGCGAGCAGGCGCTGGGTGCCTTCGAAGCCGGCGGCCTGGCGCAGCGCTTCGACGCGGTTGCGCCACAGCTGCAGGCGCCGCGCATCGTCCAGCGCGGGATCGGCGAGCGTGGCGTCGATGCTCGCCACCTGCGCGTCGAGCGCATCGGCGACGATGGCGGCGCTGGCGCTGGCGACGCGGTCGTCCCGCGCCAGCGACAGCAGCGCTTCCAGGCGCGCGGATTCGGCGTACAGCGGTTGCAGCGTGGCCGCGGCGTTGTCCTGGGCGGCGTCCAGGCGCGCGACTTCGGTTGCCGGGTCGGCGATGGTCGCGCGTGGCTGCTCCAGCGCGGGCTTCGGCGATGCCTTCGCAACGTTGTCGGCGGGGGCGGCGGGAGGCGCGGCCGATGCAGTCCCTGCAGGAGCGGGCCGTGGTTGCGCCTTCGTGGCCGCGACTTGCGCTGCCGCCAGGGGCGGGTCGTGGGCGTCCGCCCGCGCCGGCACCGGTTGCCGGGGCGCGGTCGCGACTGGCGCCACGCCCGTGGCCGTGGTCCCGTTCCCTTGCCTCTCGCCGCCGTGCCGCAGCGGCAGCAAGGCGACCAGCGCCAGCGCCGCGGCCAGTGCCAGCCATGCCGGCCAGCGCCGCGCGCGCCGCGCGTGCCGCGCATCCAGTCGCGCGGACAGCGTTTGCCACGCGCGCGCGGGCGGCGCTTCCTGCGGCAGCGCGGCGAACGCCTGGTTCCAGTCGGCGGGCCGGGGCGATTGCGGGTGGTTGGCATCAGGCATGGATCGCCTCCGTGAGCGTTGCCGGTGCGAGCAGCGCGCGCAGGCGCCGGGTACCGCGCGCCAGCTGCGACTTTGAGAAGCTCGGCGTGCGCTGCATCAGCGCCGCGATCTCCTCGTGGGTATGGCCCTCGGCGTGGTACAGCCACAGCACGCTGCGGGTGGCGGCGGGCAGCGCCGCCAGCGCGCGCTGCAGCAGCGCGGCATCGGCGGCGGCCGCCGGCGGCGGCATGTGGTCGTCGGCGAGGATGTCGTCGCCCGGCAGCGCCTGCGCCAGCCGGCGGTCGCGGCGCAGGCGCATCAGCGCCTCGTTGACGGCGATCCGCCGCAGCCAGCCCCAGAACGGGGCGCCATCGCTGCCGCGGTAGTCGTCGATGCGGTCGAACAGTTTCAGCATGGTGTCCTGCAGTACTTCGGAAGCGTCGTCGCGGTCGCCGCAGATGCGCAGCGCCAGGGTGAATACCGGCCGCTCGAAACAGCGGTAGAGCTGCTCGAACGCCGCCCGGTCGCCGGCTCGCACGCGGGCAAGCAGGACGTCGGGGACGTCGATCGCGAAGCTCGTCCTGGGCGGGGCGGGCGACGCGGTCGACGGCGTGGTCGAAGGACTCGTGGCGGCTGGCATTCAAGGACAAGGATGCGCCAGGGAGCCGGAGGGTCGCACCTGCGGGCGCGGCTTGCGGGAGCGGCTTGTGGGAGCGGCTTCAGCCGCGAGCTCTTCCCCCGGATTCCGGATAAGCCAAAAGCTCGCGGCTGAAGCCGCTCCCACATCCGCGCGGGTGGTGGCTGAGGCCGCTCCCGCACCGGCACGGGCGGCGGCTGGAGCGTTTCGGCACTGGTTGCGCCGGTATGATGGGTTCGCGCCCGGGGGGCGTTCCTACGAGGTGTCCCGCAATGTCCGTATCGATACTCGCCATCGTCCTGCTGGTCGCAGGCGTCGTCATCCTGTTCAAGACCGTGCGCATGGTGCCGCAGGGCTGGGAATGGACGGTCGAACGTTTCGGGCGCTACACCGAAACGCTGTCGCCCGGGCTGCATTTCCTGGTCCCGATCGTCTACGGCGTGGGCCGCAAGGTCAACATGATGGAGCAGGTGCTGGAGGTGCCGTCGCAGGACGTCATCACCAAGGACAACGCGGTGGTCAAGGTCGACGGCATCGTCTTCTTCCAGGTGCTCGATGCGGCCAAGGCGGCCTACGAGGTGGCGACGCTGGAGATCGCGGTGCTCAACCTGGTGATGACCAACATCCGTACCGCGATCGGCTCGATGGACCTGGACGAGTCGCTGTCCAAGCGCGACGAGATCAACACCAAGGTGCTGATGGCGGTCGACCAGGCCACCCATCCG
>JAKFDF010000087.1:0-1604 GCA_036676275.1 Lysobacter sp.
AGGTCGAACTTGGGCCCGAGCGCCTGCTCGGCGCGCGTGCGCAGGGCTTCGATCTTCAGTTCGCCGATCTTGTAGGCCAGCGCCTGCCCGGGGATCGCGAGGTAGCGTTCGATCTCGGCGTTGGCTTCGGCCGGCGTGCCGGCGGTGTTGTCGAGCATGTACTGCAGCGCGCGCTCGCGGCTCCAGCCCTGCGCGTGCAGGCCGGTGTCGACGACCAGGCGGGTTGCGCGCCACAACTCGTTGACCATGTAGCCGGCGTAATCGTACGGGTCCTGGTACATCCCGAGTTCCTTGCCCAGCGACTCGGCGTACAGGCCCCAGCCTTCGGCGAACGCGGTTTCGCCACCGTTGCGGCGGAACTTGGGCAGGCCGGCGAGTTCCTGCTGCAGCGCGACCTGCACGTGGTGGCCGGGGATCGCCTCGTGCAGGAACAGGTCCTCGGCTTCCCACGTGCGCCGGCTCGGCACGTCGGAGGTGTTGACGTAGAAGGTGCCGGGGCGCTTGCCGTCCGCGCTCGGGCCCTGGTATTCGCCCGCGGGCACGGTGGCGGCGCGATAGGGTTCGACCGGCTGGATCTCGAGCCGCGCCTTCGGCAGCAGCGAGAACAGTTTCGGCAGCGCGCTGGCCACGCGCGCATCGATGTCGCGGTAGCGCGACAGGATCGCGCCGTCGTTCTTGTACGCAAAGCGCTTGTCGCCGCGCATGAAGCGGAAGAACTCCTGCAGCGAGCCCTTGAATCCGACCTGCTGCATCAGCTTGCGCAACTCGCCCTGGATGCGCGCGACCTCGTCCAGCCCGGTCTGGTGGATCTGCGCCGGGGTCAGGTCGGTAGTGGTCCCCTGGCGCGCGTTCCAGGCGTACCAGGCGGCGCCGTTGGGCAGCGCGCCGACACCGACGCTGGCGCGGGTGTGCGCCATGTAGTCGTTGGCGATGTAGTCGCGCAGGCGGCGGTACGCGGGCATCAGCTGCTGCGCGATCAGCTCGCGGTAGTCGTCGGTGATCCGCGCCTTGTCGGCGTCGGAAAACGACGGCGGCATGGTCTTGACCGGCATCCAGAACAGCGTGTCCTCGGGCTTGTCGCGGATCAGCGCGTCCAGCTGCGGCACCACCCTGTCCATCAGCGCGCGCGGTTGCACCACGCCCTTGGCGACGCCTTCGCGCATGTTGGCGATGGCCTGGTCGAAGATCGCCGGCATCTTCGCCGCGCGCTTGCGCCAGTTGTCGTAGTCGCGCACGGTGCGGAAGGGCTGCGCGCCGTTGCCCGAGCCGAGCGTGGCGGCGAGGTTGGCGAAGTTGTAGAACTGGTTGACCGGCAGCATCCAGCCGGGGAACTGCTCGCCCTGCAGCGCGTAGGTCGCGTCGTGGACGAAGATCTCGTAGCTGATCAGGTCCTGGCCGCCGAGCCCGGCCGGGCCCAGCGCCTGCACCTTCTTCAGCCAGCGCGCGTTGAAGTCGTGGGTGCGCTTGCGGTAGTCGGCCGAGAGCAGGTTGGGCAGTTCGTCGTTGTAACGCGCGTCGCCCTGGAAGGTGGCCTGCAGCGGGTTGAGCTCGAGGCCTTCCTGCCAGAACTGCTCGTAGTAGCGGTCGAGGGTGGCGGCCTTGTC
>JAKFDF010000088.1:0-6053 GCA_036676275.1 Lysobacter sp.
CAGCACCAGCAGGTGGTAGACCAGGTCGGCGGCCTCGCCACACAGCGCGGCATCGTCCTGGGCGACCCCGGCCAGCGCCGTTTCGACCCCCTCCTCGCCCACCTTCTGGGCGATCGCATGCACGCCCGCCTCCAGCAGCCGGGTGGTGTAGCTTCCGGGCGGACGCCGCAACGCGCGCTGCGCGACCAGCGCGTCCAGGCCGGCCAGCGGATCCCCGGGGGCCGCCGCGAAGCAACTGCAGCGCTGCAGGTGGCAGGTGGGTCCGTGCGGTCGCGCCTGCAGCAGCAGCGCGTCGCCATCGCAGTCGGGCTCGAGGGTGACCAGTTCCAGCCAGTGGCCCGACGATTCGCCCTTGGTCCACAGCCGCTGCCTGCTGCGGCTGAAGAAGGTGACGCGGCCGCTGCGCAGCGTCTCGCGCAAGGCGTCCGGCGACATGTAGCCGAGCATCAGCACGCGCAGGCTGCCGGCATCCTGGACCACGGCGGGCAGCAGGCCGTCCTGCCTGTCCCACGCCAGCGCGTCGAGGTCGAAGCCGGGGGTCATGCCGGCCGCACCGGAATGCCCTGCCCCTGCAGGTAGCGCTTGAGCTGCGGAATCGCAATCGCGCCGGAGTGGAACACGCTTGCGGCCAAGGTCGCGTCGACATCGGCCTGGCGGAAGGCGTCGGCGAAATGCTCCATGGCACCGGCGCCCCCCGACGCCACCAGCGGCACCCGGCAGGTCGCGCGCGCCGCCGCCAGCTGGGCGATGTCGTAACCCCCGCGCACGCCGTCGCGATCCATGCAATTCAACACCACCTCGCCCGCGCCCAGCGCCTGCACCTCCTCCACCCAGTCCAGGGTGCGCCGCTGCAATGCCCGCGTCATCCCCGGATCGCCGCTGTGGCTGCGCACGCGCCATTCGCCGTCGGCGTCGCGCTGCGAATCGATGCCGGCGACGACGCACTGGACCCCGAAGGCATCGGCGAGCTCGGACAGCAACGCCGGACGCTCCAGCGCCGGAGTGTTGACCGAGACCTTGTCGGCGCCGGCCTGCAGCACGCCGCGCGCATCGGCGACGCTGCGGATGCCGCCGGCCACGCAGAACGGGATGTCCAGCACCCGGGCCACCCGGCCGACCCAATCGCGATCCACGCCCCGGCCCTGCGGGCTGGCGGTGATGTCGTAGAACACCAGCTCGTCGGCGCCTGCGTCGCGATGGCGGCACGCGAGCGCGACGATATCGCCCGCATCCACGTGGTCGCGGAAACGCACGCCCTTGACGACGCGGCCGTCGCGCACGTCGAGGCAGGCGATGATCCGCCTGCTCAGCATGGCGCGAGCGCCTCGCGCAGCGACAGCCTGGATTCGAGCAGGGCCTTGCCGAGCACCACCCCGGCGCAGCCCGCCGCACGCACTGCGGCGACGTCGTCGGCGTCGCGCACGCCGCCACTGGCCTGCACCCGCACCGCGGGCACGGCGGCGCGCAGCATTTCGTACATCGGCAGCCCCGGGCCCGCGAGCATGCCGTCGCGTTCGATGTCGGTGCACAGCAGGTGGCGCAGCCCCGCGGCGGCGTAGTCCGCGGCCAGGGCCTGCAGGGTCCGCTGCGACGGCGCTGTCCAGCCGTGGGACGGCAACCGCCATTGGCCGGCCACGCCGCGGCGCGCATCCAGGGCGACGGTGATCCGCTCGCTGCCGTAGCGCGGGATCCATTGCATCACCCGTTCCGGTTCGCGGATCGCGAGCGAACCCACCACGACCCGGGCCGCACCCGCGTCCAGCAAGGCCTCGACATCGGCCTCGCTGCGCACGCCGCCGCCGGTCTGCACCCGCAGCGCGGTGTGCGCGACGATGTCGCGAAGCAGGGGCCGCAACGCGTAGCCCCCGGCCCGGGCGGCATCCAGGTCGACCAGGTGCAGCCATTCCGCGCCTTGCGCCGCGTGGGCCATCGCCATGCGCAAGGGCGCGTCCGGATACGAGGTCTGCTGGTCGTAGTCGCCCTGGCGCAGGCGCACCACGCATCCGCCGCGGACATCGATGGCGGGATAGACGGTGAAGTTCATGCCGGCTCCATCGCCAGGAAGTTGGCCAGCAGCCGCGCGCCTGGCGCCGCCGATCGTTCGGGGTGGAACTGCACGCCGCAGACCTGGCCACGCTGGACGACGGCCGCGAAGCGCTGGCCGTGGGCCGCGCTCGCAACGCAGTCGTCGGTCACCGGCGCGGCATAACCGTGCACGAAGTACAGCTGCGCGCAGGCCGGGATGCCGCCGAGCAGCGGCGAGGGCCTTCGCGGCTGCAGGTCGTTCCAGCCCATGTGCGGAACCCGCAGCCCGGCCCCGCCGGCCAGGCGCGCGACCCGGCCGGGCAACAGGCCCAGGCAGGCGACATCGCCTTCCTCCGAAGATCCGTACAGCAGTTGCATGCCCAGGCAGATCCCGAGCACCGGAACGCGCAGCTCGCGCAGGGCCGTGTCCAGGCCGCGCTCGCGCAGCAGCGCCATGGCCGGGGCCGCCGCCCCGACGCCGGGCAGGATCACCCGCCGGGCGCCGCGCAGGCCGTCGGCATCGCGGGCCAGCGATGCGGCGCACCCCAGTCGCTGCAGTGCGAACCGCACCGAACCCAGGTTCGCGCCACCGGCGTCGATCACGGCGACGCTGGTCACAGCGTCCCCTTGGTGCTCGGCAGATCCTGCCCGTCGCGGCGGATCGCCTGGCGCAGTGCGCGCGCCACCGCCTTGAAGCAGGCTTCGACCTTGTGGTGGTCGTTGTCGCCGTCCACGGCCAGGTGCAGGTTCAGGCCGGCCCCGTCGCACAGTGAACGGAAGAAGTGCGGGACCAGCTCGGTGGGCAGGTCGCCGATCCGTTCGCGCGCGAACCCGCCGCGGAACACGAAGCAGGGCCGGCCGGAAAGATCCAGCGCGGCGTGCGCGAGCGATTCGTCCATGGGCAGCAGGAACCCGTAGCGCGCGATCCCGCGCTTGTCGCCCAAGGCTTCGCGCAGCGCAGCGCCCAGCGCCAGCGCGCAGTCCTCGACGGTGTGGTGTTCGTCGACCCGCAGATCGCCCTCGCACTCGAGTTCCAGGGCAAAGCCACCGTGCTTGCCGAGCTGCTCCAGCATGTGGTCGAAGAACCCCAGCCCCGTGCGGACCCGCGGCTCGGCCGCCCGGTCCAGGTCGATCGCGACCGTGACCCGGGTCTCGCGGGTCTCGCGCCGCTGCCGCGCCGTGCGCGGTGCGTCCGCCAGCACGTGCGCGATCGACGCCCAGTCCATGCCCTCGCCGAATTGCGCCGAGCGCAGCTTGAAGCCGCGGATGCCGAGGTTCCGCGCGAACTCGATGTCGCTGTCGCGATCGCCGACCACGGCCGAGCGCGTCCAGTCGATGCCGCGATCGCGCAGGCAGTGCAGCACCAGGCCGATGCCGGGCTTGCGGGTCGTCGCGTTCTGCTCGGGCAGGCTGGCATCGACCAGCACCTCGCGGAACCCGGCCCCCTGGCTCTCCAGCAGCTGCATCAGCAGCGCCTGCGGGCCCTCGAAGTCCGCGCGCGGGAAGCGCGGGGTGCCCAGTCCATCCTGGTTGGTCACCATCACCAGGGCGTAGCCGGCGGCACGCAGCCGCAGCAGCGCCGGGATCGCCCCTTCGACGAAGCGCAGCTTCGCGTAGCTGTCGAGCTGGCAGTCGGCCGGCTCCTCGACCAGGGTGCCGTCGCGGTCGACGAACAGGATCGGGGTGCCGCTCATGCCGCCTCCGTTGCGGGCGTCGCGAGCGCGGCGAGCACCGCGTCGTTCTGCTCGGGCGTGCCGATGCTGATCCGCAGGGCGTCCGCGAGCTGCGGGAACGCGCGCATGTCGCGCACCACCACGCCCGCCGCGAGCAGCCGCTGCAACGCGGCATCCGCATCGGCAAACCGCACCAGCAGGAAGTTGCCCTGCGATGGATAGGCCCGGCGCACGCCGGGCAGCCCTGCGAGGCGCTCATGCATGCGCGCGCGCTCCCCGCGCACCGTTGCCACGCGCGCCGCGGTACGCGCCAGCGCCGCGGGCGACAGCCCGGCCAGGGCTGCCGCCACGCACGGCTGCGGCAGCGGGTACGGCGCCTGGCAGCGGCGCAGCGCCTCGACCACGTCTTCCCCGGAAAGCACGCAACCTACCCGCAGCGCGGCGAGCGCATGCGCCTTGGAAAGCGTGCGCAGCACGGCGATGTTGTCGTGGGACCGGAGCAGGCCCGCCGCGGAAGGCTGCGCGCCGAATTCGGCGTAGGCCTCGTCCACGGCGACCATCGCGCGCCCGCGCAGCCGCGCGGCCAGCGCGGCGATGCCGGCAAGCGCGATCGCCTCGCCGGTGGGGTTGCCGGGCGAGCACAGGAACACCAGGCTGGCCTCCGCCGCCAGCGCCGCGTCGGCGATCGCGTCGAGCCTGGCGGTGAACCCCGCTTCGCCATCGTGCAGGGGAACTTCGACCACGCGCGCACCGTGCAATCGCGCGCACACCGCGTACATGCCGAACACCGGCGGCGCGACCACCACCGCGCCCCGTCCCGGCGCGCAGAAGGCGCGCAGCAGCAGGTCGATGCCTTCGTCGCTGCCGCGCCCCAGCAGCACCTGGCCGGAACGCACGCCGTGCAGCGAGGCCATCGCCGCGCGCAGGGCCGCTGGTTGCGGTTCGGGGTAGCGGCGACATTGCCCGCCGGGATCTGCCGGCGCAGGCCAGGGCGATTCGTTGGCGTTGAGCCAGATGGTGCCGTCCAGGCCTTCGCTGCGCGCGGACCGGTAGCCGGCGAACCGGCGCAGGTCCGCGCGCAGGATGCGGGCCACGGTGTCGGCGCTCATGCCACGCGCTCCAGTCGCATCTCGACCGCACGCGCATGCGCCTGGAGGCCCTCCGCGCGCGCCAGCGTGGCCACGCACGGACCGATCGCCCGGAGCCCGTCGGCGGTCGCCGACTGCACCGTCAGCGCCTTCTGGAAACTGGCCACCGACAGCCCGCTGCAAGCGCGCGCGGCGCCGCCGGTCGGCAGCACGTGGTTGCTCCCGCTGCAATAGTCTCCGAGCGCCTCGGGCGTCCAGTCGCCGAGGAACACGCTGCCGGCCGACGCCACCCGCGGCAGCCAGGCGCGCGGCTCGCGCAACGCGAGGATCAGGTGTTCGGGCGCATAGTCGTTGCTGATGTCGAGCGCCTGCGCGAGATCGGCAACCAGCACGAAGCGCGACCGTTCCAGCGCCTTCCTGGCGATCGCGGCGCGCGGAAGCCGCTTGAGCTGCGCCTGCACCTCGTTGCCCGCGACCTGCAACAGCGCCGCCGAGTCGGACAGCAGCAGCACCTGCGAGTCGGGCCCGTGTTCGGCCTGCGACAGCAGGTCGGCGGCAACGAAGTCCGGGTCCGCGCCGGCATCGGCGATGACCAGCACTTCCGACGGTCCCGCGGGCATGTCGATCGCCGGCCCCCCGGGCAGCACCGAGGCCTGGCGCTTGGCCTCGTCGACCCAAGCGCCGCCTGGACCGAACAGCTTGTCGCAACGCGGCACGCTGGCGGTGCCCAATGCCATCGCGGCGATCGCCTGCGCGCCGCCGAGCTTGAACACGCGGATCCCGGGCGCCAGGGCCGCGGCCACCAGCACCGCCGGATCGGCGCTGCCGTCGGCGCGCGGCGGCGTGCAGAGCACGATCTCCGCGCACCCGGCCAGCCGGGCCGGAATGGCCAGCATCAGCGCGGTCGAGGGCAGCGGTGCGCTGCCGGCGGGGACATACAGGCCGACGCGGCGGATGGGCCGCTGGATGCGTTCGCACAGCACCCCCGGCGCGGTTTCCAGCGCATACGGCGCGGCCATGCCCGCGGCATGGAAGGCTTCGATCCGGGCCGCCGCTTCGAGGATGGCCGAGTGCACCGGCGCATCCAGCGCGAGCCGGGCCGCGGCGAATTCCGCTTCGCCGGCTTCCAGGGCATCCAGCCTCACGCCGTCGAAGCGCAGTCCGTAATCGCGCAACGCCTGGTCACCGCCGGCCGCGACCGCGGCCAGGATCGCCGCGACCCCGGCCCTTGCCGCGGCCGCCGTCGCCTGCGACGGGCGGCGCAGCA
>JAKFDF010000089.1:0-2011 GCA_036676275.1 Lysobacter sp.
TCCTGGGACACGATCGCGTGCTCTGGCCGATGAGGGGTGCCTGCGCAGGAGGACCTCGAACGTAAGATTGCCGCGCGCAAGCCTGTGCCGCCGTCGGTCTGCAGGGACGCGCGGGCTTGTTGTCGCCAGGATTGACTCAAGTTCGCAGCTTTGAGCCTTATCTGTGGGAGGGGCCGCACGGCGTTCCGTGAGTTCGGGGCGAAGCCTTTGCCCGGCACCGCAGCATTACAACCTGGCAGGCTTGCGGACTGCATTCGCCACGGGGCGCGCGGCCCACATGGATGGGAGGTAGGAAAACGCCGGGAGCATTTTCGACGACCCCCATGGACGGGGGGAGGTAGGAAAAATGTCGGGAACATTTTCGAGAGCGGGCGCGGCCACTAGGCCTGGGCGCTTCGCGCCGGCCGTCCCTCGCTGCCGAAGCGATCGACCAGTTCGTGCATGGCGCGCGCCGTCCGCGCCAGTTCGCCGCCGAGCTGGGCGGACTCCACTGCCAGGCCAGCATTGTGCTCCGAGGCCTGGGCGATGCGGGTGATCTGCCCGGAGATGTCGTCGGCGACCTGGGCCTGCTGCTCGGACGCGGCGGCCATCTGTTGGCCCATCTGGTGGATCAGCTCGATGGCCTCGCCGATGCCGTGCAGCGCCTGCTGGGTGGTGATCACCTGCTGCACACCGATATCGGCCTCCTGCCGGCCCGCCTGGGCAATCGCTACTGCTTCACCGGCCCCGGCCTGCAGCGCCTGGATGACCTGCTGGATGGCGCCCGTCGACGCCTGGGTCTTCGACGCCAGCGCTCGCACTTCCTCGGCCACCACCGCGAAGCCGCGCCCCTGCTCGCCGGCGCGCGCCGCCTCGATGGCGGCGTTGAGGGCCAGCAGATTGGTCTGCTCGGCGATTGCCCTGATGATGTCGGCGGCCTGCTGAATCGACTGGGTGTCCCGTGCCAGGGCTTCCACCGATCGGCTCACCGCCGAAACGGTGTGCGCCAACTTCTCGATCAATTGGCGAGTCTTGTCGGCCTCCGTGGAACCCCGCCGTGCCAGCTCGTTGACCCGCTGGGCCTCGCTCGCGGTCCGTTGCACGTGGCTCGCCATCTCGCCGATCGACGCGGCCATCTCGTGCATGGCGGTCGCCGCCAGGTCCGCCTCGTCGCGCTGCACCTGCAACGAGGTCTCCGACTGGCTGGTCAGCTGGTTGCTGCGCCGGGCCAAGTCCGAGCTCCGTTCGGCATAGTCCTCCAGGCGGTAGATCAGGGTGCGGTTGCGCGCCCGCTCGCTGATCAAGGCCATCTGCACCTGTGCCGGCGTGCCGACCAGTTCGCTGTAGGTGCGGGCGATCAGTTCACTGTCGAAGGCACCGTGCATGCTGTCGAGCAGCTGTCGCAGAGGACGCTCGTGCGCCACCGAGTTCCAGCCGTGAAGAGCGAACAACGCCAGCAGGGCGCAGCCAAGGCCGAACGCTGGCGCCAGCCATTGGTAGGCCGCCAGCGCCAGCAGGGAGGACGCCAGGGGGGCGACCAGCAGCGTCAAGCCGCGACGCACAGCCTGGCTGCGCGCGGTCGTCTTGCCTGCGCCCATCCGCGCATAGAGCTGGCTGGCCCGGCGCACCTGCGCGGCATCTGCCTTCACCCACACCGATTCGTAGCCGCTGATGCGCTCCTTCTCGACAATCGGGGTCACATAGGCATCGACCCAATAGTGTTCGCCGTTCTTGCAACGGTTCTTGACGATGCCCATCCAGGCCCTTCCCGACTTGAGGCAGCTCCACATGTGCGCGAAGACGGCTTCCGGCATGTCCGGATGACGCAGGATGCTGCGCGGGCGGCCCAGCAGCTCGTCGCGCATGAAGCCGCTCGCCCGGGCGAAGTCTTCGTTGCAGTAGAGGATGTTGCCCTGCAGGTCGGTGACGGAAATCATGTGGCGATCGACGGGGATATCGATCTCCCGCTGCGTGGCGGGGCAGGAGGGGGAACTCATCGAATGGGGCCTCGTAGTACTGCGGGGGCTCGTTT
>JAKFDF010000090.1:0-1992 GCA_036676275.1 Lysobacter sp.
ACCATCCTGACGGTGACCTTGTACCTGCACCGCAGCCAGGCGCACCGCGGCGTGGATTTCCATCCGGCGGTCGCGCACCTGTTCCGCTTCTGGTCGTGGCTGACCACCTCGATGATCACCCGCGAATGGGTCGCGATCCATCGCAAGCACCACGCCAAGTGCGAGACCGAGGAAGATCCGCACAGCCCGGTGAAAAAGGGCATCGGCACCGTGTTCTGGCGCGGCGTGGAGCTGTACCGGGAAGCGCGCGGCCAGCGCGAGGACATCGAGAAGTACGGCAAGGGCTGCCCGGACGACTGGATCGAGCGCCACCTCTACACCCCGCACGCGACGCTGGGCCCGACCCTGCTGCTGTTCGCGAGCTTCGCGCTCGGCGGTTTCGCCGGCATCGCGGTGTGGGCGGTGCAGATGCTGTGGATCCCGTTCTGGGCCGCCGGCGTGGTCAACGGCCTCGGCCACTGGTGGGGTTACCGCAACTTCGAGACCGACGACACCGCCACCAACCTCACCCCGTGGGGCGTCTGGATCGGCGGCGAGGAACTGCACAACAACCACCACGCATTCCCGAGCTCGGCCAAGTTCGCGCTGCGCAAGTGGGAAGTGGACATCGGCTGGGGCGTGATCCGCGGGCTGCAGCAGGTGGGCCTGGCCAAGGTGCTGCGCACGGCGCCCAGGCTCAACGTGCGTCCGAACATCAACGTGCCCGACAGCGACACCCTGAAGGCGTTGCTGGCGGTCCGCTTCCAGGCGATGACCGACTACCAGCGCAACGTGCTGAAGCCGGCGTTGCGCGAGGAGGCGCGCGTCGCCGGGGCGAAGCTGCGTTCGCTGCTGCCGCGCAAGCTGCGCCGCGGCCTCGCCGACGACGGCCGCTGGCTGAAGCCGGATGCGCGCCAGCAGCTGCAGGCGTTCGTCGCCCAGCGCCCGCGGATCGGCACCCTGGTCGAACATCGCCGCCGCCTGGCCGCGGTGCTGGAGTCGCGCAGCCAGGACGCGGCCGATCGCCTGCATGCGCTGCAGGCCTGGTGCCATGACGCCGAAGCCAGCGGCATCCGCGCGCTGCAGGACTTCTCGGCGCGGCTGAAGGGCTATTCGCTGCAAGGTGCGCATGCCTGACACGCCGATGCGCATGGGGATGACACGACGCAAGCCCGGCCAGCGATGGCCGGGCTTTTGCTTGCTGGCCTGCCTGTCGTGCGGGGTGCAGGCGCAGGTGCAGGGCAGCGGCGATTACCTGGCACGCATGGACACCGACCACGACGGGCGCGTCTCGCTGCCCGAATACCAGGACTGGATGGGCTACGCCTTCGCCGGCATGGATCGCGACCATGACGGCGTGCTGGCCGCCGCCGAGTTGCCCGGCGGCCGCGGCCAGCCGCTGACCCGCAGCCAGCACCGCGAACGCCTAGCCGCCGCCTTCGTCCGCCAGGACCGCAACGGCGACGGCAGCCTCGACGCCCGCGAACTGGCCGCACCACCGCGCTGATCGCCCAACGTCGGGAGCAAGGGAGGCGCGACTGTTTCCGGTGTCCGGTGCGGCTTTGGGGCGCTTCGGCAACGGCATCCCGACCCCTGCTGCCGGAGCGTGCGCGTCGCGGCTCGCCCTCGTCAGAAGGCATGCGGTTGTCGCAAACCCGCAGGCCGACGGGAGATGCCGGCCGCGCAGCCCCCGGGCTTGCGCAACGATCGGCTGTGCGGCGGTCCCGAGCCGGTCACCGCGTGTGGCCGTGGCTGCCTCCATGAGGTGCCCCGCAAAAAGGACGACGGCCGCTAGGGCCGTCGTCCTGTCGAGGCGACAACGCTTGGCGCTTACCAGATGCGCACGCGGTCGTCCGGCGCCAGGTACAGCTTCTGCCCGGGCTTGGCGCCGAAAGCGTCGTACCAGGCATCGATGTTGCGCACGGTCTGGGCGCGGAAGCTGCCCGGTGCGTGGCCGTCGCCGACCACCTGCGCGCGCAGCGCCGCGTCGCGGGTCTTGCTGCGCCAGGCCTG
>JAKFDF010000091.1:0-1964 GCA_036676275.1 Lysobacter sp.
TATGCGGTCGCGCTCAATGCCCAGGCCTCGGCGATCGACTTCTACCTGCGACACGATTTCGTGCCGCACGGCGAACGCTTCATCGAAGCCGGGATCGAACACCAGGCGATGCGGCGCACCCTGGCCGGGACCACGGCGATCGAGGATCGCGAGGCCGCGGTCGCCACCACCGCCGCGCTGGTGCTGGGGGCCCGCCGCAGCCTGTGCATCTACAGCCGGGACCTGGATCCAGGCTTGTTAGACGCGCCGCCGGTCCTGGACGCCATGCGCCGCTTCGGCACCGCCGGCCTGGGCGGCGAGGCGCGGATCGTGCTCCAGGACGCCGCCACCCCCCAGCGCGCGCATGCCCCGCTGCTGGCGCTGGCGCAGCGCCTGCCCAGCGTGTTCGCGTTCCGCGAGGTCGACGACCCGGTCGACCGCGCCTACCCGTCCGCGTTCATCGCCAACGATGCCGGAGGCTTCTATTTCCGCGGGCTGGGCCACCGCTTCGACGGCGAGGCGGACCTGCATGCCCCCGGCCGCGCGCGCCAGTTGCGCGCGACGTTCGAGCGGGTCTGGGAGCGCTCGCGAGCGGTCGCCGAATACCGCGCGCTGGGGATCTGAGCGGCAGGGCTTCGCCGCGGCCGGAATTCAGGGAGGCGATCTTGTTCCGAGGCATGTTTTCCGGGCTCACGGGGCGATCGGCTTCGGGGAGAGTCGCGGCCCGGCGGGCTGGGGGTGCTGCGCCCTCCTGACGACCTCCTGTCTTCAAGTCGGGGCGCAGACCATCCATGGCCTGCTCTCCGCACCCCCGCCCGCCGGGCCGCGACTGCGCGAGCCTGGAGATTCGTTCTTCGGGTGGCTTTTCTACAGGCGCCGGCCAACTGTGCAGAAGCCGGTGGCCCGGCCTTCGCGGGACCGTCGGCGGCATGGATGCCGCCGCCGGGCCTCCATGGATGGATTCACGGCGTGTCCCGCGAAGGCCGGACCACCGGCTTCCCTACAGAGGCTCCCGCAATGGAAGTTGATCTGTTTTCACCGGCATCAGCTTGGCGCCGGCAGCGTCCAGCTACGCCACGCACCCTTCACCCTGGTTTGCTGCGCGAACCCTCCCCTGCTACACGGGACGAGGACGGCAAAGCCAAATCCGTCGTGATGCAGTGCAGCGCGACGGGCGCTGCGGCTATAATTCAAGGTCTTGCGCGCAGGTGTTCGCTGATATCGGGAAACCGCCGCAGGATCAGTCGCTTGAAACCATGTTGCAAGGCTCCACCTCCCCTTTCAATGAGCTTGCCGGCGCCATAGTGGACAGTCTCCTGAAGCAGTTTGCCCAGTCCTCGCAACTCGGCGCCAATGCCGACTACATCGAGGGCCTGTACGAGCAGTATCTGGTCTCTCCCGACAGCGTCGGGCCGAAATGGAAGACTTATTTCGACGGCTTCGGGGGCCGCGAATCCGGCGACGTGCCGCACTCGGCGGTGATCCACGACATCGCGCTGGCCGCGCGTCGCGCCGCCGCCGGCGCCGCCGCGTCGTCCCCCGGCACTGGCGACGACCGCGACCGCGCGGTCGGCAAGCTGGTCACCGCCTACCGCTCGCGCGGGCACCTCGGCGCCGACCTCGACCCGCTGGGCATGGCCGCCAAGCCCGACGCCCCCGACCTCACCCTGGCCTTCCACCGCCTGTCCGAGGGCGACCTGGGGAGCGAATTCTTCACCGGCGGCGTCGCCGGCCGCGAACGCATGAAGCTGGCCGACCTGCTGGCGGTGCTCAAGGCCACCTATACCGGCAGCATCGGCGCCGAGTTCATGCACATCGCCGACGCCGAACAGCGCCGCTGGATGTACGAGAAGCTCGAATCGGCGGCCGGCAGGTACGGCCAGTCGAAGGAATCGAAGCTGCGGATCCTCGAGCGCCTGACCGCGGCCGAGGGCCTGGAACGCTACCTGCACACCAAGTACGTCGGCCAGAAGCGTTTCTCGCTG
>JAKFDF010000092.1:0-63022 GCA_036676275.1 Lysobacter sp.
ACGGAGATCACATGAAAACCTTCCCGATTGCATTGCTCGCACTGCTGGCCCTGGCCCTGCAGGGCTGTGCCCCGCCGTCCGCCGCGCAGGGCAGCGCGCCCGCCGGCCCCGAACCCATGCACATCGCAACGGCATTGCCGCCGGTGGTGGTGCACAAGAACGCATCCTGCGGTTGCTGCAACGATTGGGTCGAGCACATGCGCGCCGCCGGCTTCCGGGTCGACGTGCGCAACACCGACAACCTGGGACCGATCAAGGAGCGGGCAGGCGTGCCGGTCGGCAAGGGCTCCTGCCACACGGCCGAGGTCGGCGGCTATTTCGTCGAGGGCCATGTGCCGGCCGCGGACATCAAGCGGCTGCTGGCCGAACGTCCCGCTGCCCGGGGGCTGGTGCTGCCGGGCATGCCGATGGGGTCGCCCGGCATGGAAACGCCGGATGGCCGCAGCGAGCCGTACACGGTCGAACTGGTCGGCCTTGACGGCAGCACCACGGCCTATTCCAGCCACTGAAGGGGCCCGGCGGCGGGGCTTGACTCTGGACCATGGTCAAGGGTGCAGACTGCCCGCATGAAGATCGGAGAGTTGGCCCGGGAAGCCGGGGTCGCCATCGACACCGTGCGCTACTACGAGCGGCAGCAACTGTTGCCGCCGCCGCAGCGCACAGCGTCGGGTTATCGGCAATACGTGGACGAGGACGTGGCCCGGCTGCGCTTCATCCGCCGTGCCAAGGCGCTGGGCTTCACCCTGGACGAGATCCGCGAATTGCTGGAGCTCTCCGGCCGCCGCGAGGTCGACATGGCGGGCATGAAGGCGGCCGCGATCCAGAAACTCGCCCAGGTCGACGACAAGCTCGCCGAGCTCGAGCGCGTGCGTCGCGGCCTGGACGCGCTGGTGGCGTCCTGCCCGGGCCATGGCGCGCTCGAGCACTGCCCGATCCTGGATGCGCTCGCCGGAGACCGACATGACTGATCGACCGCAGCACCATCACCACCATCATGACCACCACGCCACCGCCATCGATCCGGTGTGCGGCATGGTCGTGGACCCGGCGAAGACAACGCACCATGCGCTGCACGAAGGCGTGGAGTACCACTTCTGCAATCCGCGCTGCCGGGAGAAGTTCGTCGCCGACCCGGGCAAGTACCTGGGTCCGCGCGAAGCCGCGCCTCCGGCACCGGCAGGCACCATCTACACCTGCCCGATGCACCCGGAGATCCGCCAGGAGGGCCCCGGCACCTGTCCGATCTGCGGCATGGCGCTGGAACCGGAGATGCCTTCGCTGGAGGACGAGGAAAATCCGGAACTGCGCGACTTCGGCCGCCGCTTCTGGTGGACGCTGCCGTTGAGCGCCGCGGCGCTGGTGCTGGCGATGTTCGGCCAGCATTTCCCGGCGCTGGACGCCACGACGCGCAGCTGGCTGGAGTTGGTGCTGGCGACGCCCGTTGTGCTGTGGGCCGGCTGGCCGTTCTTCGAGCGCTGGCTGCAGTCGATCCGCAACCGCAATCCGAACATGTGGACCCTGATCGGCACCGGCGTCGGCGCCGCCTACGGTTACAGCGTGGTCGCGACCCTGGCGCCCGGCCTGTTCCCGGCTTCGTTCCACGAACACGGGCGGGTGGGGGTCTATTTCGAGGCCGCCGCGGTGATCGTGTCGCTGACCCTGGTGGGGCAACTGCTGGAACTGCGAGCGCGCTCGAAGACCTCGGCCGCGATCAAGGCGCTGCTCGGCCTGTCGCCGAAGACCGCGCGGCGGATCGAAGCCGACGGCAGCGAAGCGGACATCCCGCTCGAGCACGTGCACATCGGCGACCGCCTGCGCGTGCGTCCCGGCGAAAAGGTGCCGGTCGACGGCACGGTGCTCGAGGGTCGCTCCAGCGTCGACGAATCCATGCTCACCGGCGAACCGATCCCGGTGGGGAAGGGGGAGGGCGACAAGGTCATCGGCGCGACCCTCAACGGCACCGGCGCCCTGCTGATGCGCGCCGACCAGGTCGGCTCGGCCACCGTGCTGGCGCAGATCGTGCAGATGGTCGCGCAGGCGCAGCGCTCGCGCGCGCCGATGCAGCGCATGGCCGACAAGGTCGCGTACTGGTTCGTGCTCGCGGTGTTCGCGGTCGCGCTGGCGACGTTCGTGGCCTGGGGGCTGTTCGGCCCCGATCCGTCTTGGACCTATGCCGTGCTCAACGCGGTCTCGGTGCTGATCATCGCCTGCCCCTGTGCGCTGGGCCTGGCGACGCCGATGTCGATCATGGTCGCCAGCGGGCGCGCGGCGCATTCCGGGGTGCTGTTCCGCGATGCCGAGGCGATCGAGCGACTGCGGACGATCGATACGCTGGTGGTCGACAAGACCGGGACCCTGACCGAAGGCCGCGCGGCATTCCGCCAGGTCCTGCCGGCGCCGGGCATGGACGCGGACGAGGTGCTGCGGCTGGCCGCCAGCCTGGACCAGGGCAGCGAGCATCCGCTGGCCGAGGCGATCGTCGCCGAGGCGCGCAACCGCAAGCTGGCGCTGGCGCCGGTGGAAGGCTTCGATTCGGTGACCGGGCAGGGCGTCCGTGGCCAGGTGTCCGGGCAGGCGTTGCTGCTCGGCAACGGCAGCCTGATGCAGGAGGCGGGGATCGACGTGGAGTCATTGAGCCGGGACGCGGAGTCGCTGCGGCGCGTGGGCGCCAGCGTCATGTTCCTGGCGGCCGATGGCCGTGCCCTGGGCGTGGTCGCGGTCGCCGATCCGATCAAGGAAAGCACCCCGGCGGCGCTGGCGGCATTGCGCGCCGAAGGCGTCCGCATCGTGATGGCGACGGGCGATTCGCATGGCACCGCAAAAGCGGTCGCCGCAACGCTCGGGATCGACGAGGCGCATGGCGAAGTACGCCCGGCGCAAAAGGTCGAGCTGGTCAGGCGGCTGCAGGCCGAAGGTCGCCGCGTGGCGATGGCCGGCGACGGCATCAAC
Organism: Lysobacter sp.; assembly: GCA_036676275.1. Taxonomy (GTDB): domain Bacteria; phylum Pseudomonadota; class Gammaproteobacteria; order Xanthomonadales; family Xanthomonadaceae; genus Cognatiluteimonas. The sequence continues at coordinate 2,950 of JAKFDF010000092.1, forward strand.
GATGCCCCGGCGCTGGCGGCGGCCGATGTCGGCATCGCCATGGGCACCGGCACCGACGTTGCGATGTCCACCGCGCAGGTGACCCTGGTCAAGGGCGACCTGGGGCGGATCGTCACGGCGCGCCGGATCTCCCGGGACACGGTGCGCAACATGAAGCAGAACCTGGGTTTCGCCTTCCTCTACAACGCGATCGGAGTGCCGGTCGCCGCGGGCATCCTGTACCCGGTGTCCGGCGTGTTGCTCAGCCCGATGATCGCAGCGCTGGCCATGAGCCTGAGTTCGGTTTCGGTGGTGGCCAACGCGTTGCGGCTGGGGCGGGCTTCAACGACAGCCCGGCATTGAGGGCATGTGCAGCGCATGCGTCCGTAACCGCGGAATTGCCGCGTTGGAACCTGGCCGGTAACGCCCTGCTTTTTTCGTCCCGTCGAACCACTTCCAGCGCGGTATCCTCGGGGCAGGGGGAGTCATGCGATCAATATTCGTGGTGCTGCCGTGCCTGCTGCTCTCGGCCCCTGCCGTTGCGCAGACGATTATTTACCGGTGCAAGGCTGCCGATGGCGTCGTGGCGGTGCAGAGCGAGCCGTGCACGGCGGCGCAGCGCGATCTGGGAGCCCGCTAATACGACACCGGCAGCGCAAGCCCTGATGCGCTGGAACGCCGCCGGCAGGCCGAGGTGGAGATTGCCGCGAGGAATCGACAGCAGGACCGTGGCGGCACCGGGTACTGGTCGCATGGCGGGAGCCTTCCGGATCAGAGGGACCAGCAACGGGCGCAGTGTGAAACGGCCAGGGTGAACCGGGATCGCACCTTGAAGGCGCTGGGTTTGAACCGTTCATTCGACACGCTGCGGGCCTTGAACGAATCCGTCCAGCGGGCGTGCCGCGGCCTCTGAGGCCGTTTCGTTCGGCTCATCCCGGCGGTGCTTCGTGGCACGGTTGCGCAGCCGCGCCAGCCGTAGCCGGTTGTGCTCGACGAACAGCAGGCCGCGCAATCGTTCCGGGTTGATCCGGTCGCCATCGGGCGACACCAGTTCCCGACCGGCCATGCGCCAACCGGACCATGGGCCGTAGAGCGGCGAGTTGTTGTGGATCAAGCGCTCGAATGTGGCGCTGGCGCACCCGTTCGGGCAAGGCACGCCATCGGGCCAGCACGGTGGTCGCTGCATCAGGGTCTGCTCCTGGATCGGGCGAAGGGCGTCGCGCATCGGAGTTTGCCCACCCTATAACTTCGCATAATGCCTATTATGTAAATGCAACATCAGGGACTGACTTGGATCAGTTGCGTCGGACCGCGCAAGGGGTACGCTCAAAACTTGGCTCGCTTTCGCCATCGCAACTGGTCCCGGCGCACCGCCCTCCTGGCGGTGGTGGCGTTGCTTTGGTCCCAGTTCGCGCTGGCCAGTCACGGTGGCTGCCTGGGTCTTCCGGACACCCCAGCCAGCGCGGCCGCCACGGATGCCCATCACGCCCACGGCCACGATTGCGACTCTGACCTCACCTCAGCGAGCAAGGCGTTGTGTGTCGCCCATTGCAGCGATGGGGGCATTTCGGCGGACAGTGGGCGGATCCCGTCGGTCCCGCCGCAGTTGTTCGGAGCATGGCTGCCTTGGTTTGCTGTAGCTGAGGTCGCAGATGGCGTGCCGGCGGTCGCGTCCACCTGTGTGGACTCGCCTCCCAGGTCCGGTTGGCATCGACCCACTGCCCACCCAGCGGCCCTCCTGCTGATTTGATGCCCGAACGCTGGCCGCTCCGCATCCCTGTGCGGCGCGGTCCTGTTGCGTTCGCGCCGTGCTGAGCCACGGCCCTACTCCTGCCCTCATCCGATCGACCTGCGTCGTTTCGGCCCGCGGACAATAGACATGGCATCCCCGTTCAATCGACCGCAGGCCATGCGCCTGCACTCTCGCCCGTTGCTCCGACTCCGACCAGCGCTCCGGCACCTGCTTCCCTGCGTGCTAGCCGGCGCCATGTGGTCGCTGGCGCTGTCCGCTACCGCAATCGAACCCGTCCCGGGACAGAGCCTCGAGTCGATCCGCGCCTGGGTTCTAGAACACAACCCAGAGCTGCGGGCACTGGACTTCGAGGCCCAGGCCGCAGAAGCGCGGATCCTGCCGGCGGGGGCCCTGCCCGACCCGATGGCCTCCGTCGGATTCCGCGGTCTTGATCCGGACCAGCCTTGGCGCACTGCTGGTGCCGGCCGCGAGATCGAATACACGCTGCGCCAGCGCTTCCCGCTCTGGGGCAAGCGCGATCTGGCACGCAGCGTAGCCAGCCAGGACGCGGTCGCGGTCGGGCTCGACCGCATCACCATGGCGCGCGACCTGCTGGCAGAGGCTGAAGCGGCGTACGTGCGCTACTGGCATGCCGACCAAGCCACCGCCGTGCTCGATCGCCGCATCGCCCTGCTCCGCCAGGTCGAAGAGATGGCCGGTGTGCGCTATGCCCTGGGCCGCGCGTCGCAGCAGGACGCGATCCGCGCCCAGGTCGAGCAGACCAGCCTGCAGCGCGAGCGGATCGAACGTATCGCCGTCAAGCAAGAGGCGGCCGCCATGTTGAACGCAGTGCTGGGACGCCGGTCCGATGCGCCGCTGGCGACACCGGACGAGGCGCCGCGCCTCCCGGTTCACAGCGCCTCGCTCGCCGAGGCACTGGATGGCGCCGATGCGCACCCCGCGGTGCGCTCGCAACAGGCACGTGCCGATGCAGCCCGCACCAACGTGGTGCTGCAGCGTCGCAACCGCCTCCCCGACATCACGGTGGGCGTGGGTGCGATGCAGATCGGCAACGGCATCGAAAGCACCGAGCTCATGCTGGAGGTCGAGATCCCGTTCCAGCAGCGCGCCCGTCACGAACGCGAGCGCGAATCGCGCCTGCTCGAAGAAGCGGCGCTGGCCCGACGTGACGCCACGCTGCGCGCCGTCGAGGAGCGTGGTGCCTCCGCCTGGGCGCAGTGGGCCGGCGCACGCGAACGCCGGCAGCTGATCGAAAACACGCTGCTGCCGCAGTCCGACGCCACCTGGCAGTCCGCCCTGGCCAGTTATCAGGTCGGCGAAGTCGACTTCGGCACGCTGCTGGAAGCACTCAATGAATGGCAGGGTGCCGACCTCGCACGGGTCGATGCGCTGCGCGACGAACTGCTGGGCGCCGCCTCCGTGCGCGCCATCGAAGGAGAGATCCGATGACCCGTATCCAGACCCTGTCGCTCGCCATCGGCGTTGCCTTGGCCGCCTCGGCCGTTGGCTGGATGACCGGTCGCGCCACGCACGACTCGCCTGCCGCAGCCACGTCGGGCGAAGCGCCCGCGGCCCAACGCAAGGTGCTTTATTACCGCAATCCCATGGGCTTGCCGGACACCTCGCCGGTGCCGAAGAAAGACTCGATGGGCATGGACTACGTCCCGGTGTATGCAGACGGCGCACCGCCTGCGGCGCCAGGCACGGTGGTGCTGGCACCGGACAAGGTGCAGGCCTTGGGCGTCCGCACCGAAAAGGTGAAGCGGGAACCGTTGGCGAGCAGCGTGCGCACCAGCGGCACCGTCGAAGTCGACGAGACCCGGCAGTACGCCATCGCACCGCGCTTCGAAGGCTGGGTGGAGCGGCTGTACGCGAACCATACCGGCATGCGGGTCCGCGCCGGGCAGCCGCTGCTCTCCGTCTACAGTCCACAGCTGGCCGCGGCGCAGCAGGAATACCGGCTGGCCGACGAGGCCGCCCGCCGGCTGGCGATGTCCGATCCGGCGAGCGCGGTATCGATGACCCGCCTGCGCGATGCCGCCCGCACCCGCCTGCGCAATTGGGAAATCAGCGACGCGCAGATGGGCAAGAACGGTCTTGTCCTCACCGCTCCGGCGGATGCAGTGGTGATCGAGAAACCGGTGGTCCAGGGGGCGCGCTTCGAGCCGGGCGAAACCATCTTGCGCCTGGCCGACCTCTCGACGGTCTGGGTGATCGCCAAGGTGCCGGCAGCGCAGGCCGCGGGCATCAAGCCCGGCCAGCCGGCGCGCTTTGAAACCGTAGCCCTGCCGGGCCAGGTGGCCGAGGGCGAGGTCAACTTCGTGCAGCCCGTCATCGATACGATGACGCGCACCGTGGACGTGCGCGTCGCCCTGCCCAACCCCGATGGCGACCTGCGGCCGGGACTCTACGGGACCGTGCTGCTCGAAGAGCCGGGGGCGGATCCGGTCCTGACCGTTCCGCGCTCGGCCGTGCTCGACAGCGGCACGCGCCAGGTGGTGCTGGTCGAGACCGGCCCCGGCCGCTTCGCACCGCGCGACGTCACCATGGGCCGCCGCGGCGGCGATCGGATCGAGATCCTTGAGGGGCTGGCCGAGGGCGAGCAAGTGGTCGTCTCCGCCAACTTCCTGATCGACGCGGAAAGCAACCTGCAGTCGGCGCTGGAGGGCCTGGGCGGTCATGCAGAGCATGGCACGCCCTCGGGCACCAGCGAGGATCCACAACCCGAATCCGGCGACGGCCTCTCCGACCCGCACGCAGTTCGCGGTGACAAGGTCGCTGATCCGCACGCCCGTCACTCCATTCCTGCCACCCCGGAGGAGACTCCGCCCTCCCCCACCGGCCACGAGGGGCACTGACGTGCTGGCCCGCCTCATCGAATGGTCAGTACGCAACGCCTTCCTGGTCCTGGTGATGGCACTGGCGATCGCCGCCGGTGGCATCTACGCGCTGATGAACACGCCGCTGGACGCGCAGCCGGACCTGTCGGACGTGCAGGTGATCGTGTTCACCGAGTACCCGGGGCAGGCGCCCCAGGTGGTCGAGGACCAGGTCACCTATCCGCTGACCAGCGCCCTGCTCTCGGTGCCCAGGTCGAAGGACGTCCGCGGCTTCTCGTTCTTCGGCGCCTCCTTCATCTACGTCATCTTCGAGGAAGGCACGGACCTTTACTGGGCGCGCTCGCGCGTGCTCGAAAACCTGAACGTCGCGTCGAAGAACCTGCCGGCCGGCGTGGCGCCCGCGCTGGGGCCCGACGCCACGGGCGTGGGCTGGGTCTACCAGTACGTGCTGAAAAGCGATCGCCATTCGCTGGACGAGCTGCGCGCCATGCAGGACTGGTACCTGCGCTACCAGCTCACCACCGCGCCGGGCGTGGCCGAGGTCGCCAGCGTCGGCGGCTTCGTGCGCCAGTACTCGATCACCGTCGATCCGGTCCGGCTGCGCGAGTTCGGCATCCCGATCTCACGGGTGTCCGAGGTGATCGCCGCGAGCAACCGTGACGTCGGCGGCCGCGTGATCGAGATGGCCGAGACCGAGTACATGGTCCGGGGCCGTGGCTACCTGCGCGGCATCGAGGACATCGAGAGCCTGGTGCTGCGCGCCGAAGGCGGCGCCCCGGTGCTGGTCAGGGACGTCGCCCGGGTCGAACTGGTGCCCGACGAGCGCCGCGGCATCGCCGACCTGGACGGCAAAGGCGACGTCGTGGCCGGGATCGTCATTGCGCGCTTCGGCGAGAACGCCCTGGCCGTGATCGGCGGGGTGAAGGACAAGATCGCGGAAATTGGGCGCGGCCTGCCCGAAGGCGTCAGCGTCCAGGCGGTCTACGACCGCTCCGATCTCATCGTGCGCGCGATCAAGACGCTGCGCACGACATTGCTCGAGGAGAGCCTGATCGTCGCGCTGGTGTGCCTGGTGTTCCTGTTTCATGCGCGCAGCGCGCTGGTGGCCATCGTCATGCTGCCCATCGGCGTGTTGATCGCGGTGATCGCGATGCGTGCGCTGGGCATGAACTCCAACATCATGAGCCTGGGCGGCATCGCGATTTCGATCGGGGTGATGGTCGACGCGGCGATCGTGATGATCGAGAACGCGCACAAGCACATGGAGCGCGCGGATGGCACCCGCAGCCGCATCGAGCTGATCATCGATGCCTGCCGCGAGGTCGGTCCGGCGCTGTTCTTCAGCCTGGTGATCATCACCATCTCATTCCTGCCGGTGTTCGCGCTCGAGGCGCAGGAAGGCCGCCTGTTCAAGCCATTGGCATTCACCAAGACGTTCGCGATGGCGGGGGGCGCGCTGCTTTCGGTCACTTTGGTGCCGGTTCTGATGCTGCTGTTCGTGCGCGGCAAGATCGTGCCCGAGCAGAAGAATCCGGTGAACCGGTTCCTGATAGCGCTCTACCGCCCGGCGATCGACATCGTGCTCCGCCACCGGGTGGCCACGATCGCGATCGCGCTGGTCGTCCTGCTCGCCAGCCTGTGGCCGGCGTCGCGCCTGGGCAGCGAGTTCATGCCCACCCTCAACGAAGGCACGCTGCTGTACATGCCCGCGTCGCTTCCGGGGATATCGGTGACCAAGGCGTCGGAGCTGCTGCAGCAGCAGGACCGGATCATCAAGGGCTTCCCGGAGGTCGAGTCCGTGTTCGGCAAGGCCGGGCGCGCCCTGACAGCGACCGACCCGGCCCCCCTGGAGATGTTCGAAACGACCATCAACCTCAAGCCCGAGGACCAGTGGCGCGACGGCATGACCACCGACAAGCTCATCGCCGAGATGGACGCGGCACTGAAGTTCCCGGGCGTCGCCAACTCCTGGACGATGCCGATCAAGGCCCGCACCGATATGCTGGCCACCGGCATCCGCACGCCCGTGGGCATCAAGGTGTTCGGCAACGACCTGGAGCAGCTGGACGCCGTGGCGACCGAGATCGAAGCGGTGGTGCGCGAGGTGCCGGGAACCACCAGTGCGTTCGCCGAACGCCTGACCGGCGCCTACTACCTCGACATCACCCCCGACCTGCGCAGGCTGGCCCAGTACGGGGTGACCCCGGGCGAAGTGCAGGACGTGGTGGCGGCCGCGCTGGGCGGCGAGATCGTCACCCCAATCCTGCAGGGCCGCGAGCGCTTCAGCGCGATCGTGCGCTATCCACGCGAACTGCGCGACGACCCGCACCGGATCGGGACCCAGGTCCTGGTGCCGGTGCCCGGCGGCGCCCAGGTGCCGCTCGGCGAGTTGGCACGGATCGAGGTCAGGAAAGGTGCCCCGAGCATCCGCACCGAGAACGCGATGCTGGCGGCCTACATCTACGTGGATACGCGCCAGGGCGATCTCGGCCGCTACGTGAAGTCGGCGCAGGAAGCGGTCGCCGGACAGGTGCAGTTCCCGCCGGGCTATTACGTGACCTGGAGCGGTCAGTACGAGTACATGCAGCGCGCCGCCGCAAAGATGCGCGTCGTCATCCCGGTAACCCTGGCGCTGATCTTCCTGCTGCTGTACCTCAACTTCCGCCGTGTCACAGAGTCGCTGATCGTGATGCTGTCGGTGCCGTTCGCGCTGGTCGGCGGCATCTGGCTGATGTGGCTGCTCGACTACAACACCAGCGTCGCCGTGATCGTGGGCTTCATCGCATTGGCTGGCGTCGCCGCCGAAACCGGCGTGGTCATGCTGATCTACCTCGACCACGCGCTCGAGGCGCGCGCCGCGCAGCGCCAGGCCGAAGGCCGCCCGCTGGATGCCCGCGACCTGCGAGAAGCGATCATCGAGGGTGCGGTGGACCGCGTGCGCCCGAAGATGATGACCGTGGTCGCGATCATGGCCGGCCTGTTGCCGATCATGTGGAGCGCCGGCACCGGCTCGGAAGTCATGCGCCGCATCGCCGCGCCGATGGTGGGCGGCATGGTCTCGTCCACGGTGCTTACCCTGGTCGTGATTCCCGCGCTGTACTCGATGATCAAGCAGCGGCAGCTGGCCAGGAAGCCGCCGCTACCCGCCGCGTAGGCGCCGGCCACGGGAGCACCCATGAACAACGAAACCCGTCCCACCCTCAAGTTCCTCGGCGCCGTGGGCACCGTCACGGCAATCGCACCACGTCGATCGTCGCCGGTAGCGCTCCACCTGGCGGCGATGCGATGGGTGGTGGAGCGTGAGGGCAGCTACCTCGTCTGGGGAGCAACGTGCGCCCGAGCCCGGCCGCCTTTATCCTGATCCGGAGCCTGCGGCCGCTGGACTTCGGCAGCGACCTGCTGGCCTCGCTTCACCGCCATGCTGCGCCGCAGCAGCAGATCTCCCCTGCCCGGCATGACCTGGATCAATGCCCGCCGCCGCGAACAACGCGAGGATCCGGGGGATCGGGGACAATGGATCGCGGATCCCCGCATCCCCGTTCCGGCACCGGAGGCACCGTTCCATGTCCCTGCGGGATTTTTCCGGTCTGCTCCAGGCTGCGCGCATGCAGCCCGAGCCGCAGCGCCTGCTGCTGGTGTTCGCTTCGGCGGAGTTGCCAGCCGACGCGACGGCCGAGGAAAAGCAACGGTTCGAACGTGGCGAGGGCGGCGCGCTGGCGCCGGCATTGTGCGTGGACAAGTCGCCGGACGAGATCGTCGACTTCGCGATGCTGGCCGAGGAATCGCGGCAAACCGGCATCGACTGGGACATCCTGTTCGTCGCGGCGATGCCGGGCCGCGGCGGCCATGCGCCCAGCAGCGACGAGGCATCCCAGCCCCTGCGGTTGATGGTGCAGGCGATCAAGGGCGGCAGGATCGGCGAGTTCCTCGCGGTCGACCGCAACGGCGAGCTGGTGCAGCTCGAACGCCGATGAACGACCGCCCGCAGATGGAAATCCGCCACCACCAAGCCAGGCATTCCATGCATCGGAGCAAGCCATGAGCATGCAGTCGATACCCGTCGAGCCACGCGGCCGGACCCGCCTGTGGGTGGTCTTCTGGATCTATGGCGTGGTGTTCAGCCAGGTCTTCTTCGGCGCCATCCTCTACTTCTACCGGCGGGTCGATACGCCGTCGCTTGCGCTGATGCTGGGCGCCTTCCTGCTCTATACGGCCTGGATCATGCGCACGATCTGGGTGGATGCCCTCAATGTCCGGAACGACATGTGGGGCTACCTCGCGCGCTGGTTGACCGTGGCCTGGGCACTCAACGCGGTGCTGGTGTCCGCATTCCTGCTGCTCGGGCATCTGGGCAAAGTCGTCCTGCCCTTCTGAATCCAGTGCCTGCCCTCGCCCGCCCGGGGTGCGGAACGTGAACGGCCTCAAGCGCCCGCAGGGGCGGCTTGCGCGCTTGGTGCCGGGGCTGGAGCACCTCTCCCCCGCCTACTTCGCGCTGGTGATGTCGACCGGCATCCTCTCCGTCGCCGCGTTCCGGCTCGGCCTGCCCGCGGTCGCGCACGCCCTGTTCGCACTGAATGTCTCGTTCTACGTCGTATTGTGGGCTCTGTTCGTGATGCGCCTACTGTGGTTCCCGCGCGCGATGATGGCCGACCTCGCCGACCATCTGCGCGGATGCGGATTCTTCACCGTCGTCGTCGCCACCAACGTGCTCGGCAGCCAGGTGCTGCTGCTCACCGGCAATGTCATCGTCGCCCTCGCCCTGTGGGGGCTGGCGATCCTGTCGTGGACCGGGCTGACCTACGCGATCTTCACCATCCTCACCGTCAAGCGCAGCAAGCCGCCGCTGGAACGCGGCATCAACGGCGGCTGGCTGCTGGCGGTGGTGGCAACGCAGTCGGTCGCCGTACTGGGCGCGCTGCTGGCCGCCCATGTCGGCCAGCCATGGAAGCTGGAGATGAACTTCTTCGCGCTGTCGATGTGGCTGTGGGGCGGGATGCTCTACATCTGGATGATGTCGCTGATCTTCTACCGCTACGTTTTTTTCAGCTTCGAGCCCGGCGACCTGTCGCCGCCGTACTGGATCAACATGGGCGCCATGGCGATTTCGGCGTTGGCCGGGGCGCTGTTGATCGTCAACGTGGCGCAGGCGCCGTTCCTGCAATCGCTGCAGCCGTTCATCAAGGGATTCACGGTGTTCTACTGGGCCACGGGGACCTGGTGGATCCCGATGCTGCTGGTGCTGGCGTTGTGGCGGCACGTGTACCGGCGCTTTCCGCTGCGCTACGACCCGTTGTATTGGGGAGCGGTGTTCCCGCTGGGCATGTATGCGGCGGCCACGCACGCGATGTTCGCGGCGCTGGGGTTTGCATTCCTCGGGTGGCTGCCATGGGTGTTCCTGGCCCTCGGGCTGGGGGCCTGGCTGGGAGCCTTCGCCGGCATGTTGCGCGCCGCATGGCAGGCGCTTGCCGACGCCGCCCATCGGCCCTTGCCTGGGTGATGCCGTTGCGGCGCGTCCTGGTGCATTGACCCCGCGGCGCCGACCGGCCGACGCTTGTCGCATGTCGTGGTTGCCGTCGGCGGGACCGTCATTCGCTTCCGGTTTGCCGCAGGTCAAGACGGGGAAGTCCGGCGCGGGCTAGCTTTACGGGATATCCCTCGCCTGGAGCGTCCGTGTCCGCCCCTGCCCGTTCGCGCCACGCGCTGGCGCTTCGCCTGTTGCCGCTGCTCGACCTGACCAGCCTGGGCGAGGACGACACGCCGGCGCGCATCGAGGCGCTGTGCGCCTCCGCGCGAAGCTGCCGCGTCCTGCCCGCGGCGTTGTGCGTGTATCCGGAACACGTCACCACCGCGCGCCGCGCCCTGCACGGAACCGCGATGCGGGTGGCAACGGTGGTGAATTTTCCGGACGGCGGCAGCGACCCGGACCGGGTGGCGCGCGAAACCCGGCGCGCCTTGGCCGCCGGCGCCGACGAGATCGACCTGGGCCTGCCCTGGCGCAGCCTGCCCGCTGGCAGGCCGGCGGAGGCCGAGGCGGTGGTCCGCGCTTGCCGGGAGGCGTGCGGCCCGGAGACCACGCTCAAGCTGATCCTGGAAGCCGGCCAGTTGCACACCCCGGCACTCGTCAACGAGGCCTGCCGCATCGGCCTGGCATGCGGGGTCGATTTCCTGAAGACATCGACCGGCAAGGCGCAGGTCGGCGCGACCCCGGAAGCCGCCGCGCTGATGCTTGCAGCCATCGCCGGCGGCGGCGGACGTTGCGGCTTCAAGGCCGCCGGCGGCATCCGCACGCTGGACGAGGCTGCGGTGTACCTGGACCTGGCCGAGTCGCGGATGGGCGCCGACTGGATCGATCCCGTGCATTTCCGGATCGGCGCCAGCGCGTTGTACGCGCAACTGCTCGCGGCGCTCGACGAACCCCATGGAACCGCGGCGAGGCCGACATGAGTACGCCACACCTTGACGCTCCGCCGGGCGCCATCGCCGAGACGGTGCTGCTGCCCGGCGATCCATTGCGCGCGCGGCATATCGCCGGCAGGTTCCTGGACGACGCGGTGGAAGTGAACACGCGTCGCAACATGCTCGGTTACACCGGCCACTACCGCGGGTTGCGCGTGTCGGTCATCGGCAGCGGCATGGGCATTCCTTCATGCGCGATCTACGCCACCGAACTGGCGCGCGTCCACGGCGTGCGCAGGATCGTGCGTGTCGGCACCTGTGGCGGCGTCGGCGACGTTGCCCTGGGCGACCTGCTGCTCGCGCAGTCGGCGTCCACCGACTCGAATTTCAACCGGCTGCAGTTTGGCGGCCACGACCTGGCGGCCTGTGCCGATTTCGAGCTGCTTTCGGCGGTGTTCGGGACCGCCACGCGCCAGCAGGCCGGGGTACGCGTGGCGGGGGTGTTCAGCACCGACTGCTTCTACGGCAGCGATGCGGGCCAGGTCGCGCGCCTGCTGCAGCACCGGATCGCCGGCGTGGAGATGGAATCGGCCGGGCTCTATGGCGTGGCGATGCGGGAAGGGATCCAGGCGTTGTCGGTATTGACGGTCAGCGATCACCTGCAACGGGCCGAACACATGCCGGCGCAGCAGCGCGAACAGGGCCTGGCACGGATGGCCGCACTGGTGCTCGACAGCTTGCAGTCGATCCCGCGATGTCGCGATCCTCGCGCTGGCGGACATCCATCCACCTAGGCCGCGGGAGCTCCCGCCCGCAGGCGACGCGCACCGGCAGTGCCATCCCCGGGCTGGCAAGAATCCGCCCGCACCGCAGGCGCCGCGCCCGTCCTCCCCTCGCGCCGCGCCCGCCGTCCCTGCTGCGCCCGCGCCCGGAAAATCCCTCAGCGCAACCCGCCCACCGGAACCTGCGCGGCTTGGGCCGCATCGATGATCTCCGGCAGGTCGGTCTCGCGGCCGATCTGCGGGAAGTGCGCGCGCTCCATGCGGCGGATCGCGTAGTGCATCCACGCCAGCGCCGCGGACACGACCACGAACAGCAGCATGAAGCAGCTGGTCCACACGCCGGTGAGGTCGTTCATGGCGCCGAAGGCGATCGGCAGGATGAATCCGCCCAGCCCCCCGATCATGCCGACCACGCCGCCCACCGCGCCCACGTGCGCCGGGTAGTAGACCGGGATGTGCTTGTACACGGCGGCCTTGCCCAGCGACATGAAGAAGCCCAGCACGAAGACCAGCACCGTGAACGGGACCAACCCGATCGCCAGGTGGAAACCGATGTCGCCCTCGATCCCCCTGACCACGTATCGGGTGTCCGGGTAGGACAGCACGAACGTGCACAGCGTCGAAACGCCGAACGTCCAGTACATCACCATGCGCGCGCCGATCCTGTCCGACAGCCAGCCGCCGACGATGCGGAACAGGCTGGCGGGAATCGAGTAGGCCGCGGCGAACAACCCCGCGGTCCGGACGTCGAGCTGGTAGGCGCCGGTGAGGTAGTGCGGGAGCCACAGCGCCAGCGACACGAAGCCGCCGAACACGAAGAAGTAGTACAGCGAGAAGCGCCAGACCTGGATGTTCCCCAGCGGCTCCATCTGTGCACGGAACGACATCGGCTTGGCGCCGGACTTGCGCCGCTGCGCCAGCGACGGGTCATCCTGGCTGAGCAGGTAGAACAGTACCGCGGTCGCGGCCAGGCCGATCGACCAGATCTTCGCCACCATCATCCAGCCCGCGGCCACCATCACCATCGGCGCCAGCAGCTTGGTCACCGCTGCACCGACGTTGCCGGCGCCGAAGATCCCCAGGGCCGTGCCCTGCCGGCCGGGCGGAAACCACTTCGACACGTAGGCCACGCCGACCGAAAACGAACCGCCAGCCAGTCCGACGAACAGCGCCGCAACCATGAACTGCAGGTACGAATGCGCCCAGGTCATCGACCATGTCGCAGCCGCCGAGGCCAGCATCACCAGGGTGAGCACCCGGCGGCCGCCGTACTGTTCCGCCCAGATGCCCAGGAACAGGCGCGTGAGCGAACCGGTGAGGATCGGCGTCGCGATCAACAGGCCGAAGGCGGTTTCGTTGAGCCCGAGGTCCTTCTTGACCTGGATGCCGATGATCGAAAAGATCGTCCAGACCGCGAAGCACACCGTGAAGGCGAAGGTACTGAGCCACAGCGCGCGCTGCTGCTGGGCCGGCGAGGCGATGTCCGAGTCCTGCATGATCGCTGGTCCGCTCGAGTGGGGTCGAAATGGCGTTTCGTTTGCCGCAGGCCCGCGACCGTCAGTCCGCCGCGGCCACGATTTCGTCCAGCCCGCGCACGCCGTGGCGCTCCTGCAGGGCCAACAGGTAGTGCTGCAATTCGCGCTGCTGCACCTGCAGTTCCAGGTAGTCGGTAATGCGCTGGCGCACCTGGGCGAAGTCCAGCGCCTCGCCGGGCGCGGCCTCGTCGATACGGACGACGTGGTAGCCCCAGCGCGATTCGACCGGGAATGCCGCCAGTCCCACGCGCAACCTGAAGACCTGACGCTCGAACTCCGGCGTGGTCTGCCCGCGTTCGAGCCAGCCCAGCCCACCGCCCTGCTCTTTCGACGGGCAGTCCGACTGTCGCATGGCGAAGTCGGCGAACAGCACCGGGCTCGCCCGCAGTTCCGCGATCATGCGTTCGCACTCGCCGCGCGCCTTGAAACGGCCCTCGACGTCGTCGGCCGGCGCCGCGAGCAGGATGTGGCTCGCGCGGATGCGGTCGGGCGACCGGAACCGGTCGCGGTTCTGCTCGAAGTAACGCAGGCAGTCTTCCTCGGTCGGCACGCGGCGCTCGACCTGGAGCTCGAGCAGGGTGCGGATCGCGGCTTCCTCGCGCGTCTCGCGGCCGATCGGCGTGGCCGATTCGGCGAGCGCCAGCCGCTCGACCTCGCGCCGCAGCAATTCGCGCACTACCAGCGCACGCGCGGCGTCGGCGCGCGACCGCTCCGGCTTGAGCGCGCGGTGGTGTTGCATTTCGCGCGCGATGTCGGCTTCGCTGATCGCCGTGTCGGCGACGAACAGCATGCACGGCGCCGGCCGGCCGAGGCTGCGCGGGCCGTCCTCGTGGTCGCCGTGGTGGTCGCGGGCTTCAAGCGGGACCGGCTTGTCCGAATCGATCACCGTGATCGGTACGTCCCGCTGCGTCGGCGCGGCCATCGCCTAGCGCCCCGGCCCGTAGCGCAGCGGCGCCTGGCGCCTGCGCACCACCTGGTACGGCCGCCACAGGTAGCTGGCCGGGATGCTCCAGATGTGCACCAGGCGCGTGAACGGCGCGATCAGGATCAGGGTCAGGCCCAGCAGCACGTGCGCCTTGTAGACCCAGTGCACGCCGGCGATGAACTCCGAAGCGCCGGCGCGGAAGGTGACGATATGCTGCGCCCAGCTGCCGAGCAGGATCATCACGCTGCCGTCCAGGTGCCGCGTGGACTGCACGATCGTGTAGAAACCCAGCAGCAACTGCGCGAGCAGCAGCACCAGCACCATGGTGTCGGCCGGCGTGCCCGTGGCGCGGACGCGCGGATTGAACAGCCGGCGCCACAGCAGCATCACCAGCCCCACCAGGCAGACGACGCCGAAAATGCCGCCAGCCCACATCGCCAGCAACTGCTTCTGCGGCGCGGTGATGAAAACCTCGTACACCGAATGCGGCGTCAGCAGGCCGACCAGGTGCCCGCCGAGGATCGCCAGGATGCCGACGTGGAACAGGTTGCTGGCGATGCGCATGCCGCGGCCGGACAGCAGCTGGCTCGAACCCGTGCGCCAGGTGTACATGGCGCGGTCGTAGCGCATCCAGCTGCCGAGGAACAGGACCGCCAGCGCGACGTACGGATAGATCTGGAAGGCGAACAGGTTGAACGAGTGATTCATGACCGCACCTCGCGCAGGCCTTCGGGGCGCGCGTGCTGCGGGCCCTTCGGTGAACAATTCCCATCGGGCGCCTCGTTGCCGAAGCGCACCGCCTCCTCTTCCCACAGCGCGTCGATTGCCTCGTGCGTGTCGTCGCGCGGTTCCTCGCTGGCGCGGCGGCGCAGCGCGCCCAGCTCCAGGTTGCCTTCCGCGTACTCGACAAGCACCTCCAGCAGCAGCGCATATGGGCTGTTGCGCTCGCCGGCGCGCGCGGCCAGCAGGCCCACGATGTGGCTGACGTGGTGCAGCCAGTCGCGCGCCTCGTCCTGCGGTCGCTGCGACAGGTATTCCAGCAGCAGCGGCAGGTAATCCGGCAGCTCCCTGGACGCAAGTTCGAAGCCGTTCTTGCGGTAGGCCTCGATCAGGTCGACCATGGCCTGGCCGCGATCGCGCGATTCGCCGTGGATGTGCTCGAACAGGAGCAGGCTCATCGAGCGGCCGCGGTCGAACAGGCTGAGCCAGTCGTCCTGGGCGACCAGCGGATCGGTGTCGAGGAGCCGCTGCACGAACGCGACCAGCTCGCGCCGCCGCGGCGGCGAAAGCCCGGGCGCGGCGGCCGCGGCCAGCAATTCGTCCCGGTGTTCCCACAAGGCGTCCTGCGGATAGTCGAGCAGCACCCCGACGAGCTTGAGCAGGCTCACGGCGCGACCTCCTCGGCGTGTTCCTTCTCCTGCCGCGGCGGCGGCACGGCGTAGGTAGTGATGCGCCGTGCGCCGAACAGGTCGGCCGGGCTGTCGCCGCTGCAGCCGTTGCCGAAGGTGAAGCCGCAACCGCCTCGTTCGCCGTAGGCATCGTTGGCGTACTCGCGGTGCGCGGTCGGGATGACGAAGCGGTCTTCGTAGTTGGCGATGGCCAGGTAACGGTACATGTCCTCGGCCTGGGCCGGGGTCAGGCCGGCCTGCTCGAGCACCTTGGTGTCTTCCATGCCGTCGACGTTCCTGGCGCGGCGCCAGGCGCGCATCGCCATCATCCGCTCCAGTGCGCGCACCACCGGCGCTTCGTCGCCTGCCGTCAGCATGTTGGCGAGGTAGCGCACCGGGATGCGCAGCGAGGCGACGTCCGGCAATTCCCCGCTCATGCCGATCCGGCCCCGCTCGGCCGCCGACTGTATCGGCGACAGCGGCGGCACGTACCAGACCATCGGCAAGGTGCGGTATTCGGGATGCAGCGGCAGCGCCAGCTTCCAGTCGATCGCCAGCTTGTATACCGGGGACGCCTTGGCCGCATCCAGCCAGCTGTCTGGAATGCCCTCGTTGCGCGCGGCCTCGACCACATCCGGATCGAACGGATCCAGGAAGATGTCGAGGTGGGCCTGGTACAGGTCCTTCTCGGCCGGAACGGACGCCGCTTCCTGGATGCGGTCGGCGTCGTAGAGCATCACGCCGAGGTAGCGGATGCGGCCGACGCAGGTTTCCGAGCACACCGTCGGCTCGCCCATCTCGATGCGCGGGTAGCAGAAGATGCACTTCTCCGACTTGCCGCTCTTCCAGTTGTAGTAGATCTTCTTGTACGGACAGGCCGACACGCACATGCGCCAGCCGCGGCACTTGTCCTGGTCGATCAGGACGATGCCGTCCTCCTCGCGCTTGTAGATCGCGCCCGAGGGGCACGCCGACACGCACGCCGGGTTGAGGCAGTGCTCGCACAGGCGCGGCAGGTACATCATGAAGGTCTTCTCGAACGCGCCGTAGATCTCCTTCTGCACGCCGTCGAAGTTGACGTCCCTGGAGCGTTTCGCGAACTCGGTGCCGAGGATCTCCTCCCAGTTCGGCCCCCACTGGATCTTCTGCATGCGCTGGCCGGTGATCTTCGAACGCGGCCTGGCCGTCGGCTGGTGCTTGACGTCCGGCGCCTCGTGCAGGTGCTGGTAGTCGTAGTCGAACGGCTCGTAGTAATCGTCGATCTGCGGCAGGTCCGGATTGGCGAATATCTTGGCCAGCATCCGCCAGCGCCCGCCCGCCCGCGGCACCAGCTTGCCGGCGCGCGTGCGCACCCAGCCGCCGTTCCACTTCTCCTGGTTTTCCCATTCCTTGGGGTAACCGATGCCCGGCTTGGTCTCGACGTTGTTGAACCAGGCGTATTCGACGCCTTCGCGCGAGGTCCACACGTTCTTGCAGGTGATCGAGCAGGTGTGGCAGCCGATGCACTTGTCCAGGTTCAGCACCATGGCGATCTGTGCGCGTACTTTCATCACGCAACCTCCTCGGCGGTCCTGGCCGGCGCTTCGCCGTCCAGCCAGTCGATCATCTTCATCTTGCGCACGATCACGAACTCGTCGCGATTGGTGCCGCAGGTGCCGTAATAGTTGAAGCCATAGGACAACTGCGCGTAGCCGCCGATCATGTGGGTCGGCTTGAGCAGCACGCGGGTCACCGAGTTGTGGATGCCGCCACGGGTGCCGGTGATCTCCGAGCCCGGGATGTTGATGATGCGTTCCTGAGCGTGGTACATCATCGCCATGCCCGGCATCACCCGCTGGCTGACCACCGCGCGCGCGGTGATCGCGCCATTGACGTTGAACAGCTCGATCCAGTCGTTGTCGACGATGTCCGCGGCGCGCGCGTCGTCCTCGCTGACCCACACGATCGGGCCGCCGCGCGACAGCGTCTGCATGATCAGGTTGTCGCTGTAGGTGCTGTGGATGCCCCACTTCTGGTGCGGGGTGATCCAGTTGAGCACGATCTCCTTGTTGCCGTTGCCGCGCTTGTCGAGCAACGGCTTGATGGTCTTGGTGTCGACCGGCGGCCGGTAGCCCATGAAGCCTTCGCCGAATGCGACCATCCACTCGTGGTCCTGGTAGAACTGCTGGCGCCCGGTCAGCGTGCGCCAGGGAATCAGCTCGTGGACGTTGGTGTAGCCGGCGTTGTAGCTGACGTGGTCGTCCTCCAGGCCCGACCAGATCGGCGAGGAAATGATCTTGCGTGGCTGCGCGACGATGTCGCGGAAGCGGATCGCCTCGTGCTCCTTGCCCCTGGCCAGGTGGGTGTGGTCGCGCCCTGTGAACTCGCCGAGCGACTCCCATGCCTTGACTGCGACGTGGCCATTGGTTTCCGGCGCCAGGGTCAGCACCACCTCGCATGCGTCGATCGCCGATTCGATCTGCGGGCGCCCCTTGCTGATCCCCTCGTCGCGCACGCCGTGGTTGAGCTTGCCGAGGAACTCGACTTCGTCCCTGGTATCCCACTGCATGCCCTTGCCGCCGTTGCCGAGCTTCTCGAGCAGCGGGCCCAGCGAGGTGAACTTCTTGTAGAGGTTCGGATAATCGCGCTCGACCACCGAGATCGACGGCATGGTCCTGCCGGGGATGGGGTCGCACTCGCCCTTCTTCCAGTCGCGCACGTCGAACGGCATCGCCAGTTCGCCGGGGGTATCGTGCAGGGTCGGCACCAGCACGATGTCCTGCTCGACGCCGAGCACGCCCGGCGCCATCTCGCTGACCTTCTGCGCGATGCCCTTGAAGATGTCCCAGTCGCTGCGCGATTCCCAGGCCGGGTCCACCGCCTTGGTCAGCGGGTGGATGAACGGATGCATGTCCGATGTGTTGAGGTCGTTCTTCTCGTACCAGGTCGCGGTGGGCAATACCACGTCCGAATACAGCGCCGTGGTGCACATCCGGAAGTCGAGCGTGACCAGCAGGTCGAGCTTGCCTTCCGGCGCCTCGTCGCGCCACTTGATCTCCTCGGGCTTGACCTCCCCCATCTCGCCGAGGTCCTTGCCCTGCAAGCCATGCCTGGTGCCGAGCATGTGCCGCATCATGTACTCGTGGCCCTTGCCCGAGGAACCGAGCAGGTTCGAACGCCAGACGAACATCGCGCGCGGGAAGTTCTGCGGTGAGTCCGGGTCGGCAAACGCGAAGTCGAGCTCGCCCGACTTCAGCTTGTCGACCACGTAGTCGGCCGGCGCCTGCCCGGAACCGGCCGCGTCGCGCGCAATTTGAAGCGGGTTGCGATCGAGCTGCGGCGCGCACGGCAGCCAGCCCATGCGCACCGCGCGCAGGTTGAGGTCGGCGATGGAACCCGAATACTTCTTCGGATCGGCGAGCGGCGACAGCAGCTCTTCGACCTTGACCTTCTCGTATCGCCACTGGTCGGTGTTGAAGTAGTAGTAGGAAGTGCCGTTCATCTGCCGTGGCGGGCGACACCAGTCCAGCGCGAAGGTCAGCGGTATCCAGCCGGTCTGCGGGCGCAGTTTTTCCTGGCCGACATAATGCGCCCAGCCGCCGCCGGTCTGGCCGATGCAACCGCACATGACCAGCATGTTGATCAGGCCGCGGTAGTTCATGTCGTTGTGGAACCAGTGGTTCATGCCGGCGCCGACGATGATCATGCTGCGGCCATGGGTCTTGTCGGCCGTGCGGGCGAACTCGCGGGCGATCTCGATCACGTCATGGCGCGGCACGCCGGTGATCTTCTCCTGCCACGCCGGGGTGCCGGGCACGTTGTCGTCGAAGCTTGCGGCGACGTTGTCGCCACCGAACCCGCGGTCCACGCCGTACTGCGCCAGCAGCAGGTCATAGACGGTCGCCACCGCCCACTGCTTGCCGTCGGCCAACTGCAGCCTGCGTACCGGGATGTTGCGTTCCAGGACGTCCTCGAACTTCGAGGATGTCCAGTGCTCGTGTTCGATGCCGCCGAAATACGGGAAGCTGACCGCTTCGATGCCTTCGTCGAAATCCTTCAGGCTCAGGCGCAGGCGGGTGTCGTTGCCGGCGCTGTCCTTCTCCTCGATGTTCCACTTGCCCTTCTCGCCCCAGCGGAAACCGACCGAGCCACCGGGAATGGTGATGCCACCCGTGTTTTCGTCGAAGGCCAGCGTCTTCCACTCCGGATTGTTGGCTTCGCCCAGCCCGCCAAGGTCGCTGGCACGCAGGTAGCGTTCCGGCACGAGCCGGCCGTCCTCGCGCTTTTCCAAACGCACCAGCAGCGGCATGTCGGAGTACTGCCGGCAATAGTCGGTGAAGTACTTCGACGGTTTGTCGACGTGGAACTCTTTCAGGATCACATGGCCGAAGGCGAACGCCAGCGCGGCATCGGTTCCCTGCTTGGGGTGCAGCCAGTGGTCGGTGAGCTTGGCGACCTCGGAATAGTCCGGGCATACCGCCGCGGTCTTGGTGCCGTTGTAGCGCGCCTCGGTGAAGAAGTGCGCGTCGGGCGTGCGCGTCTGCGGGACGTTGGAACCCCAGGCAATGATGTAGCGGCTGTTGTACCAGTCCGCGGACTCCGGCACGTCGGTCTGTTCGCCCCACACCTGCGGCGACGACGGCGGCAGGTCGCAATACCAGTCGTAGAACGAGAGGCAGGCGCCGCCCAGCAGCGACAGGTAACGCGCACCGGCGGCGTAGGAAATCATCGACATCGCCGGGATCGGCGAAAAGCCGATCACCCGGTCCGGACCGTACTGCTTGACGGTGTACAGGTTGGATGCGGCGACGATCTCGTTGGCCTCGTCCCAGCGCACCCGGGCGAAGCCGCCCATGCCACGCCTGCCCTTGTAGTCCTTCGCCTTGGCCGGGTCCTCGACGATGCTGGCCCAGGCCTCGACCGGCGACATCGTCTTGCGCGCCTCTCGCCACATCCGCAGCAGCGCGCCGCGCACCAACGGATACTTCAGGCGATTGGCGCTGTACAGGTACCAGGAATAGCTGGCGCCGCGCGGGCAGCCGCGCGGCTCGTGGTTGGGCAGGTCCGGGCGCGTGCGCGGGTAATCCGTCTGCTGGGTTTCCCAGGTGACCAGGCCGTTCTTGACGTAGATCTTCCAGCTGCACGAACCCGTGCAGTTCACGCCGTGCGTGGAGCGCACGATCTTGTCGTACTGCCAGCGGGCGCGGTAGCCATCTTCCCAGCGCCGGTCTTCGCTGCGGGTGGTGCCATGGCCGTCGGCGAACGTCGCCCTGTCGCGCTTGAAGAACTGCAGCCGATCGAGGAAATAACTCATCTGGAGGTGCTCCTGGAAACGCCGGCGCGAACCGGAATTGGCGATGGCGGGTACGCGGAAACCGCGGCATGCAGGGCCATGGCGAAGCTCACGAGGGCGCCTCCGCACCACGCCTGAAATACCACCACCATGTGATCGCGATGCAGGTGATGTAGAACGCAACGAAGCCGTACAGCGCCAATTGCGGGCCGCCGGTCAACGCGATCGACGAGCCATAGCTCTTGGGAATGAAGAAGCCGCCGTAGGCCGCGACCGCGGACGAGAAGCCGATCACCGCCGCCGACTCGATCCCGGCCTGCCGTGCGCTCGCCGCCCGCTCCGCGACGCCCGCGTCCGGCGCCAGTTCGCGCTCGCGCATGGTGCGGAAGATGATCGGGATCATCCGGAAGGTCGACGCATTGCCGATGCCGGTGAGCACGAACAGCAGCATGAACATCGCCAGGAAACCGATGAAGCTGCCGCCCGACGCGTCGCCGGGCAGGAAATGCAGCACCCCGAACACGGCCCCGACCATCAGCACGAACACCCAGAACGTGAGCATCGCCCCGCCTGCCTTGTCGGCCAGCCAGCCGCCCAGCGGGCGCGCCAGCGCGCCCACCAGCGGCCCCAGGAAGGCGAAACCGAGTGCATTCACCTCGGGGAACTGGGTCTTGATCAGCATCGGAAAACCAGCCGAATACCCGATGAAGCTACCAAAGGTGCCGGTATACAGCCAGCACATCAGCCAGTTGTGCTTGCGCCGGAAAATGACTGACTGCTCGGCGAAGCTCGACCGTGCGCTGCCGATATCGTGCATTCCGAACCACGCCGCGAAGGCGCATGCGACCAGCAGCGGAATCCAGATGAAACCGGCGTTCTGCAGGTACAGCGTGCCGCCGCCGACCATCTGCTGCGGCCCCCCGCCGATCGCGCCGAATACCCCCGCGGTGATCACCAGCGGGATCACGAACTGGGTCGCGGACACGCCCAGGTTGCCCAGGCCTGCGTTCATGCCCAGCGCATAGCCCTGCCGGGACTTGGGAAAGAAGAAGGAGATGTTGGACATGGACGAGGCGAAGTTGCCGCCGCCCAGCCCGCACAGGAACGCGATCACCGCGAATTGCCAGAACGGCGTGCCGGGATTCTGCACCGCAAGGCCCAGCCACAGCGCGGGCGCCAACAGGAGCGCGGTCGAGATCGCGGTCCAGCGCCGGCCACCGAAGATCGGCACCATGAACGAGTAGAAGATGCGCAGCGTTGCGCCCGACAGCCCGGGTAGCGCGGCGAGCCAGAACAATTCGTCGGTGGTGAAACCGAAACCAACCTTGGGCAGGCTTACGATGACTGCCGAGAACGCCATCCAGATCGCGAAGGCCAGCAACAGGGCCGGGATGGAAATGGCCAGGTTGCGATTGGCGATCCGTCGCCCGGCCTGCTCCCAGAACACGGGGTCTTCGGGCCGCCAATCTTCCAGGATGCGCGGACTGCGTGGGCGGCTTGGCCGGGTCGTCACCGTCATCCCGCGTCTCCGTGCTCTCCGGAAGGAATGCGAACCGACGCTGGGCATGGCCAGGCGGACCACCGTCGCAGAATAAACGGGATCGGCGGGGCGGGTGTTGACCTGTGTCAATCCGGGGCGTGAGGCAGTGCCGGATTGCGGGTTGCCGTCACCCGGCGACCGGGTTCCGTCGCCGCGGGCCGCGCGCCTGCAGGCTGTCGCGTACATCCACCTCGAAACGCAACGACAGGGTGGCATCCCCCGGCAGCGGCAGCTCGAAGGCGAGCGCGTCGCGGCATGGCAATCGCAGCACGTAGTCGTCCACGACGCCACGCGGCAATCGCAACATCCAGCAACCGGCGCTTGCCACCAGCTCCGGAGCGCCCAGCGCGCGCAGCTCGAGCGACTGCGAGAAGACCTGGCCTGCCCCGAGCGTAGTGCTGTTGAGAATCGTTTCGCCGGCCAACAGGCGCGTGAGTTCCGATTCGTCGATGCGCAGGCGCACGCGCTGGCCCTGGACCTGCAACTTCATGGATACCCGCCGGCGGCCTGGTGGCCGGATGCGCGCGATGGCCCGGCGGTTCGCGCGGAGCATGCGACCGGCTGCGCTGCATCGCACCACGAACGTCCCCTGCCCTTGGCGCTATCGCCGTGCACGCCGTGCTCCCGCTTGCGGACCGCCCCAGTATGTTCGATTGCCGCCATCGTTGCCCGGCTGCCCGGCTGCCCGGCTCGGTGCCGCCGGCCCGAAGAACCGGCCGTGGCTCGAACCGGCCATCGGCGCGCACGCGTGCCGGGAGAACGGTCGGTCTACGCCAACTGCGGTCAGCGGCTCCCCGTGACGCCCGACTGCGCCGGCATCATGTAATGGAACAACGACAAGCCGGCTTCGGCCGCGATCGCGATCAGGCGCTCCGCATCGCGCTGGTCCGCCACGAACACGACCTCCATCGGCAACTCCCCCGCGAGCTCGTAGAAATGCGCCTCGTGCAGCTTGTGGTGGCGGCCGAAACCGGCAATTGCGCGGAATGCCGAACCTCCCGGCAAACCCAGCCGCGATGCTTCCCGCAGCAACCATTGGTAGACCGGTTGCCCGGCGTGGCGCTGGCTTTCGACGACGAAGAACTTCAGGTACACGCAGCCTTGCATCGTCAGGTCCTCAACAGCCTCAAGGTGGCGAACCCGAGCACCGTAGCCAGCAGAGAACCGGCCAGGTGCAGGCCGATGTGCGCCATCGCCCAGGCGTATTGCTGGCGCACCAGCAGGCCGACGGCTTCGGCCGAGAAGGTCGAGAACGTGGTCAGTCCGCCCAGGAAACCCGTCACGATCAGCAATCGCAACTCGGGCGGGACGCCCTCGTCGAGTGCGAACCAACCCAGTGCCAGTCCGACCAGGTAACCGCCGGCGAGGTTGGCCGCCAGCGTGCCCAAGGGCAGCTGCGGGAGCGTTGCATTGAGCCAGTGGCCCAGGCCCCAGCGCGCCCACGCACCGACGGCCGCGCCGGTGCCCACGGCCAGGAAACCGCCCCAGTTCGGACTCCAGTTCATGCGGCGATGATCACGTTTTGGCGTCGCCGCCGCCAGTCGCGCCGCGCGCCTGCCCGCGCGCGACGCGCAGGGCGTCAAGTTTCTGCTTGAGCTTGAGCTCCAGCCCCCGTTCCACCGGCATGTAGTAGATGCGCTCGCCCAGCGCATCCGGGAATCCGGTCTGCTCGAGCGCGATGCCGCCTTCGGCATCGTGGTCGTAGCGGTACTCCTTGCCGTAGCCCAGCTGCTTCATCAGCTTCGTCGGGGCGTTGCGCAGGTGCAGCGGGACCTCCTGCGTGCCGTATTCCCCGACATCGCTGCGCGCGGCATTGAAGGCCGTGTACGCAGCGTTGGACTTGGCCGTGCTGGCCAGGTAGATCACCACCTGCGCCAGCGCCAGGTCGCCTTCGGGACTGCCGAGGCGGTCGTAGGCATCCCAGGCCTCGATCGCCATCTGCAGCGCGCGCGGATCGGCCAGGCCGATGTCCTCGACCGCCATCCGCGTCAGCCGACGCGCCAGGTACGCGACATCGGCGCCGCCATCGAGCATGCGCGCGAACCAGTACAGCGCGGCGTCGGGATTGGAGCCGCGCACGGATTTGTGCAACGCGGAGATCTGGTCGTAGAACTGTTCGCCGCCCTTGTCGAAACGACGGGTGCGGTCGGCCAGCACCTGCGCCAGGGTCGCGTCGGTGATCGCACTACCCCCGCGCGCGCCGTCCTCGCCCGCTCCGTCGCCGACGAGTTCGGCCGCGATCTCCAGCAACGTCAGGCCACGGCGCACGTCGCCATCGGCGGCCTGCGCGATCAAGGCAAGCTGTTCGTCGCCGACCCGTAGCCCGCGGCCGCCAAGGCCGCGTTCGCCGTCGTCCAGCGCCTGCTGCAGCGCGGCCACGATGTCGTCGACCGACAACGCCTCCATCACGTGCACGCGGCAGCGCGAAAGCAGCGCGGAGTTCAGCTCGAACGACGGGTTCTCGGTGGTGGCGCCGACGAACAGGATGCTGCCGCGCTCGATGTGCGGCAGGAACGCGTCCTGCTGCGCCTTGTTGAAACGGTGCACCTCGTCTACGAACAGGACGGTGCGCCGGCCCTGGGCGAAACGCGCACCGGCTTCGGCCAGCACCTGGCGCACTTCCGGCAGGCCGGACAGCACCGCGGAAATGGCGCGGAACTCGGCATCGGAATACTTGGCCAGCAGCAATGCCAGCGTGGTCTTGCCGCAACCAGGCGGGCCCCACAGGATCATCGAATGCACGTGGCCGCCCTCGACCGCGCGCCGCAGCGCCGAGCCCGGCGACAGCAGCCTGCGTTGGCCGACCATCTCGTCGAGCGTGCGTGGCCGCATGCGCTCGGCCAGCGGCCGCAGCGCGTCGTTGTCCACGCTCAGCAGGTCGGATTCGACGGGGGGTTGGATGGTGCGCCGGGCCACGGGAACTGGGATCCATGCGGGTGCGGCGACAAGATAGCAAGACCGCGCATCACGCGCGGGTGGAACAACTCAGCGCAAGGCGACTACCCGGTCCACGCCGCGGTTGGCGACAGCGCCGAGTTCGTAGCTCACCCGCAGCCATTCGCCGTTGCGCGGGTCGTACAGCGCCTGCACGCCGGCCGGGGTGCTGCCTTCGGCGCCAAAATCGGCAATGCCGTTCGCGTCCAGCCGCAGGTAGTGCCTGCCGGCGGGCAGCAGCCGCACGCGGTCGAGCCTCAGCTGGACCGGTTGCTGCGCGAACTCCATGCCGAGGCGGCGATCGACCTCTTTCGCCAGACGCCTGGCCAGGCCTGCATCGGCCGCGACGGCCTGCCCCGACCCCGTACCGCCCAGGGTGAGTGCCGGATGGTCCACGCTGGACAACTCGGTGTCGTAGAGCGCGGCGAACTCGAACGGAATCCAGTCCTCGTCGCTGCCGATCATCAGGCGCCCGGTGCCGCGGACATCGCGCTGGACGAAGCCGGCGGGCGCGACTTCGACCCGGTCGAGCTTCAACTCGACCCGTCGCTCTTCGAACTCGCTCGATATCGCGCCGATCAGCGCTGCCGCGACCGCGGCATCGATCGCCTGGTCGCCCTCCATCCGCGACTCCGGGGCGGCATCCAATGCCTTGGCGACGATGGCCTGCGGCACCGGCTTCCCCGAGGGCGCCGCGCTTGCCACCAAACCCGCTCCGGCAAGCAGCATCAGCGAGAGCAATGCAGTACGGCGCATGGATCCTCCATCTGCGCCGGGTGTTTACGACGCTCGTGGGAGACCTTGCCCGCGGCCGCGTCGACGCATCGTGAGGCGGCATCCGGAAAATGAACCGCGCCGGAATTCCACGCAGCGCAACGGGCAACGGCAGGCGCGTGCCTGCCGTTGCGTTGGCCCAGAACCGGCTTCGCCCACGCGAACCGGCGAGGACGGAGATTCCTGGTTCAGCCCTCGCCCACCACATCCACGCCCTTGGGCGGCGTGAACCGGAAGGTGGTCCTGGCGAACACGGGATTGCGCTGCCAGCCGCTGAACTCGATCCGGGTCTTCTGGCCGAGCGCATCGACCACCTGCATGATCGCCAGGCCGTGGGCGCCGAAGCCCAGCCGTGCCGACTGGAAGCCGGCATCGCTGTCCGTCTTCGGGCTCAATGCCAGCCATTCCAGGCCATCGGCACTGCCGGCTTCCTTGATCACGTAGTCGCGATCCAGCCGCGACGGGTCGATCAGCGCCGCCAGCGGACTGTTCTGCTCCTCGGCGCCCTGCGCACGCCGCGTGGCCTGCTGCAGGTCGGGGTCGTAGACCCAGACGCGCTGGCCGTCGGCGACGATCAACTGTTCGTAGGGCTTGACGTATTCCCAGCGGAACAGCCGCGGCGCCGCCAGCGCGACGCGGCCGCTGGAGGATTCCTTGAGCTTGCCGTTGGCGTCGTACACCTGTTGCGTGAACTGGCCATCGAGGCCCTTGAGGCCCTTGGTGAAGGCCGACAAGTCATCGCGCGCACCGGCAGTGGCAGTGGTGGCGACGGCGACGGCGACGATCGCGCCGAAGAAAAGGCGGGCCGCGAGGCGAGACGGGCGGGTGCTGCGCATGGGGAATCTCCGGGAATCCATTGCCGACGAGTCTGCCGAGGGCAAGCTGAATACGGGCTCACGAACCCCGCCCTGCCCGCGCCCCGTTCAGTGCCGATCCGGGCTCGCCTGGCTGGCTTACTTGGGCGGCGGCGGGGCGAGCACGCTGCGGTCGCCGTTGTGCTCCTGCGGGGTCACGATCCCGGCCGCTTCCATCGCCTCGATCAGCCGCGCAGCGCGGTTGTAGCCGATCTTCAGCCGTCGCTGCACGCCGGAGATCGACGCGCGCCGGGTCTCGGTGACGATGCGCACCGCCTCGTCGTACAGCGGGTCGGATTCGTCCCCTCCCCCGCCGCCGCTCTCCGGGAGCCCGGTGGCGCCGACCACGGTGCCGTCGCCGAGCGACTGCACTTCTTCCAGCACGCCTTCCATGTACTGCGGACCGTCGCCGCTCTGCTTGAGGTGCTCGACCACGCGATGCACCTCCTCGTCGCTGACGAAGGCGCCGTGGATGCGTTCGGGCATCGCCGTACCCGGTGGCAGGTACAGCATGTCGCCGTGGCCGAGCAGCGTTTCGGCGCCGCTCTGGTCGAGGATCGTGCGCGAGTCGATCTTGCTCGACACCTGGAACGCGATGCGGGTCGGGATGTTGGCCTTGATCAGGCCGGTGATGACGTCCACCGACGGCCGCTGCGTCGCCAGGATCAGGTGGATGCCGGCGGCGCGCGACTTCTGCGCCAGTCGCGCGATCAGTTCCTCGACCTTCTTGCCGACGATCATCATCATGTCGGCGAATTCGTCGATGAAGATGACGATGAACGGCAGCGTCTCCAGCGGCCGCGGCGCTTCGTTCAACTCGGCGTTGGGCTTGAACAGCGGGTCCATCATCGGCTGCCCGGCGTCGATCGCGTCCCTGACCTTCTTGTTGAAGCCGCCGAGGTTGCGCACGCCGACCGCACTCATCAGCTTGTAGCGCCGCTCCATCTCCGCGACGCACCAGCGCAGGCCGTTGGCGGCCTCCTTCATGTCGGTCACGACCGGCGCGAGCAGGTGCGGGATGCCCTGGTAGACGCTGAGCTCCAGCATCTTCGGGTCGATCATCAGCATCCGCACGTCCTGCGGGCCGGCCTTGTACAACAGCGACAGCACCATCGCGTTGACCGCGACCGACTTGCCCGAACCGGTGGTGCCGGCGACCAGCAGGTGCGGCATGCGCGACAGGTCGGCCACGGTCGGACGACCCGCGATGTCCTTGCCCAGCGCCAGCGTGAGCGGGCTCGGCGACTTGTCGTATTCCTTGGAGCGCAGCAGTTCGCTGAGGAAGATCATCTCGCGGTGCGAGTTCGGGATCTCGAGGCCGACCACCGACTTGCCCGGGATCACGTCGACCACGCGGACCGCCTTGACGCTCAGGCCGCGGGCGATGTCCTTGTCCAGCGAGGAGATCTGGCTGACCTTGATGCCCGGCGCCGGCTCGATCTCGAAGCGCGTGATCACCGGCCCCGGATAGGCGCCGACGACCTGCGCGTCGATGCGGAAATCCTTGAGCTTGAATTCGATCTGCCGCGACAGGGTTTCAAGCGTTTCCTCGCTGTAGCCCTTCTGCTGCGGCTTGGGGTCGTCGAGCAGCGCCAGTGGCGGGATGCCGGAGCCGTCGCCGACATGGAACAGCGGGATCTGCTGCTCGCGCTTGGCGCGGTCGCTCTTTTCCACCAGCGCCGGCGCCGGCGGTTCGATCCTGACCGGCGAACGCCTGGCGCGCAGTTCGCTGTCGAACTTGCGCACCTCCTCGCGCTCCCCGCGCATCGCCCGTGCCTGCTGCCATTCGCCGGCCTGCTGCGTGCCGCGCCGGAACAGCGGACCCAGCGCCAGCACGGCACGGCCGATCCGGTCCATCACCCCGAGCCACGACAGCCCGGTCGCCAGCGTGATCGACACCAGCAGCAGCGCCAGCAGGAACAGGTTGCCGCCGACCGGGCCGAAGCCGCGGTACAGCGAGCGGCCGACCAGTTGCCCCAGGATGCCGCCGCTGCCCGCTGAGAAGTCGGCGGCCGGGCCGAGGCGCAGGTACAGCAGGCCGGTGGCCGACACCAGGAAGCCGACGATGCCGACCAGGCGCAAGGCCGGTCCCAGGTCGGCATCACCGTCGCCGTCGCTGTCCATCCCGAACAGCGCGATCCAGGCGAGCAGCCCCAGCACCAGCGGCAACAGGAAGGCGACGTAGCCGGTGAGGTACAGCAGCACGTCCGCCAGCCATGCCCCGACGCGGCCGCCGACGTTGTGCAGCGGCGCGGTGACGCTGCCCGAGTGCGACCAGCCCGGGTCCTGCGGGGAGAAGGTGAACAGGCTGGCCAGCAGGTACAGCAGCAGCGGCGCCACCAGGATCAGGGCGATGTCGCGCCACAGCCGCTGGCGACGCGGATTGGAGGCGACCGACGACGGTCGCCTGGAGCCGGCGCGATTGCTCTTGCTGCGTTCGGAGAGCGGGCGTGCCACCGTGCGGTCAGACCTTAAGAAATGCCCCTAATGGCTTGATAGTACAAGCCATCAGGGTCAGTCACCAGCGCCGCGGCAGGCTGCGGGGTTCAGAGTTTCATGTCCAGCAACGCCGGATGCACCAGCTTGCCGGCCTCGACGTTGATGCCCCGCACCAGGGCGGCGTTGTTGCGCCAGTCGTCGCCGGACGCCAGCTTGTTGACCCATGGCAGGATCGCCGCGCAGATCGCCTGCGACGAGGTCTGCGGCACTGCCCCAGGCATGTTGGTGACGCAGAAATGGGTCACCCCCTCCTCGACGTAGGTCGGTTCCTTCCAGGTGGTCGGGCGCGAGGTCTCGAAGCAGCCCCCCTGGTCGATCGCGATGTCGACCACCACGCTGCCGTCCTCCATGTCCTGCAGCATCTGCCGGGTCATCACGTGCGGGGCCTTGGCGCCGGTGACCAGCACCGCGCCCACCACCAGGTCGGCGGCGGCGACCGCGCGCGCGACGACGTCATGGTAGGGATACAGCGCGGTCACGTTGTTGCCCAGGCGCATCATTTCGTCCATGCGGTCCTGGCGCATCTCGAACACCGTCACGTTCGCGCCCGCGGCCGCGGCCAGCGCGGCGGACGCGCCGCCGGCCTTGCCTGCGCCGAACACCACCACGTTGCCGCGCTCGGTCGACGGCAGGCCACCGAGCAGCTTGCCCTTGCCGCCCATGGGCTGGTGCAGCAGGTGGGTGCCGACCTGCACGCCGATCTTGCCGGCGATCACCGACATCGGCGCCAGCAGCGGCAGGTCGCCGTTGGGCAGTTCGACGGTCTCGAAGGCGACGCCGGTCAGGCCGATGTCGAGCAGCTGCTTCGTCAACGCCGGCTCGGCTGCCAGGTGCAGGTAGCAGAACAGCAGGTGGTCCTTGCGCAGCAGCGCCAGGTCGCCCGCGATCGGCTCCTTGACCTTGACGATCAGTTCGCCCTTTTCGTACAGCGCGGCGGCATCGGGCGCGACCTTGACGCCGAGCGCGCCGTATTCGGCATCCTTGAAACCCGACTTGATGCCGGCGTCCTTCTCGATCCAGACCTCGTGGCCGCGCTTGACCAGGTCGCCGGCCGCGGCGGGAACGAGCGCCACGCGCCCTTCGAGGGTCTTGGTTTCCTTGGGAACGCCGATCCGCATTTCGTTAGCCTCAGCAGGATAAAAATTCCGGCCGCGAAGGCCGGGTGTCGGTATGGATGCTGCGTCGCCCCCCGCAGGGCCGCCTTGTTTTGCCGGTGCCGGGCCGCCACTCTATGCAGCCTCGGCGTCTGTTTTCGACGACGCGATTCCTGCCGACGATTATACCCATGACCCCAGCCTCGATAAGTTCCGCCAAGCACTGCAACCTGCTGATCCTGGGCTCCGGCCCCGCGGGCTGGACCGCCGCTGTCTACGCCGCGCGCGCCAACCTCAAGCCGGTGGTCGTCACCGGCCTGCAGATGGGCGGGCAGTTGATGACCACCACCGAAGTCGACAACTGGCCCGGCGACGCGCATGGGCTGATGGGCCCGGCGCTGATGGAACGGATGCAGGCGCATGCCGAGCGTTTCGAGACCGAGACGATCTTCGACCACATCCACAGCGCCGACCTGTCGCAGCGCCCGTTCCGGCTCAAGGGCGACAACGGCGAATACACCGCCGATGCGCTGATCATCGCCACCGGCGCCACCGCCAAGTACCTCGGCCTGCCTTCGGAGGAGAAGTTCAAGGGCCGCGGCGTTTCCGCCTGCGCCACCTGCGACGGCTTCTTCTTCAAGGACATGGACGTGGCGGTGGTCGGCGGCGGCAACACCGCGGTCGAGGAAGCGCTGTACCTGTCCAACATCTGCCGCAAGGTCTACCTGGTGCATCGCCGCGACACCCTGCGCGCCGAGAAGATCATGCAGGACAAGCTGCAGGCCAGGATCCAGGCCGGCAAGATCGAACCGGTGTGGCACCACGTCGTCGACGAGGTGCTGGGCAACGAGGCCGGCGTCACCGGCCTGCGGGTCAGGTCGGTGCTGGACGACTCGACCCGCGAGCTGGACATCCACGGGCTGTTCGTGGCCATCGGCCACACCCCGAACACCTCGCTGTTCGAAGGCCAGCTGGCGATGAACAACGGCTACCTGGAGATCCGCTCCGGCCTGTCCGGCGGCGCCACCGAAACCTCGGTCAGGGGCGTGTTCGCCGCCGGCGACGTCGCCGACCAGCACTATCGCCAGGCGATCACCTCGGCCGGTTTCGGCTGCATGGCGGCGCTGGACGCCGAGCGCTTCCTCGACAAGAACGACTGATGGCGACGGCGCGCGTCCACGGCGCGCTGTCGGACATCCCCGCCGCGCAATGGGATGCGCTGCACGACGGGCGCAATCCGTTCGTGGCGCATGCCTTCCTCGCGGGCATGGAACGGCACGGGGTGCTGCGCGATGGCTACGGCTGGACGCCGCGGCACCTGGCGCTGTGGGACGGCGATGCCCTGGTCGCAGCGGCGCCCGGTTACCTCAAGACCAATTCGCATGGCGAGTTCGTGTTCGACCACGCCTGGGCGCGTGCGTATGCCCACCATGGGCAGGACTACTTCCCGAAATGGCTGTGCGCGGTGCCGTATACCCCGGCGACCGGGCCGCGCCTGCTGGCCCGCGACGATGCCGGGCGGCGCGCGCTCGTGCAGGCGATGGTCGCCACCACCCGCGCCGCCGGGCTGTCCTCGGCGCACGTCAATTTCCACCCACGGGACGAGGACGCGGCCTTCGGCGGCGACTGGCTGCCGCGGATCGACGTCCAGTACCACTGGCGCAACGAGGCTGGATGGACCGGTTTCGACGGGTTCCTGGCGGCGATGGACCACAAGCACCGCAAGAACATCCGCCAGGAACGCGCCCGGGTCGCCCGCGCCGGGGTCGGCTTCCGCATCGTCCACGGCGACGAAGCCGACGACGCCGACCTCGCCGCGATGCACCGCTTCTACCTGGGCACGTTCGCCGAATACGGCAATGCGCCGACGTTGACCCTTGATTTCCTGCGCCACCTCGCGCGGGCGATGCCGCGGCAACTGGTGCTGTTCCTCGCCGTGCGCGACGGCCGCAACATCGCCGGTGCGCTCTGCCTGCGCGGCGTCGACACGCTTTACGGGCGCTACTGGGGCGCCGATGCCGCGGCCGATGGCGGCCGCGTCCCGGGGTTGCACTTCGAGACCTGCTACTACCAGGGCATCGAGTACTGCCTGCGCGAAGGCCTGGGTTGCTTCGAACCGGGCGCGCAGGGCGAGCACAAGCTCGCGCGCGGCTTCCTGCCGAGCCTGGTGCGCAGCCGCCACTGGATCGCCGACCCGGCCTTCGCCGCGGCGCTGGCGCCGTGGTGCGAGGAAGAGGCGCAATCGGTCCTGCGGTACTCGGATGCGCTGCGGGCGCATTCGCCGTTCCGCGCCGGGTAGGGGGAAGATCCGGGGCACGCCCGCCTTGGCCCGCCATGCCGGCTGCGAGGCGCCCTTGCCGCGGTCGCGAAGCCGTCATGTCCCGGCCTGTACAGCGAGGCTGGCAATGACGCGGATCCTCCGCCGCAACCGATGCCATCGCGCGCCTGGCGGGCCACAATGGCCGGATGCCGCTGCCCTGGCTTCCCACCGACCCACTGGCGCCGTTCCCGCCGGCGCGGCAGGCATTGCGCGATCCGGACGGATTGATCGCCGCGGGCGGCGACCTCTCCCCCGCCCGCCTGCTCAACGCCTATCGCCATGGCATTTTTCCCTGGTACTCGGATGGCCAGCCGCTGCTGTGGTGGACGCCGGACCCGCGCATGGTGTTCCGCAGCGAGGGCGTGCACCTGTCTTCCCGTTTCCGGCGTTCGTTGCGCCGGTCGCGGTGGGTCGTGCGCGCCGATGGGAACTTCGACGCGGTGATCGATGCCTGCGCCCAGGCGCCGCGGGCAGGCCAGCACGGCACCTGGATCACCGCCGACATGCGCGCGGCATACGGCGCGCTGCACCGGCTCGGGCACGCGCATTCGATCGAGGTGTTCGACGACGCCGATTCCGATGGTGCCGATCTGGTCGGTGGCCTGTACGGCGTCGCGATCGGCCGGATGTTCTTCGCCGAAAGCATGTTCAGCGCGCGATCCGGCGGGTCCAAGGTGGCGCTGGCCGCCCTCGCCAGGCGCCTTCACGACTGGGGTTGGCCGCTGATCGACGCCCAGGTCGAGAACCCGCACCTGGTCGGCCTCGGTGCCGAGGCCTGGCCGCGGGCCGATTTCCTGCGCCGGATCGCCACGCTGGTGGCGGCGCCGGCAGCCCCCGGCCCGTGGTCGGAATGCTTCGGCGAGCTCGCGGCCGCCCGGCTCGCCGTTTAGTGGCGGTTTTGCGCGGCCTCCCCGTGCGTGTCAGAATGTCCGACTTTCGGGCGCCGAACGCGTCCGCCTCGACTCCTCGCAGGTTCCGCCCTGCAAGCCATTGCCGCAGGCCATTGCGACAAGTCATTGCGGTATATCCAGGAAACACATGGCGAAAGACGACGTCATCGAATTCGAAGGCACGATCTCCGAGACCCTCCCGAACACCATGTTCCGGGTGAAGCTGGAGAACGGCCACGAGATCATTGCCCACATCTCGGGGCGGATGCGCAAGAACTACATCCGCATCCTCACCGGCGACAAGGTCAAGGTCGAAATGACGCCCTACGACCTGACCAAGGGGCGCATCACCTACCGCATGAAGTGACCATGCCGGGGTGATCGCGAAAAAAAGGCGGCCATTGGCCGCCTTTTCGTTGCCGCGGCTTCGTGGCCGGGGGTTTACCCGACCACCGCCGGCAACAGCTTCTCCGGCTCCGCCTGGGCATCGACCACCAACTCGCCGTCCCTGACGTCGATGCCGACGCGGCCGCCGTGGGCCAGCTTTCCGAACAGCAGCTCGTCGGCCAGCGGGCGCTTGACCTTGTCCTGGATCACGCGCGCCATCGGCCGCGCGCCCATCAGCGGGTCGAAGCCGTGCTGCGCCAGCCAGTCGCGCGCCGCCGGCGTCGCCGACAGGCTCACGCCCTTTTCGTGCAGCTGCGCCTCCAGCTCGATCAGGAACTTGTCGACCACGCGCAGGATGTGTTCCATGCCCAGCGCCTGGAACTGCACCACCGCATCCAGCCGGTTGCGGAACTCCGGGCTGAACCCGCGGCGGATCACTTCCATCGCGTCGCTGGAATGGTCCTGCTGGGTGAAGCCGATCGAGCGCCGCGCCGCCTGCGCCGCGCCGGCGTTCGTGGTCATCACCAGGATCACGTTCTTGAAGTTCGCCTCGCGGCCGTTGGTGTCGGTGAGCACGCCGCGATCCATCACCTGCAACAGGATGTTGAAGATGTCCGGGTGCGCCTTCTCGACCTCGTCGAGCAGCAGCACGCAATGCGGGGTCTTGACGATCTTCTCGGTCAGCAGCCCGCCCTGGTCGAAGCCGACGTAGCCCGGGGGCGCGCCGATCAGGCGCGACACCGAATGCGATTCCATGTACTCGCTCATGTCGAAGCGCACCAGCTCGATCCCCAGCTGCAGCGCCAGCTGCTTGGTGACCTCGGTCTTGCCGACGCCGGTGGGGCCGGCGAACAGGAAGTTGCCGATCGGCTTTTCCGGGTTGCCCAGCCCCGAGCGCGCCAGCTTGATGGCCGACGTCAGGGTCTCGATCGCCGGGTCTTGGCCGAAGATCACCATCTTCAGGTTGCGCTCCAGGTGCTCGAGCACGTCCTTGTCCGAGGCGCTGACCTGCTTGGTCGGGATCCGCGCCATCTTGGCCACGATCACCTCGATCTCCTCGACGTCGATCAGGCTCTTGCGCACGTCCAGCGGCAGCAGCCGCTGGCGGGCCCCTGCCTCGTCGATCACGTCGATCGCCTTGTCCGGCAGCAGGCGGTCGCCGATGTGCTTGACCGACAGGTCGACCGCCGCCTGCAGCGCCTCGTCGGCGTAGGTCACGCCGTGGTGGGATTCATAGCGCGGCTTCAGCCCCTGCAGGATCTCGACGGTCTCGCCCACCGTCGGCTCGACGATGTCGATCTTCTGGAAGCGTCGCGCCAGCGCGCGGTCCTTCTCGAAGATGCCGCGGTATTCCTGGAACGTGGTCGAGCCGATGCAGCGCAGCTCGCCCGAGGCCAGCATCGGCTTGATCAGGTTGGACGCATCCATGGTGCCGCCCGAAGCCGAGCCGGCGCCGATGATGGTGTGGATCTCGTCGATGAACAGGATCGCGCCGGGGATCTTATTCAGCGCGGCCAGCACGCCCTTGAGGCGCTTTTCGAAGTCGCCGCGATACTTGGTGCCCGCGACCAGCGCGCCCAGGTCGAGCGCATAGATGGTGGCGTCGGCCAGCACCTCGGGGACATTGCCCTCGACGATGCGCTTGGCCAGCCCTTCGGCCAGCGCGGTCTTGCCGACACCGGCCTCGCCGACGTACAGCGGGTTGTTCTTGCGCCGGCGGCACAGGACCTGGATGGTGCGCTCGACCTCGTCGGCGCGCCCGACCAGCGGATCGATCTTGCCGGCGAGCGCCAGTTCATTGAGGTTGCTGGCGAACTCGGCGAGCGCGTCCGCCTTGGCCTCGCCTTCGGCGCCCTCGGGGTGGCTGCCTTCCTCGTGCCCGCGCGATTCCTCGCCGCCCTGCTTGGCGATGCCGTGCGACAGGTAGTTGACCGCGTCCAGCCGGGTCACGTCCTGCTGGTTGAGGTAGTAGACCGCGTGCGAGTCCTTCTCGCCGAAGATCGCCACCAGCACGTTGGCGCCCGTGACCTCCTTCTTGCCCGAGGACTGGACGTGGTAGACGGCGCGCTGCAGCACCCGCTGGAAGCCGAGCGTGGGCTGGGTGTCGCGGCCGTCGTCGGCGTCGAGCTTGACCACCGACTTTTCGATCGCCTGCTCCAGCTCGGCGCGCAACTGCGCGAAGTCGGCGCCGCTGGCCTTGAGAACGGCCTCGGCCGAGGGGTTGTCGAGCAGCGCCAGCAGCAGGTGTTCGACCGTCATGTACTCGTGGCGCGCCTCGCGGGCGCGCTTGTAGCACTGGCCGATGCTGTATTCGAGATCCTTGCTGAACATGGGGCGGGGGCCTCCGGAGGCCTGGCGACATCACTGCCGACTATGTGGGGCGGCGATCCGCCTCCTGCAAGTCCTTCTACGCCTTCTCCATCGTGCACAGCAACGGGTGCTGGTTGAGCCTTGAGTATTCGTTCACCTGCGCCACCTTGGACTCCGCCACCTCGCGGGTGAACACCCCGCAGACGCCGCGGCCGCGGGTGTGGACGTGGAGCATGACCTGGGTCGCCTTTTCGATGTTCATGCCGAAAAAACGCACCAGCACGTCGACCACGAAATCCATCGGGGTGTAGTCGTCGTTCAGCAGCAGGACCGAGTACAGCGGCGGCCGCGCCACCTCCGGCTTGCTGGTTTCGACCACCACGCCGTGGTCGCGTTCGTTGCCCGGTTTCGTGCCCATGCGCCGATTATACGAACGGGGCGTGGACGCAGCGGCGGCCGCCGACGGACAATGGCGGCATGAGCTACCGCGAAGGACGCTTCTGGCAACCTGACGTCACCGTGGCCACCGTGGTGGTGCGCGACGGCCGCCTGTTGTGCGTGGAAGAGCGCGCCAATGGCCGCGGCCTGGTGCTCAACCAGCCGGCCGGCCACCTGGAGCCGGACGAGAGCCTGCAGGACGCGGCATTGCGCGAGACCCGCGAGGAAACCGGCTGGGACGTGCGCCTGACCGCCTTCATCGGTGGCTACCAGTGGCAGGCGCCGGCGCGTTCCGGTGAAAGCGAGGGCCGGCACTACCTGCGCTTCGCCTTCGCCGCCGAGCCGGTGCGCCACGATCCGCGGCGCAAGCTCGACGAGGGCATCGTGCAGGCCCTGTGGCTGACCCCCGCGGAGCTGCTCGATGCCCGCGACCGCCATCGCAGCCCGCTGGTCTGGCAGGTCGTCGCCGATTGCCTGGCCGGATGCCGGCATCCCCTGTCGCTGCTGCGGCAGCTGGCATGACCACGATGGCGCACGAGGGGCCGGGCACCATCGTCGGCATGTCCGGCGGGGTCGATTCCTCGGTCGCGGCGCTGCTGCTGCAACGCGCCGGCCAGGACATCGCCGGCCTGTTCATGGACAACTGGGCCGACGACGGCAGCGGCCTTTGCCGCGCCGAGGACGACCGCCGCGACGCGGTCGCCGTCTGCGGCCGGCTTGGAATCCCGATCCACTTCCGCGACTTCTCGCGCGAGTACCGGGACGGCGTGTTCGCGCATTTCCTCGCCGAATACGCCGCCGGGCGCACCCCGAACCCGGACGTGCTGTGCAATCGCGAGGTCAAGTTCAAGCACTTCCTCGACGCCGCGCGCGAGCTCGGGGCCGAAGCCATCGCCACCGGGCACTATGCGCGGATCGCACGCGAAGGCGGCCAATGGCGCCTGCTGCGTGCGGCCGATCGCGGCAAGGACCAGAGTTATTTCCTGCACCAGCTGGGGCAGGCGCAGCTGGCCGCGACGCGTTTCCCGCTGGGCGACCTGCCCAAGGCCGAGGTGCGCCGGATCGCCGCCGAGGCTGGCCTGCCGACCGCGGCCAAGAAGGATTCCACCGGCATCTGCTTCATCGGGGAACGCGATTTCCGCGAGTTCCTCGGCCGTTACCTGCCTGCGCAGCCCGGCGAGATCCGCGATCCGCAAGGGTGCGTGCTCGGCCAGCATCCGGGCGCGTTCCATTTCACCCTCGGCCAACGCGAAGGCCTGCACCTGGGGGGGGTGCGCGGCCGCGAGCCGGCGCCGTGGTACGTCGTCGGCAAGGACGTCGCGGGCAACGTGCTCTACGTCGACCAGGGCCACGACAGTCCATGGCTGCAATCCTCCAGGTTGTGGTCGGAACCGGCGCACTGGATCGCAGGCAATGCCCCGGCCCGGCGCTTCGCCTGCACCGCCCAGGTGCGCTACCGGCAACACGACGAGCCGTGCGAGGTGCAGGTATTGGACGACGGCGGCCTCGCCGTGCGTTTCGCGCGCGACCAGCGCGCGGTCACGCCGGGGCAGTCGCTGGTCATGTACGACGGCGATACCTGCATCGGCGGTGCCGTGATCGCCGCCACCGATGCGCCGCTGGAATCGCGGCTGCGCGACGGCGAGTCCCCGCAACTGCACGCAGGACAGGCATGAGTTCCCTCGACGACCGCATGCTGGCGCTGGCCGGCCTGGCGCAGGCGCTGGCACAGGTACGGCGGATCGCCGATACCGGCCAGGCCGATGCCGCGATCCTCTCCACCGCGCTGGACAGCGTGTTCCGCATCGATGCCGAATCCCCGGCCGAGGTCTATGGCGGTGCCCCCGCGTTGCGCCCCGGGCTGCTGCTGTTGCGCGGTTATTTCCGCGGCGAGACCCGCGACGAACTGCTGCCGCGGCTGGCGCTGGCGCTGCTGCAGCTCGAGCGCCGTTTCGTCCGGGATCCGATGGCGCAACGGGTGCACGAAGGCCTCCTCGCGCTCGCCGCCAACGCCGAACGACTGGGCAGCACGCACCCCGAAGTCATGGCCGCGCTCGGCAGCCTGTATTCCGACACCGTCAGCCACCTGCGACCGCGGGTGATGGTCCAGGGCAACCCGCATTACCTGGGCCAGGCCGGGGTCGTGGCCGAGATCCGCGCAGTGCTGCTGGCGGCACTGCGTTCGGCGGTGCTGTGGCGGCAACTGGGCGGCAGCCTGTGGGATTTCCTGGTCCGGCGGCGGGACATGGTTGCCGCGATCGACGCGGCGCTGGACTAGCCAGCGGCACGGCGCGTTGCACCCGCAACGGTGCGGCAGCACGGCATTTCCGGCATAATTGCGGGGCTCGATTGCGGTGTTTCCCCCCGCCTCCCCCCTCTAGCCCGGAGCCCCACATGGCTGACTCCTTCGCCACCCGCGCACGCCTCGACGTCAACGGCAAGTCCTACGCTTACTCCAGCCTGCCCGAACTCGGCAAGCGCTTCGACCTGGCGAAGCTGCCCTACTCGATGAAGATCCTGCTGGAGAACCTGCTGCGCCACGAGGATGGCGTGACCGTGCTGCCGGCGCACATCGAGGCCGTGGCGAAGTGGGATCCGAAGGACGAGCCGGACACCGAGATCGCGTTCATGCCGGCGCGCGTGCTGCTGCAGGATTTCACCGGCGTGCCGTGCGTGGTCGACCTGGCGGCGATGCGCGACGCGGTCGCCCGCCTGGGCGGCAGGCCGGGCCAGATCAACCCCCAGATCCCGTCCGAACTGGTGATCGACCACTCGGTGCAGGTGGATGTGTTCGGCCGCGCCGACGCGCTCGACATCAACGGCCAGATCGAGTTCCAGCGCAACCAGGAGCGTTACAGCTTCCTGCGCTGGGGCCAGAAGGCATTGCAGAACTTCAAGGTGGTGCCGCCCAACACCGGCATCGTCCACCAGGTCAACCTGGAGCACCTGGCGCGGGTGGTGATGGAGCGCGAGGTCGATGGCGAGCTGATGGCGTTCCCGGACACCGTGTTCGGCACCGACTCGCACACCACCATGATCAACGGCATCGGCGTGCTCGGCTGGGGCGTCGGCGGGATCGAGGCCGAGGCCGCGATGCTCGGCCAGCCGTCGTCGATGCTGATCCCGCAGGTGGTCGGCTTCCGGCTCACCGGCAAGCTGCCCGAAGGCGCCACCGGCACCGACCTGGTGTTGACCGTCACCCAGATGCTGCGTGCGCTGGGGGTGGTCGGCAAGTTCGTGGAATTCCATGGCGACGGCCTGCAGCACCTGCCGCTGGCCGACCGCGCCACCATCGCCAACATGGCGCCCGAATACGGCGCGACCTGCGGCATCTTCCCGATCGACGCCGAGGCGGTGCGCTACCTGCGCCTGTCGGGGCGCAGCGAGGCGCAGATCGCGCTGGTGGAGGCCTATGCCAAGGCGCAGGGCCTGTGGCACACGCCCGATTCGCCGCATGCCCAGTACAGCGCGACCCTCGAGCTCGACCTGGGGGAAGTCAAGCCGTCGCTGGCCGGTCCCAAGCGCCCGCAGGATCGCGTGCTGCTGGAAAAACTGGGCGAGAACTACCGCACCAACCTCGAGGGCCTCATCGCCAACCGCGCGCCGAGGAAGACCGAGGTCAAGCGCATGGACGAAGAAGGCGGCGACCAGCCGCAGGCCGAGCACCTGGCAGCGGCGCCCGAGTCGCTGATCCGCATCGCCGACCAGGACCATTACCTGAAGGACGGTTCGGTGGTGATCGCCGCGATCACTTCCTGCACCAACACCTCCAACCCGGCGGTGATGCTGGGCGCCGGCCTGCTGGCCCGCAACGCCGCCGCCAGGGGCCTGAAGGCCGCGCCCTGGGTCAAGACCTCGCTCGGCCCGGGTTCGCTGGTGGTCACCGACTACCTGAAGAAGGCGGGCCTGCTCGCGGAACTGGAGAAGCTCGGCTTCTTCGTCGTCGGCTATGGCTGCACCACCTGCATCGGCAACTCCGGCCCGCTGCCGGACGAAGTCTCGCGCGGCATCGCCGAACACGACCTGGTCGTGGCCTCGGTGCTCTCCGGCAACCGCAATTTCGAGGGGCGCGTGCATCCCGAGGTGAAGATGAACTACCTCGCCTCGCCGCCGCTGGTGGTGGCCTACGCGATCGCCGGCACCGTCGACATCGATCTCACCACCCAGCCGCTGGGCAAGGGCAGCGACGGCCGGGACGTGTACCTGCGCGACATCTGGCCGACCAACAAGGAGATCGGCGACATGATCGCCGCCACCGTGGGCCCGGAGATGTTCGCGCAGAATTACGCCGACGTGTTCAAGGGCGACAGCCGCTGGGCGAAGATCGCCTCGCCCGAGGGCGAGAGCTACGCCTGGAGCGCCGATTCGACCTACATCAAGAACCCGCCCTACTTCGACGGGATGACCATGCAGGTCGGCTCGATCGACGACATCCACGGCGCACGCGTGCTCGGGCTGTTCGGCGATTCGATCACCACCGACCACATCTCCCCGGCCGGCAACATCAAGAAGGACTCGCCGGCGGGCCGCTTCCTGCAGTCGCGCGGGGTGCAGCCGGCCGACTTCAACAGCTACGGCAGCCGCCGCGGCAACGACGACGTGATGGTGCGCGGCACCTTCGCCAACATCCGCATCAAGAACCTGATGCTGGGAGGCGAGGAAGGCGGCAACACGATCTTCCACGGCGCCGGCGCGGACCATGGCAAGAAGCTGTCGATCTACGACGCGGCGATGCAGTACAAGGCCGCCGGCACCCCGCTGGTGGTGTTCGCCGGCAAGGAATACGGCACCGGTTCCTCGCGCGACTGGGCGGCCAAGGGCACGATCCTGCTGGGGGTGAAGGCGGTGGTGGCCGAGAGCTTCGAACGCATCCACCGTTCCAACCTGGTCGGCATGGGCGTGTTGCCGCTGCAGTTCAAGGACGGCGAGAACGCACGCGTGCTGGGGCTGGACGGCAGCGAGACGCTCTCGATCACCGGCCTGGACGACGGCGCGGCGAAGACCGCCAGCATCGTGGCCCGCAAGGTCGACGGCAGCGAGATC
This sequence comes from Lysobacter sp., assembly GCA_036676275.1. Classification (GTDB taxonomy): domain Bacteria; phylum Pseudomonadota; class Gammaproteobacteria; order Xanthomonadales; family Xanthomonadaceae; genus Cognatiluteimonas. Next base: position 44,903 of record JAKFDF010000092.1, read on the forward strand.
CGTTTCGAGGTGAAGGTGCTGCTGCTGACGCCGAAGGAAGTGGAGTACTTCCGCAACGGCGGCATCCTGCATTACGTGCTGCGGCAACTGGCGGCCAGGCAGGCCGCCTAGCGGCTCCGGACGGGCGGAAGCCCGGCCCGGCGCAGCGCGCCGGGCGTTCGCGGCCGCCTTTTTGCTTGCATCACAAGCGTGGCGTCCAGCTTGCGCTGGTCAGTCGCCAATCGCCGTCCTGCAGCCGCCAGCCGGTCTGGACGCTGTAGAGCCTCGCCGCATCGGGCAGGATTCCGCCCGAACCGCCGGTCAAGGCCGCTTCGAAGCGGACGCTGGCATGCCCAGGTTGCATCCGGACCTGCAGTGGGCCGGCGATCGTGGCCCCGATGCCGCGATGGCGCAGGAACATCGCCTGCGCCATCCGCACCGCGCCCTCGCGATCCAGGCCTTCCGGGCCGACGAAGTCATCGGCCAGGAGCGCTCGGATGTCGCCGGCGTCACGGGCTTCGATCGCGGCCTGCAACGAAGAGACGGCCGCGCGCAACCGCTGTTCCGGCGTGCTGCGCGCGCATGCGCACAACGCCATCAGCACCAGTGCCACGACCGGCCACGAACGAGTACGCATCGGCTGCCACCTCCTGCCTGGGCCGCTGGCCAGCGGCTGGCGGCGATGTGTGCAAGCGTACGACGCAATGCAGGCGTTTCGTCGCCTTGCCAGTCACATGGGCCTATGCTCCAATCCGATGGACACCGTACGGGGGCGCATTCGGGCCGCCTGGCGATCGGGTCATGTCGAAGTCGCGTCGAAAGCATGCGCGCAGGGAGGGGGTCCAGATGAGTTCCGAACGTCCGTGGCTGGATCAGTACCCCGCCGGAGTACCGGCCGAGATCGACGCCGACGAATACCCGTCGATCGTCTCGGTGCTCGAAAGCGCCATCGCCAACTACCGCGATCGCCCCGCTTTCGCCAACCTCGGAAAGGTCCTGACCTACGCCGACATCGACCGGCTCAGCGCGCAGTTCGCGGCCTACCTGCTCGGCGAACTCCAGCTCAAGAAGGGCGATCGCGTCGCGATCATGATGCCCAACTGCCTGCAATACCCGATCTCCACCTTCGGCATCCTGCGCGCCGGCCTGACGGTGGTGAACGTCAATCCGATGTATACCCCGCGCGAGCTCAGGCACCAGCTGGAGGATTCCGGCGCCAGTGCGATCGTGGTGCTCGACAATTTCGGCCACACCGTGCAGGAGGCGATCCCGGGGACCCGGGTCCGGCAGGCGATCACCACCGGCCTGGGCGACCTGGTCGGATTCCCGAAGGGCGCGATCGTCAACTTCGTGCTCCGGCACGTGAAGAAGATGGTGCCGGATTACAGCCTGCCCGGCGCGATCCGCTTCCGCGACGCACTGGTGCTGGGGCAGCGGCGGGAACTGCCGACGGTGTCGATCGACCCGGACGACATCGCCTTCCTGCAGTACACCGGCGGCACCACCGGCGTGGCCAAGGGCGCGATGCTCACCCATCGCAACCTGGTCGCCAACATGCAACAGGCGGCGGCCTGGGTCCGCGCAAACGTCAAGCCCGGCGAGGAAATCATCATCACCGCCCTGCCGCTGTACCACATCTTCTCGTTGACGGCGAACGGGCTGGTGTTCATGAAGTTCGGCGCATTGAACTACCTGATCACCAATCCGCGCGACATGCCCGGTTTCGTCAAGGAACTGTCGAAGATCCCGTTCACCGCGATCACCGGCGTCAATACATTGTTCAACGGCCTGCTCAACACGCCCGGCTTCGACAAGATCGATTTTTCGCACCTGCGCCTGACGCTGGGCGGCGGGATGGCGGTGCAGCGTGCGGTCGCAGAACGCTGGAAGCAGGCAACCGGCTGCACCCTGATCGAGGCCTACGGCCTGACCGAAACCTCGCCTGCCGCCTGCATCAACCCGATGGACCTGGCCGAATACAACGGCTCGATCGGCCTGCCGGTACCGTCCACCGATGCCTGCATCAAGGACGAGGAAGGTCGCCACTTGCCCATCGGCGAGGTTGGCGAGCTGTGCATCAAGGGTCCGCAGGTGATGAAGGGCTACTGGAACCGCCCCGATGAAACCGCCAACGTCATGGACGCCGAAGGCTGGCTGCATACCGGCGACATGGCGCGGATGGACGAAAAGGGCTTCTTCTACATCGTCGACCGCAAGAAGGACATGATCCTGGTATCCGGCTTCAACGTGTATCCCAACGAGATCGAGGACGTGATCGCGCTGATGCCGGGAGTACTCGAGGTCGCGGCGGTCGGGGTGCCGGACGACAAATCCGGCGAGGCGGTCAAGGTGGTGATCGTGAAGAAGGATCCCGCGCTCACCGCCGAGCAGGTCAAGGCGCATGCGCGCGAAAACCTCACCGGCTACAAGCACCCGAAATACGTCGAGTTCCGGACGGAACTGCCCAAGACCAACGTCGGCAAGATCCTGCGCCGGGAATTGCGCGACGAGGCCCACTAGCCCCCCGGGCTCCTTCCAGGCCGCCAATTGCGGTTTCCGCGGCAGACGGGGATAGAATCGGCCGGTCGGGCGCAACTATGCCTTCCCTTGGCCGTCATACCGGAGGCCCGACCCGCCTGGCGGCCCGTTTTACGAGGGGACCACCATGCCTAACGTCGAGCCACTCCATCGCGACACCGTCCTGTCCGCGATCCGCATCCAGCACGATGCCTCAAACGCCTCCCACTGGTGTTTCATGCATGCGCAACAGGCGTTCGCGGACCCCGGTTACCGGCCGTGCTTTTCCCCGAAACTGCTGCGCGAGCTGCGCCTGTTCGCCCGGCAGACCATCGACGACATCGGCGAATCGGCCACCGCCGACGGGGCCCACCTCGCCCACATCGTGCTCGCCTCCGACGCCCACGTGTTCAACCTCGGCGGCGACCTTGACCTGTTCTCGCAGCTGATCCGCGCCCGCGACCGCGACGGCCTGCTGCGCTACGCCCGCGAATGCGTCGACAGCGTGCACCTGCTGCACACGCGGCTGCATCCCAATGCGCACACCATCGGCCTGGTCGAAGGCGACGCGCTCGGCGGCGGTTTCGAGCTTGCGCTGGCGTGCCAGACCATCGTCGCGGAAAGCGGCGTGCAGATGGGTTTCCCGGAAGTATTGTTCGGCCTGTTCCCCGGCATGGGCGCCTATTCGCTGCTCTCGCGCCGTGTCAGCCCCAAGCTGGCCGAGGAGATGATGCTCAACGGCCGGATGTACACCAGCGACGAACTACATCGCATGGGCATCGTCGACGTGCTGGCGCCCAAGGGCGAGGGCGTGCGCGCGGTGCACGAGGTGATCCGCCAGAACCGCCGCATTGCCGCAGCGCGCCTGGCGCTGCATCGGGTGCGCGACCTGGTGCATCCGGTCAGCCTCGACGAACTCACCCGCATCACCGAGATCTGGGTCGACACGGCGTTGCAGCTCGGCGACAAGTCGCTGCGGATCATGGAACGGCTGGTGCGTGCGCAGTTGCGGCGCCCGGAGGCGCAGGTGGCGGAAGAAACCACGGCCGGCGCGCGCTGACGCCCTGCCGGCTCATGGGTTGTCGGACTCCGCCTCCTGGCGGGTCAGGTCGCCGCGTTCGCGCAACGCGGTGAGGGCCTGCTGCAATTGCTGCCGCAATTGCTGCAGCAAGCCGCGCCAGTCGCGCTGGAGGCGATCGCTGGCCAGGTTCATGCCTTCCGAGGCGATCCCCGCCAGGCGCACGGCGCCCATGTTGCCGGCCGCGCCCTTGAGCGCGTGGCAGCCGTCGCGGAATTCGTCCCAGTGCGACGCGTTGCCGGCGATTTCCATCGCAGCCAGCGCCTTGCGCGCGTCGCGCGCGCATTCGGCAAGGAAGCGATGCACGAAATCCTCGCCGAGCTTCATTTCGCGCAACTCGTCCAGGATGTAATGCGACAGCGTATTGCCGGCGCTGCCGCCCGCCCCCGGGCCGATGTTGCCGCCGACGTTCGCTGCTTTCGATTCGGCCTCGACGGCGGATTCCGGGCCCTCGCCGACGGCCGCCAGTTTTTCCAGCAGGCGATCGATCGCCAGCGGCTTGGTCAGGAAGGCGTAGGCGCCGGCGCGTTCGCTTTCCAGTCGCGCCTCCGACGTGGCGTCCGCAGTCAGCACGATGAACGGCGTGCGCTGGCGCCCCGCTTCCATGAAGCGCATCTGCTTCATGATTTCGATCCCGCTCACGCCCGGCATGTGCAGGTCGGTGATCACCACGTCGAATTGCTGGGCCTCCAGCGCAGTGAGCACGTCGTTGCCGTCGCCCACCAGCTGCGGCCGATGCCCGGCTTTCTCGAGCAGCTTGCGCATCACCAGCAGGTTGGCCGCCTGGTCGTCCGCCACCAGTATCCGCAACGGGCGCACGCGCGCGCGATGGCGCACGAAGGGATCGTCGAAGGCGATGACGTTGCCGGTGCCTGGCCTGGCAACCGCGACCTCGGCCAGCTGCAACGGCAGCTCCAGCCAGAAGCGCGAGCCCGCGCCAAGCCGGCTCTCGACCCCGATCCGCCCGCCGAGCAGTTCGGTCAGCACCTTGGCGATGGTGGTGCCCAGGCCCGTGCCGCCGAAGCGGCGGCCCCGACCCGAATCGACCTGCTCGAAGGCATCGAAGATGCGCCCGATGTCTGCTTCGGGGATGCCGATGCCGGTATCCCGCACGGAGAACAACAGGCGCACGCCGGTCGCGTCGGCCTGCTGCAGCTGCACGTCCAGCGCGACCTTGCCGTGTTCGGTGAACTTGATCGCGTTGGACATCAGGTTGATCAGTATCTGGCGCAGGTGGCCGTTGTCGCCATGCAGCGTGTCCGGCACCTCGTGCGCGATGCTGGTTTCCAGCACCAGGCCCTTGGCGTGGGCGCTGGGCAACAGCATCACGTGCACCCCGCGCACGAGTTCGGCCAGGCTGAAATCCGCATCGCTGCGCTTGAGCTTGCCGGCCTCGATGGTGGCGAAGTCGAGCACGTCGTCGACCAGCGATTGCAGTGTCCGCGCCGAGGTCTGGATCACCTCGGCGCTGTCGCGCTGCTCGGCGCTCATCGGCGTGGTCGCCAGCAGCTCGGCCATGCCCACGATGCCGTTGAGCGGGGTGCGGAATTCGTGGCTCATGTTGGCCAGGAAGCGGCCTTTGGCTTCGCTTGCGGCCTTCGCCGCTTCGGTCGCGCGCACCAGCGCATGCAGCAGCGAACTCAGGTATAGCGGCACCGCGACCAGCCCCAGCAGCAGGCCCCAGCCCAGCCATGGATTGGCCTGCCAGTACGGCGTGCGCAGGATCACGATCAGGAAGGTGGCGGCCGCGAACCCGATCGCCGCATACAGGAAGCGCGGGCCATAGCGCAGGCCGTTCCCGACCGTCACCCACATGATGATGATGTACATCGGCGCCAGCAGTTCGCCGAGCAGCACCATGCCCACGCCCATCAGGCTGTAATCGGCGACCATGCCGAGCACGCGCCGCGGCGCGGACACCCCGGGCCGGGCGAGGATCCAGGCCAGGATGCCCAGCGCCACCATGAACTCCACCGCCAGGAACAGCAGCGAAATCCGCAGCGGCTCGGCGGAGTCCGGACGGCCGCTGACCACGCCTTGCAGGTAGGCAACGACCACTGCCAGCATCACCAGCCGGACCAACGCCTGCTGGTGTTCGCTGTCGGGTCGATGCGACAGGCGGGCGGCCAACCGGGACATGATCTGGCTCATGGCGGCGTCGTCATTCCACGCCGGGGCGCCGGGAGGTCGCCGAGTAACGCTGGCAGATATCGTCCAGCCGGCCGCGGCAGTTCATCAGCGCATCGATGCAACGCGGATCGAACAGGATCCCGCTTTGCTCGGCCAGGTAGTCCAGCGCATCCTCCAGCGCCCACGCCGGCTTGTACGGCCGCGGCGACAGCAGCGCGTCGAGCACGTCGGCGACGGCGACGATCCGCGCCTCGATCGGGATCTCTTCGCCGGCCAGCCCTCCGGGGTAGCCGCTCCCGTCGTAACGCTCGTGATGGTGCAGCGCGATCACCGCGCCCATCTGGATGAACCGGTTCTGGCTGCCACTCAGCAGCTCGTGCCCGATCCGCGGATGCCTGCGCATCATCTGCAGTTCGTCTTCGCCCAGCGGCCCCGCCTTCATCAGGATCGCGTCGGGGATGGCGATCTTGCCGATGTCGTGGAGGGGCGCGGCCATCTCGACCATCCGCACCTCTTCCTCGAACATGCCGAGCTCCTCGGCGAGCAGCCCGGCGAAGTGCGCCATGCGCTCCAGGTAGGCGCTGGTGCCGCTATCGCGGTATTCGATCGCACGCGCCAGCCGCGACAGGGTCTCGCGCTCGCGTTCCTCGACCTCGTGCATGCTCGACAGCAACCGCTGTTCCAGCGACAGCGCGCGTTGCTTGACCGACTCGGACTGCTGCCGCAGTTGCAGCAGGTTGCGGCAGCGGGCGCGCAGCTCGCGCGGCCGGATCGGCTTGACCAGGAAGTCGATGACCCCCGCGTCGAGCGCCGCCTGCCGCACCGGCTCGTCGCCGACCACCGTGACCAGCACGATCGGCACGTCGCGATGCACCAGCGGCCGGCGGAAGCGCCGCGCGAACTCGAGCCCGTCCATCTCCGGCATGCGGTAGTCGAGCAGCAGCAAGTCCGGGCGGTTGCCCTGGCACCAGTCCAGCGCCGCCAGTGGCGACTCGAAGTCGAGCACCTGCATCTCCGGACTGATGTCCTCGAGGATGTGGCGCAACATGGAGCGCATCGAGCTCTGGTCGTCGAGGATGACGATATTCACGAGTCGCCCCGGGTCGGGAGTACCTGGCGTGCGTGCATGGCCATTTCGACATCCTCGCCGTGGTCGCCGGCTTGGGCAAGTGCCCACCCGGCCTTATACGATGAAACCGGCGGCTCCAGGCCTGCGTCAGCCGCCGCTTTCCGGGCGCATGTAGGGAAACAGCAGTACGTCACGGATCGAAGCCGAATCGGTGAGCAGCATGACCAGGCGGTCGATGCCGACGCCCAACCCCCCGGTCGGCGGCAGCCCGACTTCCAGAGCGCGGATGTAATCGGCATCGAAGTGCATCGCCTCATCGTCGCCACCGGCCTTGGCATCGACCTGGGCGCGGAAGCGCGCGGCCTGCTCCTCGGGGTCGTTGAGCTCGGAGAAGCCGTTGGCCAGTTCCTTGCCGCCGATGAACAGCTCGAAGCGGTCGGTGATGCCGGGCTCGGTGTCGGATTCCCGCGCCAGCGGCGAGACCTCGACCGGGTAATGGGTGATGAAGGTCGGCTGCAGCAACCCGGCCTCGACCGTCTTCTCGAAGATCTCCAGCAGCAGCTTGCCCCAGCCATGACCCGGCTTGACGTGGATCCCCAGGCGCGCGCAATGCCCGGCCAGCGCGTCCCGGTCGCGGCATTCCGGGGCCGTGATCCGCGGGTTGAGCTCGCGGACCGCGTCTTCCAGCTTCCAGCGGCGGAAGCGCGGCCCGAGATCGATCGCGTTGCCTTCCCACTGCAGGGCGGTGCTGCCGATCGCTTCCTGCGCGACGTCGCGGATCATCGACTCGGCGAGGTCCATGACCTCGGCATAGCCGGCGTAGGCCTCGTACAACTCGAGCATGGTGAACTCGGGGTTGTGCCGGGTGCTGACGCCTTCGTTGCGGAAGTTGCGGTTGATCTCGTACACGCGCTCGAAACCGCCGACCACCAGGCGCTTGAGGTAAAGCTCCGGCGCCACGCGCAGGAACAGCTCCAGGTCCAGCGCGTTGTGGTGGGTGGTGAACGGCCTGGCGGTGGCGCCGCCGGCGAGGTAATGCATCATCGGCGTCTCGACCTCCAGGAAACGCCTGGCATCGAGCCAGCGGCGGATCGCCGCGACGACCCGCGAGCGCTTGACGAAGACCTCGCGCGCCTCCGGGTTCACGATCAGGTCGACATAGCGCTGGCGATAGCGCTGCTCGACATCGCTCAAGCCGTGCCACTTGTCCGGCAGCGGCCGCAACGACTTCACCAGCAGCCGCAGCGTGTCGGCCTTGACCGAGAGCTCGCCGGTCCGGGTGCGCATCAGCGTGCCGGTGGCGGCGACGATGTCGCCGATGTCCCAGCCCTTGAACGCCTCGTACGCGCCCCCCAGCGCACTGCCCTGCAGGAACAACTGGATGCGGCCGGACACGTCCTGGACCTGCGCGAACGCGGCCTTGCCCATCACCCGCTTGGCCAGCAGCCGCCCGGCCAGCGCCACCCGCCTGCCCTCGCCCTCCAGCGCCTCGCCGGTCCACCGCTCCGCGTCGGCGTAGGCGGCCTGCAGGTCGCCGGCGTGGTCGGTGCGGCGGAAATCGTTGGGGAAGGCGGGGCCCTGCGCACGCAATGCCGCAAGCTTGGCGCGGCGTTCGGCGACCAGGTGGTTTTCGTCGGCGGGCGGAGTGGGTGCTGGGTCAGTCATGGTGTTCGCGTTCGCTCTTCATTCCTGCGCAAGCAGTAATCCGGTGCCGTGCAGCACCCACGATCGAAGTCGCCGCATCCTGCTTGCGCAGCAATGGCGACCGCGCATGGCCGGCGCTGCTCAAGTGGCGTCACTGCGCTTGGAGCCGGCTTCCAGCCCGGATTTCAAGCTCGCCTCGATGAATTCGTCCAGGTCGCCATCGAGCACCTTCTGCGTATCGCTGCGCTCCACGCCCGTGCGCAGGTCCTTGATCCGCGACTGGTCGAGTACGTAGTTGCGGATCTGGCTGCCCCAGCCGATGTCGGACTTGGTCGCCTCCAGCGCATCCTTCTCGGCGTTGCGCTTCTGCACTTCCAGTTCGTACAGCTTCGCGGCCAGCATCTTCATCGCGCGGTCGCGGTTGGCGTGCTGGCTGCGTTCGGTCTGGCAGGCGACCACGGTGTTGGTCGGGACATGGGTGATGCGCACCGCCGATTCGGTCTTGTTGACGTGCTGGCCGCCCGCGCCCGAAGAACGGTAGACGTCGGTGCGCAGGTCGGCGGGGTTGATCTCGATGTCGATCTCGTCGTCGACTTCCGGCGACACGAACACCGAGGTGAAGCTGGTGTGGCGGCGGTTGTCGGAGTCGAATGGCGACTTGCGCACCAGCCGGTGCACGCCGATCTCGGTCTTGAGCCAGCCGTAGGCGTAGTCGCCCTCCACGCGGAAGGTCGCCGACTTGATCCCGGCGACATCGCCGCCGCTGACCTCCAGCAGCTCGGTCTTCCAGCCGCGCGATTCGGCCCAGCGCAGGTACATGCGCAGCAGCATCTCGGCCCAGTCCTGGGCCTCCGTTCCGCCGGCGCCGGCCTGGATGTCGACGAACGCGGCATTGGCGTCCATCGGCCCGGAGAACATGCGCTGGAACTCGAGCTGGTCGACGCCGCGCGCGTAGCGTTCGACGTCGGCGATGATCGCGTTGGCGGTTTCCTGGTCGTCCTCGGCCGCGACCAGGTCCAGCAGCTCGTCGGCGCCGGCCAGGCCTTCGCCGAGCTCGCGGATGCCGGTGACGTTCTTGTCCAGCGCGGAGCGCTCGCGGCCCAGCGCCTGCGCGCGTTCGGAATCGTTCCAGATGTCCGGGTTCTCGAGCTCGCGGTTGACTTCCTCGAGCCGCTCTACCTTGGCATCGTAGTCAAAGATACCCCCTCAGCGCATCCAGCCGGCCACGGAGGTCGGCGATGCGCTGGCGGACGGGATTGAGTTCGATCATGTGCTGGCGGATGTTCGGAACGGCCGCGAATCTTACCAGTTGGCGCATGCCTGCCGCGCTCACGCCGGCTCGCGGTGCACGACTACCAGCTGGACCGCGTCGCCGCCGCGGTAGGCATCGTGCTCCAGCCGGTAGGCGACGCGCACCCTCGACGGGGGCGGTTGGCCGTCCCAGCCGCCGAATTCGATCGCGGCGAGCCGCAGCAGCCCGCTTCCCAGTTCCAGCTTGAGGTGGCGTTCGCCGACCACCCGCCAGGCCAGCACGTCGAAACACCCATCGAACAGCGGCTCCGGATAACCCTGCCCCCAGGGTCCGCCATCGCGCAGCATGCGCGCGTGGGTGGCGTCGAACTCGTGCGGCTGCAATTCGCCGTCACTGAGCACCTCGGCCTGCAGCCACGCGGGATCCAGGACGCGTGCGACCTGCGCCTGCAACGCCTGCTCGAAACGCGGCAGCGCGTCGCGCGACAGGCTCAGTCCCGCGGCCATCGCATGGCCGCCGAAGCGCTCGACCAGGCCCGGGTGGGCGCTGTCCACCGCGGCCAGCACGTCGCGGATGTGCAGGCCGGGGATCGAACGCGCCGAGCCGCGCAACATCGCACCGCCGGGCTCCGACGGCGCGAAGGCGAACGCCGGCCGGTGGCAGCGCTCCTTGAGTTTCGATGCCACCAGCCCGACCACGCCCGGATGCCATTGCGGGTCGAACAGGCACAACGCCGGCGGCAGCACGCCAGCGAGCGTGACCCGCGCCAGGGCGTGCTCGGCTTCGTCGGTCATCTGTTGCTGCAGCGCCCGGCGCTCGCCGTTGATCCGGTCGAGGGTCGCGGCCATGTCGCGTGCCTGGCATGGGTCGTCGCTGAGCAGGCACTCGATGCCCAGCGCCATGTCCTCGAGCCGGCCGGCGGCATTGAGGCGCGGTGCGAGGGCGAAGCCGATGTCGGCGGTGGTCAGGGTGCGCGGGTCGCGCCCGGCGACTTCGATCAATGCCTGCAGGCCCGCGCAGCCCTGCCCCGCGCGCAGGCGCCGCAGGCCGGCCGCGACCAGCGCGCGGTTGTTGGCGTCCAGCGGCACCAGGTCGGCGACCGTGCCGACCGCCACGAGGTCCAACAGCGATCTGAGATCAGGCGGCTGTTGCCGGGAAGCGCGGCCATGGATGTCCGCTGCTCGACCTTCGCGACCGGGACGATCGCAGGAATGAAGCTTCGCGCGCAGCGCCAGCAGCACGTAGAACATCACCCCGACGCCAGCGAGCATCTTGCTGGGGAAGGCGTCGCCGCGCAGGTTCGGATTGACGATGGCATCGGCCGGCGGCAACGCATCGCCCGGCAGGTGGTGGTCGGTGACCAGGACCTGCCAGCCGCGGGACTTGGCCGCGGCGATGCCGGCGTGGCAGGCAATGCCGTGGTCGACCGTGACCAGCAGTTGCGGTTGCAAGCCGGCCAGGTCCTCGACCAGCCCAGGCGACAGGCCGTAGCCGTGCACCATGCGGTTGGGCACGGCATGGGACACCCTGCGGGCGCCGAGCATGCGCAGCCCGCGCACGCCGACCGCACAGGCGGTGGCGCCATCGCAGTCGAAGTCGCCGACGACCAGGATGTGGCGATCCTCGGCGATCGCCCTTGCCAACAGGGCCGTGGCGGCATCGAGCCCACCCAGGCTGTCGGGCGGCAACAATTGCGCCAGCCGAGGTTGCGCCTGCGACGGATCGCCGGCACCGCGGGCAGCGTGCAGGCGCTGCAGCAGCGGCGGCATCGCGCCCCAGTCGCCATCGGCGGTTGCCGCCTGGCGCCGGCGGATGGTGCGGGCCGCGCTCACGCAGCCGACCGGCGTGCCTGCGCTGCCGCGAGTTCGCGCAAGGGCCGTCGCCACAGGCGCCAGCGTTGCGCGCGCGCCAACATGTACCCGTGGCCGTCGGCGAAATCCAGCCGCAACCGTTGCAATCCGTCGCGCCGGACCGCTTCGAGCGCCGGCAGCAACCAGTCGTCGAACAGCAGCGCTGGATCACGCAGGTCGCGCAAGTCCAGCAATGCATCCGTATCCGGCACGGCAAACCGCGGGGCACGGCGCGACGACGGCAATCCCGTCGCCATTGCCAGCGCCTGCAGCATCGCGTCGTCGGAATGCACCCGGGCATGGGCACTGGCGACGTGGTCCGGCGCCTTGCCTGCGCCCCAGAACCACAGGGAGTTCACCGGTGGCTTGCCCGCTGCCGCCCTCCTCGCATTCCATGGATGGTTGTGCAGCACGACCTGCGCTTCGTTGAGCAGCGCGCGCCAACGCCGGCTTCCGGCGTCGGCCGCGGCTTCGGTGCCGACCATGGAATCGAACACGTCCGCGCCGAGCGCGTCGCCCGGTTCGACGAAGCGCGGCAAGGTCGCTCCCTGCGGCATGCGCAGGTACCAGCGCGACGGCAACGGCGCATCGATCGGGAATCCTGCGTCGCCGAACAGCGGACGCAGGGCCGGCAACAGGGCATCGACGTCCTGCTGCGTGAGATGCAGCCCTTCGCCGCAGGCCAGCAGGCGCGCGCCGTTGATCTCCGGTCGCACCCACGCCGGATCCGCGCGCAGCCATTGCGAAGCGGCGGCATCGCCGGCATCGAGCTGGCGGGTCAATGCGGCGACCGGCCAGCCACGCGGCAACAGCGCGAAATGGCGCAGCAACTGCGCCCGCTCGCCCGGTTCGGCGTTCGTGGAGCGATCGGCGCGCCCCAGCGCGCGCGCCAGCGGTTCGGGCAACGGCTGCCCGCCGAAGCGATCGCGCCCGGGCAGCAGCAAGGTTGCCGTGGCCATGCCGGGCTCAGCTTTCGTAGCGGACGCCGACGATCTCGTACTCGCGCTTCCCGGCCGGCGCATCGATGGTGACCGCGTCGCCCTCGTGCTTGCCGATCAGCGCGCGCGCCACCGGCGAGGAGATCGCGATCATGCCCTGCTTGATGTCGGCCTCCAGGTCGCCCACGATCTGGTAGGTCTTCTCCTCGTCGGTCTGGGTGTCGGCCAGTACCACGATCGCGCCGAACACCACCCGCGAGCCGGCGTTGAGCGTGGATACGTCGATCACCTGTGCATGCGACAGCTCGGCCTCGAGCAGCTTGATGCGGCCTTCGATGAAGCTCTGCTGCTCGCGCGCGGCGTGGTATTCCGCGTTTTCCTTGAGGTCGCCGTGCGCCCGCGCCTCGGCGATCGCGGCGATCACCGCCGGCCGCTTCACCGACTTGAGTTCCTCGAGTTCCAGGCGCAGGCGCAGCGCGCCCTTCGACGTCAGTGGTGCCCTCATGCCTGTGCTTCCAGTTCCCGGTGGAGTTCCTGCAGCGACCATACCGGGCCGCTGTCGCGGTAGTCCAGCGAATGCAGCAGCGCCTTGGCGCCGGCGATGGTGGTCGAATAGGTCACCCGCTGCTGCAAGGCCTCGCGCCGGATCGAGAAGGAATCGGCGATCGCCTGCCGGCCCTCGGTGGTGTTGACGATATACACGACCTCGCCATTCTTGATCAGGTCGACGATGTGCGGCCGGCCCTCGATCACCTTGTTGATCTGCTCGCAGGCGATGCCGTTGTCGCGCAGGAACGCGGCCGTGCCGCGCGTGGCCACCAGCGCGTAGCCGCGCCGGACCAGGTCGTGCGCCACCGGCAACACCCGCGCCTTGTCGGGATCGCGCACCGAGACGAAGACCTTGCCCATGCCCGGCGCGCGGATGCCGGCGGCTTCCTCGGCGCGCGCGAATGCCGCGCCGAAGCTGCGGCCCACCCCCATCACCTCGCCGGTGGAACGCATCTCCGGGCCCAGGATCGGATCCACGCCCTGGAACTTGGCGAACGGGAAGATCGCTTCCTTGACCGAGAAATAGTCCGGCACGACTTCGACGGTCGCGCCCTGCTCGGCCAGGGTCTTGCCGGCCATGCAGCGCGCGGCGATCTTGGCCAGCGCCACGCCGGTGGCCTTGGACACGAACGGCACCGTCCGCGAGGCGCGCGGGTTCACTTCCAGCAGGAAGATGGTCGCCTCGCCCGCGGCGTCGGTCTGCACGGCGAACTGGGTGTTCATCAGCCCGACGACATCCAGCGCCCGTGCCAGCGCCACGACCTGCTCGCGCAACCGCGCCTGCACCGCCTGCGGCAGCGAATACGGCGGCAGCGAGCACGACGAGTCGCCGGAGTGCACTCCCGCCTCCTCGATGTGCTCCATGACGCCGCCGATCAGCACGTTGCCGTCCTTGTCGGCGATCACGTCGACGTCGACCTCGACCGCGTTGTCGAGGAAGCGATCCAGCAGCACCGGAGAATCGTTGGAGACCTTGACGGCATCGCGGATGTAGCGCGCCAGGTCGGCGTCCGAATGCACGACTTCCATCGCGCGGCCACCGAGCACGTAGCTCGGGCGCACCACCAGCGGGTAGCCGATCTCGCGGGCCAGCACCAGCGCCTCGTCGGGGTTGCGCGCGGTGCGGTTCGGCGGTTGCTTCAGGCCCAGCTTCTCGACCAGCTGCTGGAAGCGCTCGCGGTCCTCGGCCAGGTCGATCGAGTCCGGCGAGGTGCCGATCACCGGCACGCCGTTGTCCTGCAGCGCCTGCGCCAGCTTCAGCGGCGTCTGCCCGCCGTATTGCACGATCACCCCGACCGGCTTCTCGAGCTCGACGATCTCGAGCACGTCTTCCAGCGTCAGCGACTCGAAGTACAGGCGGTCGGAGGTGTCGTAGTCGGTCGACACGGTCTCGGGGTTGCAGTTGACCATGATCGTTTCGTAGCCGTCCTCGCGCAGCGCGAGCGCGGCATGCACGCAGCAGTAGTCGAACTCGATGCCCTGGCCGATGCGGTTGGGGCCGCCGCCGAGGACGATGATCTTCCTGCGGTCGGTCGGCGCCGCCTCGCATTCGTCCTCGTAGGTCGAATACAGGTAGGCGGTGGTGGTGGCGAACTCGGCCGCGCAACTGTCGACGCGCTTGTACACCGGGCGCACGCCGAAGGCCTTGCGCAACGCGCGCACCGCCGACTCGCTGGTGCCGGTCAGTTGCGCCAGGCGCGCATCGGAGAAACCCTTGCGCTTGAGTGCGCGCAGGCGGCGTGCATCGAGGGCGTCCAGGCCGGCGGCGGCCACCTCGCCTTCGATCGCGACCAGTTCCTCGATCTGGTCGAGGAACCACGGGTCGACGAACGAGAGCGCATGCACGTCCTCGACGCTCATCCCGGCGCGGAAGGCGTCGCCGAGGTAGAACACGCGCTCCGGGCCGGCTTCCTTGACCTCGCGGCGCAGGGCCGCCAGGTCGCCTTCGTCGGCGAGGTCCAGGCCGGTCGGGTCGAGCCCGACCTTGCCGATCTCCAGCCCGCGCAAGGCCTTCTGCAACGACTCCTGGAAGCTGCGGCCGATCGCCATCACCTCGCCGACCGACTTCATCTGCGTGGTCAGGCGCGCGTCGGCGGCCGGGAATTTCTCGAAGGCGAAGCGCGGGATCTTGGTGACGACGTAGTCGATGCTCGGTTCGAACGACGCCGGGGTAAGGCCGCCGGTGATCTCGTTCCGGAGCTCGTCCAGGGTGTAGCCGACCGCGAGCTTGGCCGCGACCTTGGCGATCGGGAAGCCGGTCGCCTTGGACGCCAGGGCCGAGGAGCGCGACACCCGCGGGTTCATCTCGATGACGACCACGCGCCCGGTCTGCGCGTTGATGCCGAACTGCACGTTCGAGCCGCCGGTGTCGACGCCGATCTTGCGCAGCACCGCGATGCTCGCGTCGCGCAGGCGCTGGTATTCCTTGTCGGTCAGGGTCTGCGCCGGGGCGACGGTGATCGAATCGCCGGTATGCACGCCCATCGGGTCGATGTTCTCGATCGAACAGACGATGATGCAGTTGTCCGCGGTGTCGCGGACCACTTCCATCTCGAACTCCTTCCAGCCGAGCACGGATTCCTCGACCAGCACCTCGCTGGTGGGCGACAGTTCCAGCCCGCGGCCGACGATCTCGATCAGTTCCTCGCGGTTGTAGGCGATGCCGCCGCCGGTGCCGCCGAGAGTGAAACTCGGGCGGATGATGGTCGGATAACCGACCCGCGACTGGATGTCGAGCGCCTGTTCGAGCGAGCGCGCCACTTCGGCCTTCGGGCACTCCAGCCCGATCTCGGCCATCGCCACCCGGAACAGTTCGCGGTCTTCCGCCATGCGGATCGCATCGCGCGAGGCACCGATCAATTCGACCCCGTATTGCTCCAGCACGCCGTGGTCGGCGAGTTCCAGCGCGCAGTTGAGCGCGGTCTGCCCGCCCATCGTCGGCAGCAGCGCGTCGGGCTTCTCCTTGGCGATGATCTTCTCGACCGTCTGCCAGTTGATCGGCTCGATGTAGACCGCGTCGGCCATGTCCGGGTCGGTCATGATCGTGGCAGGGTTGCTGTTGACCAGCACCACCCGGTAGCCCTCGTCGCGCAGCGCCTTGCAGGCCTGCGCGCCGGAGTAGTCGAACTCGCAGGCCTGGCCGATCACGATCGGGCCGGCGCCGATGATCAGCACGGTCTTGATGTCGGTGCGCTTGGGCATGTCAGCGCGCCTCCATGGACGCAATGAAACGGTCGAACAGGTAGGCCAGGTCGTGCGGGCCGGGGCTGGCCTCCGGATGCCCCTGGAACGAGAACGCGGGCGCGTCGGTCATCGCGATGCCCTGGTTGGAGCCGTCGAACAGCGAGCGATGCGTCACCCGCGCGTTGCCCGGCAAGGTCGCCTCGTCGACCGCGAAACCGTGGTTCTGCGAGGTGATCAGCACGCGTCCGCTGTCGACGTCGATCACCGGGTGGTTGGCGCCGTGGTGGCCGAACTTCATCTTCAGCGTCCTGGCGCCGATCGCCAGGCCGAGCAGCTGGTGGCCGAGGCAGATGCCGTAGGTGGGGATCTTCCTGGCCAGGAATTCGCGGATCGCGGCGATCGCGTAATCGCAGGGTTCCGGGTCGCCCGGGCCGTTCGACAGGAAGATGCCGTCGGGCTCGAGAGCGAAAGCCTCGGCGGCGCTGGTCTGGGCCGGCACCACGGTCACGTCGCAGCCGCGTTCGGCCAGCATGCGCAGGATGTTGAGCTTGACCCCGAAGTCGTAGGCGACGACGCGGTATTTCGCATCGGCCCGGACGAAGGTATTGCTGTCCAGGTCGAGCTGGCCGTCGCGCCAGGGGTACGGCTGCGCCGTCGAGACCACCTTCGCCAGGTCCATGCCCTTGAGGCCGGGGAACTTGCGCGCGGCCTCGATCGCGGCGTCGGCATCGATGTCGTCGCCGGCCACCAGCGCGCCATTCTGCGCGCCGCGGTCGCGCAGCAGCCGGGTCAGCCTGCGGGTGTCGATGCCGCTGATCGCGACCACGCCGCGCTCGCGCAGCCACTGCGGCAGCGCCACCTCGTTGCGCCAGCTCGATGGCCGCCGTGGCACGTCGCGCACGATCAGGCCGGCGGCCCAGGCCTGCCGCGACTCGTCGTCGGCGGCGTTGCAGCCGGTGTTGCCGATGTGCGGATAGGTCAGCGTGACCAGCTGGCGGGCGTAGGAGGGATCGGTGAGGATCTCCTGGTAGCCGGTCATGGCGGTGTTGAACACCACTTCGCCGACCGCCAGGCCGGGCGCGCCGACGGAATCGCCCTCGAACACGGTGCCGTCTTCGAGCGCGAGGATTGCAGGCTGGGTCACGGGCGTCGCCTTGGCTGTGGTGATCCGTCGCCGCCAGCGCGCCTGCGAAAGCGCAGGTTGCAGCAATGCGCGGACACGGTGGTCAACCGGTCCGTGCTGGCGGGACGTGCCAGATCGGGGAATCAGGGCGAGCGGAAATTCTACCGGTACGGGCGACCCGGCGCCAGCGCCGCGACGTTCAGTCGAGCAGGTCGGCCAGCCGGTACAGGCCCGGACCGCGCGTCGCCAGCCGCGTGGCGGCGTGCAGGGCGCCACGCGCGAAGATGTCGCGATTGCCGGCGCGATGCACCAGTTCGATGCGTTCGCCCGCTGTGGTGAACTGCACCGTGTGCTCGCCGATGATGTCGCCGGCGCGCAACGAGGCGTAGCGCGGCCGTGCCCCGCCCTGCCCGGCGGCGGCGCCCAGCGTCAGGGCGGTACCCGACGGCGCGTCCTGCTTGCCGGCATGGTGCGCTTCGACGATGTCGCAGTCCCAACCCGGCAAGGCACGCGCCGCGCGTTCGACCAGGTCGGCCAGGACCGCCACGCCGAGGCTGAAGTTGGAGGCCCAGAGCACCGGGATGCGCGTGCCGGCGGCCTGCAAGGCGCTGCGCTGCGCGTCGTCGAGGCCGGTGGTGCCGGTGACCAGCGCCACGCCACGCTCCGCGCACAGCGCCAGGATGCGGTCGAAGGCCTCGGCCAGGCTGAAGTCGATGGCGACATCGAAGGCCGGCACCCCCGCCAGTTCGCTTGCGGCGAACTGCGGCACGCCATCGACCACGCGCTGCGCGGGCTTGCGCGAAACCGC
>JAKFDF010000093.1:0-3058 GCA_036676275.1 Lysobacter sp.
CCCCTTCGGGGCCATGCTGGTGGTGCCGCTGAGCAACGGCGTCTCAGTCGACTTCTACCAACAGGACGGCAAGATTTCCTCCCAGCACTACGCCTTCCTGACCAGCGATGAGGAGTTCGAGCAAATCTTCGCGCGTATCCGCGCGCGCGGACTCGAATACTGGGCCGCCCCCGGCAAACAAGGCGCCGGCGAGATCAACCACCATTTCGGCGGCCGCGGCCTGTACTTCGAGGATCCCGACGGCCACCTGCTCGAGGTCATCACCCGGCCGTACCAGATCGGCGGGTAATGCTTTAGCAGGCGCTTCGCGGGCAAGCCCCTTCCCACAAAGGCGCCCTTACACGACGCGCCCGGCCCCATTTCGGCCGGGCGCCGTGTCCGTCAATGTGCGGCCATCCAGCGGCGGTATTGGCGGGTGCGCCGGGCACTGTTCAGGCGCTCCAGCAGCAAGGCGCGCAATGGCGAGACATTCGGCTGCGGCGCGTGGCCACGGCTGAGTTGGCGTAGCTGGAACTTGACCATGGCCATGTAGGCCAACGAAGCCAGCACCTTGTTCTTCCAGCGGATCGGCGCCAGTTGCGGCTGGCTGTCGTGGCCGGCGCGCCATTCGCGCGGCAGCTGCGGGTTGACCGCCAGGGCGGTGGCGATGCCGGCCATGGCCACGCCGCTGCCCAGCACCTGCTCGACCACCGCGCGGCGACGGATGCCGCCGGTGACCATCAGCGGCATCTTCGCCACACCGGCGATCGCCTCGGCGAACTCCAGGAAGTAGGCCTCGCGCGCCAGGGTCCGGCCGTCGCGGGCCTCGCCCTGCATGGCCGGCGCCTCGTAGCTGCCGCCGGACAGCTCGACCAGGTCCACCGGCAAGTCATTGAGCATTTCCACCACGCGGCGCGCGTCCGCGGCATCGAAGCCGCCACGCTGGAAGTCCGCCGAGTTGAGCTTCACCGCCACGCAGAACTGCGGCGCGACCGCCGCACGCACGGCCTTGACCACCGCCAGCAGCAGGCGCGCGCGGTTCTCCAGCGCGCCGCCCCATTGGTCGCGGCGCTGGTTGCTCAGCGGCGAGAGGAACTGGCCGAGCAGGTAGCCGTGCGCCGCATGGATCTGCACGCCGGTGAAGCCCGCCTGCTCGGCCAGTTGCGCGGTGCGCACGAAGCGCTGGATCAGCTCGGCGATGTCGGCGTCGTCCATCGCCTTGGGTACGGCGAACAGCTTCGACAAGCTGCCCAGGTCCAACGCCACGCTCGATGGCGCCCAGGCCTGCTGGCCGAGGTTGGCCTGGATCTGCCGGCCCGGATGGTTGATCTGCAGCCAGAACTGCGCACCCTTGGCGCGGCCGATCTGCGCCCACTGGCGGAATTTCTCCAGGTGACGCTCGTCCTCCAGCACCACGCCGCCGGGACCGGTCATGGCGCGGCGGTCGATCATCACGTTGCCGCTGAGCAGCAGCCCGGCCTCGCCATCGGCCCAGCGCTGGTAGAGGCGCATCAGCCTGGCGGAGGGCGCCTGTTCGGCGTCGGCCAGGTTTTCCTCCATGGCGGCCTTGGCGATGCGGTTGGGAATACTGGTGCCATTGGGCAGTTGCAGCGGCTGGAAAAGCGGCATGACGGACTCCTCGTGAACGATGCGAGGATGCTAAGATTAAAGTTAACTTTAATGTCAAGCATCGCGGGAGACGCCAGCATGAAGATCGGTGAACTGGCCAGGCGCAGCGGTCTGCCGCCCTCGCGCCTGCGCTTCTATGAGGCCAGCGGCCTGATCGGCGGCGTGCAGCGCCAGGCCAACGGCTACCGCACCTACCCAGCGCAGACCCTGCAAACCCTGGAGATCATCGGCTGTGCGCAGCAGGCCGGCTTCAGCCTGGAGGAAATCCGTCGCCTGCTGCCGAACCCGGACCAGCAGCCCAGGCCCCACGACGAACTGCTCGCCAGCCTGCGCCGCAAAGTCGCCGAGATCGACGCCCTGCAGCAGCGCCTGGCGCAGAACAAGGCGCAACTGCTGACGATCATCGACAGCATCGAAGAGCGGCCCGAAGGCATGCAGTGCACGGAAAACGCCGAGCGCGTGCTGGCACGCATCAGGGGCGAGTCGCCGTGACGCCAGGTCGAGCGTGCTCGCGATTGCCATGAGCCGGCCAGGGGCAATATCGAAACAAATCTATTTTGTAGATATTTTTAAGCGTTTTTTTGCGCTTTTTAATCGAATTTAAATCATTAGTATGGGCTCCACACCCACTGAGACACGCACCCCGGAGCCGCCACCATGAAACGCCAACTGATCCTGAGCCTGACCCTGTCTGTACTCGCTGCCAACGCGTTCGCCTTGTCGCCTACTGCATCGCACGACTCGCTCACTGCCAAGCTGGTCGTCGAAGGTGGTGCCGAGCGCACCGGCATCAACCGCATCGCCGCCGATGGTGCCGAGCGCACCGGCACCAACCGCATCGCCGCCGATGGTGCCGAGCGCACCGGGGCCAACCGCATCGCCGCCGATGGCTTCGATCGCACCGGCGCCAACCGCATCGCCGCCGACGGTGCCGAGCGCACCGGGGCCAACCGCATCGCTGCCGACGGTGCCGACCGCACTGGCGCCAACCGCATCGCTGCCGATGGCGCCGAGCGCACCGGGGCCAACCGCATCGCCGCAGACGGTGCCGAGCGCACCGGTGCCAACCGCATTGCCGCCGATGGCTTCGATCGCACCGGCGCCAACCGCATCGGCTAAGCGCAAAGCACTCGGAAAAAGCCTGGCCCGCGCCAGGCTTTTTCGGCTGTGCCCCAGCCAGCGGCTCTATAGGCTTCAGCCTCGCGCTCGCAACCAAAGCTCCCGCAACCAGAAGGCCAGCAGCACCACCGCGCACATGCTGGCGAACGCCAGCCAGGCGTTGGGCCATAGCAGCGGCATGCCGAACAGGATCAGGCTGTCGTTGCCGCCGGGCACCAGCACAGCGCCCGCGCCCATCAGCAGGCCGCCGCAGACGCAACGGGCCAGCGTCACCCGGCTGGGCCAGCGGTGCTGCCAGAGCCCGGCCGTCCAGCCGCCGTACAGCGCGCCG
>JAKFDF010000094.1:0-46451 GCA_036676275.1 Lysobacter sp.
GCCGGTCAAGCGCCGCGGCAACCGCCGCTACTACCAGCGCCACGACGTGCTGATGGTGCGCCAGATCCGCGGCCTGCTGTACGAGCAGGGCTACACCATCGGCGGCGCCCGCCTGCGCCTGGAAGGCGAGGACGCGAAACAGGAATCCACGCTCAGCTCGCAGATCGTGAAGCAAGTGCGGATGGAGCTGGAAGAAGTCCTGCAGTTGCTGCGCCGGTAAAAACCGGCACGGCACGTGCATCGCGTCGCGCGCGGCGGCGCGTTGGCAAGGCGTCGCGGGCGGATAATCACCAGGCGCGGTACCGTGGACGGGTAATTTCCCCGAGGCGCGGCTATAATCCGGGCCCGCGTCGGGGTATAGCGCAGCCTGGTAGCGCATCTGCCTGGGGGGCAGAGGGTCGTCGGTTCAAATCCGGCTACCCCGACCAATCAGCACCGTGTCGCCGCGGGATCCGCATGGCGACGACAGAAGCCCGGCATGCCGGGCTTTTTGTTGCCCGACCCGAGCGGCACGGAGCCCCGGGTTGCCCGCTCCCGGGGTCGTGGGGCGGGGCGCACTGGCCGGGCGGCGGCGATGCAACCACCGGACCGGTCATCCCGGGTGCAGCGGGATCCGCTTTTCTGGCCACGTCGAGTGCCACGAAGATCCCTGCGCCCGGGAAGACAAGCCGCGGCATGCCGGGCTTGTCCAGGTCGTTGGCGGGGGGCTGGCGACGACATCGCCTCTACCCGGCGGTTGCTACGCTCGCCGCATGCGACCCGTCATGTATTTCGTCTCCGGCATCGGCGACCACTGGGAAGTGCGTTGCCGCGCGGATCCGGGGCATCCGGATTACATCGACCGTGCCGCGGCGCTGGAGGCGGCCACGCGCCAGGCGCGGATCTTGTGGGAACGGCAGCAGGTCGCCACCGAGGTGCTGGTCGATGGCGACGACGGCAGCTGGATCAAGGTCGCCGCGTTCGGGGAAATGTTCTCGCTGTAACGCTCGCGCGGCTTCAGCCCGCGGACGCCTGCCTGGCCGGCTGTGCCAGCTGCGGCCAGCGTGCCAGCACCGCCGTGCGGATGCCGTCGACGTCCAGGCTGGCCTCGGCCAGCAGGTCCTCGCGGCTGGCGTGGTGCTGGAACGCATCCGGCAGCCCCAGGTGCAGGATCGGCAGCTGCAGGTTTTCGGCGGCCAGCAGCTCGGCGACCGCCGAGCCGGCGCCGCCCATCACCACGTTGTCCTCGAGCGTCACGAAGCCGTCGTGGGTGTTGGCGAGTTCAAGCAGCAGGGTTCGATCCAGCGGCTTGACGAAGCGCATGTTGACCACGGTCAGGCCGAGTTCCGCGCCGACCTTTTCCGCGGCCGGAACGATCGCGCCGAAGGCGAGCAAGGCGATGCGCGCGCCGCGCCGGCGCAGTTGCGCCTTGCCGATCGGCAGGGTGTCGAGCGTCGGCTGCACC
Source organism: Lysobacter sp. (assembly GCA_036676275.1). Classification (GTDB taxonomy): domain Bacteria; phylum Pseudomonadota; class Gammaproteobacteria; order Xanthomonadales; family Xanthomonadaceae; genus Cognatiluteimonas. The sequence goes on from JAKFDF010000094.1 coordinate 1,445, forward strand.
GCGACCCCGGGACCGCAGCCGCGCGGATAACGCACCGCGGCCGGTCCTTCGAAGCGGAAACCGGTGGTGAGCATCTGCCGGCATTCGTTCTCGTCGGCCGGCGCCATCACCACCATGTTCGGGACGCAGCGCAGGTACGACAGGTCGAGGTTGCCGGCGTGGGTCGCGCCGTCCGGGCCGACCACGCCGCCGCGATCGATCGCGAACAGCACGTCCAGGCGCTGGATCGCGACATCGTGCACCAGCTGGTCGTAGCCACGCTGCAGGAAGGTCGAGTAAATGGCGACCACCGGCCTGGCGCCCTCGCACGCCATGCCCGCGGCGAGGGTCACCGCATGCTGTTCGGCGATGGCGACGTCGAAATAGCGTTGCGGATATTCCCTGGAAAAACGCACCAGGCCCGAACCTTCGCGCATCGCCGGGGTGATGCCCATCAGCTTGTCGTCGACCGCTGCCATGTCGCACAACCAGTCGCCGAAGACGTCGGTGTAGGTCGGTTTCTTCATCGCCCCCGGCTTGCTGACCACGCCCTGTTCCGGGTCGAACGGCGACACCGCGTGGTAGCCGATCTGGTCGCCTTCGGCCAGCTCGTAGCCCTTGCCCTTGGTGGTGATGACATGCAGCAGCTGCGGACCCTTGAGCTTCTTCAGCATCTTCAGCGCAGCGACCAGCGCCTTGACGTCGTGGCCGTCGATCGGCCCGGTGTAGTGGAAGCCCATCTCCTCGAACAGCGTGGACGGCACGAACATGCCCTTCCAGTGCTCTTCCCAGCGGCGCACGAAGCGCGCGGTCGGCTTGTTCTTGTCGCCGAGCAGCTTCTTGCCGCCCTCGCGGATCGCGTTGAGGGTGGGGCTGCCGGTCATGCGCCCGAGCATCTTGGTCAGGCCGCCGACGTTCTCGGAGATCGACATCCGGTTGTCGTTGAGGATCACGAGGATGTTCGGCTCCGGCTCCATGCCGCCGGCGTGGTTGAGCGCTTCGTACGCCATGCCCGCGGTCATCGCGCCATCGCCGATCACCGCGACCACCCTGCGCTCGTTGCCGGCGCGCTGGTTGGCGATCGCCATGCCGAGCGCGGCCGAGATCGAGGTCGAGGAGTGGCCGACGCCGAAGGTGTCGTAGGGGCTTTCGTCGCGCTTGGGGAACGGCGCCACGCCGTCCTTCTGCTTGACGGTGTGGATGTTGTCGCGGCGACCGGTGAGGATCTTGTGCGGATAGCACTGGTGGCCGACGTCCCAGACGATGCGGTCCTCGGGCGTGTCGTAGAGGTAGTGCAGCGCGGTGGTCAGTTCGATCACGCCCAGCCCGGCGCCGAAATGGCCGCCGCTCCTGCCGACCGATTCGATCAGGTAGGCGCGCAGTTCGTCGGCGATCGCAGGCAGTTCGCCTTCATCGAACCGGCGCAGGTCGGCGGGGGAATCGATCCGCGACAGTCGCGGGTAGCGCGCGGGATCGATCGGTGCGGGATTGCTCATCCCGCCATTTTCGCCCCCGCGGTCGTGACGGGCAAGGAAACCGGCGTCATTTCCCGCGCAGGCGGCCGAACAGGCCACTGGACCTGGGTGGTTCGGTCGGTTCCGGGGGCTGTTCCGGCACGAATTCCGCATAGCCCGTCACCAGGCTGGCGTTGACGAAATCCACCACTTCCGGAAGCGGCACGCCGCTGGCCGCGGCGACTTCGTCCAGCGTCGCCGGCCCCTTCATCATCGCGGTGGCGATGCGGAAGTGCTTGGGGAATTCGCGTTCGGTCTGCGGCCACTTGCTCAGCTTGTAGCGGCCACGCGGGTCATGGCCCGGCAGCAGCGCGCCCTTGCCGGCCAGCAGGCCGCCGAACCACTGCAGGCGCGCCAGCGGTTGCGCCGGGCCCAGGGCGGCGGCCTCGCGGGTCCAGGTCGCCGCCTCGGCGGGCTCGAAATCCTGCTCGGTGACGATGCCCTCGAAGTAGCCGGCAAGCGGCTTGAGCGGTGCCGGACCGTGGTACTGGCGCGTGATCGGATCGATCAGCAGGATCGGCCCGGCATTGCGGCGGTAACGCATGCGGCCGGGCAGGGCGCCCACCGCCAGCCAGTCGACCAGGGTGCGTTCGTGCGGCGGCGGAGCTGGCGCCGCCGGGGCCGGCGCGATCGTCGGCGGTTCCAGCGTGCCGGCTGCCGTCGATGCCGGCTTGCCGGGTATCGGGCCCGGGGCTTCGGCTTCCTCGTCGATCGGCTGCGGGTGTTCTTCCGGCAACTGGTCCTGCGGCACCGGCGCCGGCGCCATGCCCGCCGGCATGGCCTGGCCGACGTGGGGAGCGGCGGGTGCCGGCGTGGGTTGCGGTGCCGCGACCGCATCGCCGTCGCCGGCGACCGCCTGCAGCAACGCCGCGACGCTGTCGGCATCGAACGGGCGGGCGATATGGAAGTCGGTCTGCGTGCGCTTCGCCGAGGTCAGTCCGATCACGCGCTTGCCGGCGGCATGCAGGCGCAGCCAGCTCATCGGCCCGTACATGCTGTCCATGTCGACGATGACGTGGTCGGCGTCGGCCTCCGGCAACAGTTGCCAGCGTCCGCCGAGACGCGCGTTGGCGGCCTCGAATGCGGTCTTGAGGTCGGCTTCGGTGGCCGGATCCATGCCGGTCATGCCGAGGGTCAGGGGCATCGTCGTGGTCCGCGTGGGTCGGAGGGGCGAGTGTAGCTTGCATGGCCCCCCGAGGCAGCCACCCTGGCCTGCGGGGGCGATCGCGCGCGGCCGGCGAAACGAGGTCGCCACGTGGCGCGGTTGCGAGCCGACTCCGCTTGCGCGGTTGGCCTTTCGGGTGAGCCCGTCGAGGCGCAATCGGGTTGCGGCCGTGATGGATGCCGCACGTGCGCGCCGCGCCATCCGGGTCGCGACGACGGACCGGGTTTCAGTTGAAGCGCGGTTTCCGCTTCGGCAAATGGTTCTTGAGGAAGGCCATCTGGTCGGCCAGGATGTTGCGGTTGCTGAGGATCAGGTGTTCGACCCAGCTCGGCCGGTAAGGCACCGCCAGCAGCGGCATCGACGCCTGTTGCGGCGTGCGGCCGCCCTTGCGCGAGTTGCAATGGAAACAGGCGGCGACCACGTTTTCCCAGATGTCGCGCCCGCCCCTGGACAGCGGCATGACATGGTCGCGGGTCAGTTGCTGGCGGCTGAAGTCGCGACCGCAGTACAGGCACAGGTGCTGGTCGCGCGCGAACAGGGCGGCATTGGTCAGCGCCGGGGTCGGGTCGAGCGCCTGCACGCGCGCATGGCTGCGCGCGGCGACGATCGGATGCAGTTCGATCAGGCTTTGCGCGCCGGTGGCGCGGCAGGTGCCGCCGTGCACGCGCAGGCAGGGATCGCCCAGGGTCCAGGCGACGGCGCCGCGCACGTACAGGCAGGTCGCGTCCTGCCAGCTCATCCAGTCGAGCACGCGGCCGTGGGCATCGAGCGACAGCAGGCGCACGGCGTCCAGCCTGGCCGCCTGCGGCAGGGTGCCGCCATCGGGGAAGGCGACGGAAACGGAACCGGAGTCCGGGAGGGTTCCGGCGCGGACCTGGCGAATCTTCGCTCTGTCGGTCTCCATCGAGGGTTCAGCTTATACCCCTTGGCCCGCGTTTTGTAGACGCCTCGCGGCTCGCGGGCGTGCTCAGGCGTCGAAGCGGTCGGCATCCAGCGCGAGCAGCGGCGCGCCGCCGCTTTCGATCGCGGCCTTGTGCGCCAGCGTGCGCGGCAGCAGGCGGGCGAAGTAGAAGCGCGCGGTCTCGCGCTTGGCCTGCTTGAACGCATCGGGCCGCGACGAGGCTTCCGCCGCGGCGACGCTGCGCGCCCACCAGTAGGCCAGCGCGACGTAGCCCGAATAGAACAGGTAGTCGTACGCAGCAGCGCCGACCTCGTCGGCATTGGCGACCGCACGCTGGCCGACGGCCATGGTCAGCTGCTGCCACTCGACCGCCTTGGCGCGTAGCGGCGCGATGAATTCGGCCACCGCGGCATTGCCTTCGTTGGTCGCGCAGAACTCCTCGATCATCTGCAGGAACACGCGCAGGCCGGCGCCCTGCAGCTGCATGACCTTGCGGCCCACCAGGTCCAGCGCCTGGATCCCGGTGGTGCCTTCGTACAGCGTGGTGATGCGGGCGTCGCGCGCGAGCTGCTCCATGCCGTGCTCGGCGATGTAGCCGTGGCCGCCGAAGCACTGCAGCGCGTGGTAGGTGCATTCGATCCCCCATTCGGTCAGGCAGGCCTTGACGATCGGGGTGACGAAGCCGAGCAGGGCGTCGGCCTGCGATCGTTCGCCGGGATCGTCGCCGTGGCCGATGATGTCGACCAGCGATGCGGCGTGGTAGCCGAGCATGCGTCCGCCTTCGACCAGGGCCTTCTGGGTGAGCAGCATCCGGCGCACGTCGGGATGGACGATGATCGGATCGGCCGGCTTGTCCGGGAACTTGGCGCCGGACAGCGAACGCATCTGCAGGCGTTCGCGCGCGTAGCGCAGTGCGTTCTGGTACGCACGATCCGACAAGCCCAGGCCTTGCAGGCCGACGGCCAGGCGCGCGGTGTTCATCATGGTGAACATCGCCATCAGTCCCTTGTTCGGCTCGCCGATCAGCCAGCCCTGGGCATCATCGAAATTCATGACGCAGGTGGCCGAGCCATGGATCCCCATCTTGTGCTCGAGCGCGCCGCAGCGCACCGCGTTGCGCGCGCCCATGGCGCCGTCGCGCCCGACCTTCATCTTCGGCACGATGAACAGCGAAATCCCCTTGCTGCCGGCCGGCGCATCGGGCAATCGCGCCAGCACCAGGTGCACGATGTTCTCGGTGAAGTCGTGCTCGCCGGCGGTGATGAAGATCTTGGTGCCGGTGATCGCGTGCGATCCATCGCCATCGTTCGGGATCGCCCTGGTCTTCAGCAGGCCCAGGTCGGTGCCGCAATGCGGTTCGGTCAGGCACATGGTGCCGGTCCAGCGGCCTTCGACGATCGGCTTGAGGAAGGCTTCCTGCTGCCAGGGTTCGCCGTGGTGCAGCAGCGCCTCGGTGGCGCCGTGCGAAAGCAGCGGGAAATTGCCCCAGGCCAGGTTGGCGGCGTCGATCATTTCCTTCAGCGGCACGCCGGCGGCGTGCGGCAGGCCCTGGCCGCCGAACTCGACCGGCGACACCAGACCGGCCCAGCCACCCTCGACATACTGCGCGTACGCCTGCCTGAAGCCCGGAGGCGTGGCGACCGCGCCGCTGGCCTGGTCGTAACTGCAACCGGCCTCGTCGCCGATCCGGTTGAGTGGCGCGAGCACGGTCTCGGTGAAGCGCGCACCTTCCTCGAGCACCGCATCGACCACGTCGCGCGTGGCATCGGCGAAGCCGAGCCGCGCGAACAGCGGCTCGGCGCCGAGCACGTCGAACAGGACGAAACGCATGTCGGACAACGGTGCGCGATAGCTGCTCATGGCAAACCCGGGAAGGAAAGGAGGTCGTGGCGAGCGTGCAACGCCGGCGTGGAGCTTTTGCTCTGGTGCCGCGCCGTGCCGCCGGCAACGCTCAGCGCAGGACGCCGGGCAGGCCCGGCACCGGGCTCAGGGTGTTGTCGCGCTTGATCTGCCAGGTGCGCGCGCCGCCGTCCTCGGGCGCCGCGGACAGGCTGCCCTGCAGGTGGTAGTCGATGCTGCGGCCACGCGCCAGGGCATCGGCGATCGCGATCTTCGCGCCAGCCGTCGGTACCAGCGCCACGGTGGCGACGTCCGCCGTTTCCGGCCCGATCGACAATCCCGGTCGGCCCTGCAACGTGCCGGCCTGTTCGCCGCCGACCGTCATCGCCAGGCTGATGCCGTCGAAGCGCATCGGAATGCTGCTGAAATTGTCGATCCGCAGGTCGACCGACCAGCTGCCGTCGGCGCGCACGCTGAGTTGCTGGATGTTGGCCGATGGTTCCGATACGCGTCGCACCGGTCCACCGCTGCCGCAGGCGCCGAGCAAAAGCGCGCACAAAGACAGTGTTGCAATGGTCAGTTGCTTCATGGCCGCCCCATTCCGATGCGATCGCCAGAGGATACACCGGCGCCCGCCCAGGCCCGGGCGCGCATTGCCGCCTATTGCAGCAAGCCCTTGCGCAGGGCGTAGCGCACCAGTTCGGCGGTGTTGCGCATGCCGAGCTTCGCCAGCACCCGGCCGCGGTGGTTTTCCGCGGTCTTGACGCTGATGCCGAGCCGGCGCGCGACCTCCTTGGTGGTGAGGCCCTCGGCCATGAGGTGGAACACCTCGCGTTCGCGGGTGGTCAGCCGGCCGTACGGATCGTCGAGCGTGCGCTCGGGGTGCTGCAGCTGCTCGGCGATCGTCCTGGCCGCGCGCGGGCTGAAGTAACCGCGGCCGGCGTGCAGGCTGCGCAGCGCGGCGAGCAGCTCGGAGGTGTCGCTGTCCTTGGCCAGGTAACCGGACGCGCCGGCACGCACCGCCTGCAGCACGTATTCGTCCTCCGTGTGCATGGTCAGCACCAGCACCCGCGCCTCGGGCAGCACTTCGCGCAGCCGGCGCACCACTTCGATGCCGTTGATGCCGGGCATGGACAGGTCGGTGATGACGATCTCGGGCCGCGCCTGCAGTGCCTTCTCGAGCGCCTCGGCGCCATTGGCGGCTTGCGCCACCACCTGCACGTCGCCGGCCGCCTGCAACGCGCCGACCAGGCTCTCGCGCACCATGGTGTGGTCATCGACGATCAATACGCGCATGCACGCCCCCGCAACCAAGGTGCGCGCCGCGTCATCCGCCGTCAAGCGGAACGGTCGCGCGCAGGCGGGCGCCGTTGCCCGGGGACGAGCGCAATTCGAGCTGGCCACCGAACAGGCGCAGGCGTTCGCGCATGCCTCCCAGCCCGCTGCCGCCGGCGCCGATCGCGCGTTCCACGTCGAAGCCGCGGCCGTCGTCGATCACCTGCAACTGCACGGTGCGTTCGCGCTCGACCAGGCGCAGCAACACGCTGCCGGCGGCGGCATGCCGTGCGACGTTGTTGAGGCCTTCCTGCGCGATCCGGAACAGCAGCGTCTGCAGCTCGCCGTCCAGCGGTGGCAGCGGCTCGATCTCGACCACCACCGCCACGCCGGCGGTTTCCTGCACGCTGCCCGCAAGCCAGTTGAGCGCGGGCTCCAGCCCCAGGTCGTCGAGGATCGGCGGCCGCAACAGGCGCGACAGCTGGCGGGTGTCGGCCAGGGCCTCGCTGCACAGGGCGATCGCGGCATCGAGGTTGCCGCGAAGGTCCTGCTGGCCGGGCTCGAGCCCGCCGCCCAGGTGCGCGAGGCGATGCTTGAGCGCGGTGAGGTTCTGGCCCAGGCCATCGTGCAGTTCGCGCGCCAGGCGGCGGCGCTCGTCCTCCTGTACCCGCCACACCGCGCGCCCCAGCCGGCGGAACTCGCGTTCGTTGGCTTCCAGCCGCTGCAGCAGGCGCCGGTATTGCTCGCGTAACCCGGCCAGGCTGCCCGGCGGCGTCACCGGTCCGGTCATGGCGGAGGCTCCCTGGCGACGGCGGCGTCGAAGCCGGCACGCAGTCCGGCGGGCAGGCCCGAGCGCAGGACTGCCAGTGCATCGCCGGCGCGCGCGCGCGCGGCGGCGGCAGCGGCCGGATCGCCGCTGGCCGCATACGCGGTCGCGCCCAGCGCGTGCAGGTCGGATGCGTACAGGCAGTCGCCGGCGCGCAACAGTTCCGCCGCTTCCTTGTAGGCGGCAAGCGCGCGGGCCGGTTGCCGTGCGGCGAGCATCCCCTGCATCGCCAGTTGCAGCCATTGCAGGCGCAATCCCGCGTTTCCGAGCGTGGCCGTGGCATCGTCGAGTCCGCCGGATGGCTGGCCGCTGCGCGCGCGCGCCAGTTCGATCCGCAGCTGCAACTGGCGGATGCCGGATGCGGCGGCCAGCTGTCGTGCCTGTTGCAACGCCAGTGCCGCTGCGCGCCCGTCGCCCTGGCGCCGGGCCAGTTCCGCGCGCAGGACCAGCGCGATCGCGCGCTGTTCGCTGGAGGCTTCGGCCAGTTCCGGCGCCAGCGCATCCAGCGCGGTCCGCGCGGCGGCGTCGGCGTGCGCGGCCAGCAACGCGTCGACGTGCAGCAATCCGGCATCGCTGGCGCCGCGCGGATCCTCGCGCCGGCGGAAGGAATCCTCGGCCTTGCCGGCCTGCTCGATGGCCGCCAGCAGGTGCCCCTGCTGCAATTCCAGTTCGGCGAGGTGGCGGCGGCTGACCGCCGCTTCCTCCGGCATCTGCTGACGCTCCGCGTCGGCCAGCGACTGCTCAAGGCGCCGGCGTGCCTCGTTCCAGCGGCCGCGCGCGATGGCCAGCAAGCCCAGGTCCTGCTCGGTGCGCACCTGGCCGGTATGGTCGCCCAGCCTTGCGTAGGCGACGGCCGCCTGTTGCAGGTAGACCTGCGCATCGTTGTAGTTGCCCAGCTCGTAATGGGTGAAACCGATGTCGTTCTGCGCCTGGGCCACGCCAAACGGATCGTCGACGTCCTGCCACGCCTTGAGCGCGCGCCGGAACGCCTGCAGGGCCTGCGGATAATCGCCGCGTTCCTCGGCCAGCAGGCCGGATTCGTTCTCGACCGCTGCCAGCCCCTGGCGATCGCCGAGTTCGGCGTGCAGCGCACGCGCCTGCCCCAGGTAGGCCTGCGCCTCGTCGAACTTCCCGGTCAACGCCAGCGCGCTGCTGAGGTTGCGCAGGCTGGTGGCCTCGCCACGGCGGTTGCCGACCGCATGGCGCAGTTCCACCGCCTTGCGGTACTGCTCGGCAGCGTCGGCGGTTTGCCCGAGCCGCCCGTAGCCGATCCCGAGCGCGTTCACGGTCTCGGCCTGGCCGTAGCGGTCGCGGCTGCGCTTGAACTGCACCAGCGCGCGCACCAGGTATTCGTCGACCGCGCGTTGCGCGTCGCCGCTGAGGATCGAGAACTTGCCGAGCTCGAACCAGGCCCGTGGATCGTTGCCATCGCGTTGCGTCAGCCGCTCCAGTACGGCGACCGCTGCGCTGAAGTCGCCGCCGGCGCCGCGCGCCCGCGCCAGCTGCAGTTCCGCGTCGGTGTCGCCCGGCGTCGCCGCCAGCTGCGCGCGCCATTGCGCCACCGCGGTGGTGGGGTCGCCCTCGATCAGCGCGCGCTGCGCGGCAAGGCGGCGACGCAGCGACTCCGGAGCGGCCGCGGCCGCCGCCGCGCGCTGGCCCTGCTCGACCGCGTCGGCGGCCTTGTCCTGCTCGCCGATCATCAGCGCGGTTTCGGCCTGTGCCAGCCAGGCCGCCGCGTAGCCGGGCGCCAGCGTGGTCGCATCGCCGAGCTTGCGCAGCGATTGCGCGAGTTCGCCGCGTTGCTGCGCCTGCAGCCCGGCGCCGTAGTCGTCGAGCGCGGCGATGGGCTTGGGCAGCGCCAGGTCGACCGTCCCCGTTCCCAGCCGCAATGCCTGGCGCGTGGCCGGGTGCGCGATCCAGGCCTGCAACGCGGCGACCGGATCGCCGGCGGCTGGACCGGCCACGGCCCGGGTCGTCGTCCCTGCTGCATGCAACCGCGCCTGCAGCCGCCAGCGTCCCGCTTCGTCGACGAGGGTGGGTTGCAACACCCGCGTGGCCGCCGCGAGTTGTTGCAGCGCTTCGATGTCGACCGCCGCATTGCCGACGGGGTCCAGCTGGCGCAAGGCCTGGACGGTGCGTTCGCGATCGACCACCGCGTAGCCGGGGATCGCGGCGAGTGCATCGCGGAGGTGGGCGGACAGGCCGGCGATGGTCGCGTCGCTGCCGCCCGGGTGCGCGATCGGCAACACCAGCAGCCGGTCCGGCGGCGGCGTGGCGGTGGGCGCCGGCGCGGGTGCGCGCCATTGCCACCAGCCCAGTGCGACAACGGCCACGACCGCGGCCATGGCGAGCACGAGCCGGAAGCGAGGATGCAACCGGTCGGCATGGAAGCGACGCGGCACTTCGCGGCGATCGATCGCGGCGATGACTTCGTCTGCGGACTGGAAACGATGCGCTGGCTGCGGTCGCAGCAGGCGATCGACCAGCCGTGCGACCCAGGCCGGAAGGTCCGGGCGCGCGCGCGTCACCGGCGGCGGCGCCTGCAGCACGCGTTGCGCCAGCACCTCGGCCATGGTGCCGCCGGCGAACGCCGGTTCCCCGACGAGCATTTCGTACAGCATCAGGCCGAGTGCGTACAGGTCGCTGCGCGCGTCGGCGGTCTCGCCGCGCGCCTGCTCCGGCGACAGGTAGTCGGGCGTGCCGACGACGGTACCGGCACGGGTCTGGCCGCTGGTCGCCAGCGACCGCGCGACCCCGAAATCGCCGATGTAGGCATCGCCGCGCGCATCGAGCAGGATGTTGGCCGGCTTGAGGTCGCGATGCACCACGCCCTTGGCGTGGGCAGCGGCCAGGCCTTCGGCGACCTGCCGTGCCAGCCGCAGCGCGTCGTCCACGGCCAGCGGCCCGGCGCGGTCGAGGCGGTGGTCGAGCGACTCGCCGTCGATGTAGTCCATGCTGATCAGCCAGCGGCCTTCGTGCGTCGCCAGGTCGTGGATCCGCACCACGCGCGGACTCGACACCTGCCGCGCCAGCAGCAACTCCTGGCGGAAGCGCTCGAACACGCCTTCGCGCTGCGCGAGTTCCGGGCGCAGCAGCTTCAGCGCCACCGGCACGCCGAGGGTCAGGTCGGTGGCCCGATAGACCACGCCCATGCCGCCGATGCCGAGGATCGAATCGATCCGGAACCGGCCCGCCAGCACGCTGCCTGGCGGGAAGTCGGCATGCGCATGGATGCCGGTGCGGGTGGCGTCGTTGCCGGAGCCGCTGCCGCTCATGGCGCCGCATCCCCGTGGGCGGCGACGATGCTGCTCCACTCCTGCAGATCCCCGGCATCCGCGTGTCCGGCGAGGAGTTCGCTGGCATGCCGCGCGGCGATCCACAGCGCGGCGCGCTCGGCGAACGCTTCCAGCAATTCGAGGTCGAGGGTGGTGATCGCCGGTCCCGGATGCGCCCGGTCGGCGTACACCACGCCGAGCGCGCGCTCGCCGTCCAGCAACGGCAGGCAGGCGAGCGCGCTCAGGCCTGCGGCGACCACCGAGGCGCGCGACGCCAGCCACGGCTCGCGGCCGATGTCGTTGGCGACCACGCTGCGCCGTTGTTCCAGTGCGCGCCGCACCGCGCCGACGCTGCCGGAAAACTCGCGAGCCGCCATCCGCGCCGGATCGAGGCCGAGGCTGGCCCGCACCGCGAACCCGTCGCCGTCGCGCAGCAGCACGAAACCGCGGTCGCACTGCGCCAGGTCGAGCACGCCGCGCAGGCTGGCGTCGAGCAGGTCGTCGAGCCGCAGCAGGCCGTCGATCCGTGCCGTGTGCGCGGTCGCGGCCGCGCGCCGCGCGCGCAAATCCGCGTCGCCGGCCAGGGCGGCGGCGTCCTCGAGCAGCGCGAATTCGCAATACACGTCGCCAAAGCGCAGCCAGCAGGGGCGTTCGAGCCGGTGTTCGGCGACCCGGTTGCCCTCGACGAAGCTGCCGTTCTTGCTGCCGAGGTCGCGCAACGTCCAGCCACCTTCGTGCACCAGCAGCTCGGCGTGCGCGCGCGAGATGGAAGGGTGGTCGATGCGCAGGCGGTTATCGCCGGCACGGCCGATCCGCAGCGAACCGCCGGCCTCGAGCCGGCCGGTGATCGCGGCCTGGTCGGGTGGATAGGCGATCAGTCGCGCATGCATCGGGCCATCTTAGCCCCGACGGATGCGGTCCGCCGCGCGGGTTATTGCCCGTAATCGCGCAGGTAGGCGATGCTGAATTTCAGCGTCGCGGCGCCGGCCAGCAGCTCCCCGGCCTGGTTGTCGGCGTCGCGGGTCGCACGCCATTCGTCCAGCAGGCCGTTGCCGGCACGGGCCAGGGCGCGCTCGCTGACCTGGTCGGTGACGGCGATCGCGTTGGCGTAGTCGTGGTCGGCCAACGAGGTTTCGATGGCGTCGAGTTGCGCCGAGAAGGGCGGCTGCTCGCCGGCGGGCAGGGTCGCGACCCGCGAACGCAGCGCGGCGATCTTGGCGGCGATCACGGAACTGGTCGGCCGCAGGTCGGCCACCACCAGGAACTGCGAGAAACCACCGTAGCGACTGCGCGCGCGCACGCTGCCCGGGGCGATCTCCTCGGTGGTGTCGTGGAAGCCGCCACCGACCGGGGCCTTCAGCACCCGGTAGTTGCTGCCCAGCGCATAGGCCAGGGCGTGGGTATGCAACTCGAAGCGGCCGGTACGGTGGAAGCGCAGGCCACCGGTTGCCGGGGGTTCGATCGTGACCAGCAACGGCAATGCCGAGCTGGGTTGCAGCAGTTGCGGATCGGGCAGGCGTGCCAGCAGCGTGGGGTCGGTGATGTCCACCAGCCGGGCGCCGATGCCGAGACTGGCGGGGCTCAGCCCGATGGCGTCGTCGAAGGTCAGGGTCAGTTCGGCCAGCGGATTGAGCGTGTTGCCGATGCGGGCAGTGGCGACATTGCCCGCCACGTCCACCGTCACCGGCAGGTCTTGCGCGACGGCAGCGGCGGAACCCAGCACCAGGGCCGCTGCCAGCCACAGCTGTGAAAGGACACCAGGCTTCACGGCGACACCTCCAACCCGCGGGGCAAATGGCCGCCGCCACGCCGGAGGCGGGCAACGGCAGGAGAACGGACCCAGCGTAGCGCGCATGGCCGTGAAGCGTCTGTAGGGGATTTCACCCAGGCGCCCTGCAAGGGGCGATGGCTGGGGGGTTTCCCCCTGCGCCACTGATGGCTTTCCCGGATGGGCCGGTCGCGCACGGCCGCGAATACTCGCTGCAAACCCGCAGTCGCGGGGATCGCCAGCGGAGAAGCCACATGTCCCTGTTACCCGTCGCCCCCACAAAGAGCAGGACCTTCCGTATTTCCGCCATCGCCGCGGGCCTGCTGGCCAGCGGCGTGGCGCTCGCCGATGCCCACCTCGATCCGCAGCTGGTGCAGAAGCTGGCCGCGGCCGCGGCCGGCGACGAACTGCAGGTGGTGATCAGCTACGAGCAGTCCGGACCGGTCACCGCCGGCCAGCTGGCTGCGTTGGACGCGCTCGGCATCGACAAGGGCATCACCATGCGGACCCTGCCGATCGCCGGTGCGCTGGCGACCCCGGCCGAAATCCGTGCGCTGGCCCAGCGCGACGATGTCGCATCGATCTACTGGAACGCGCCGCTGCAATATTTCAACAAGGAAGCGCGCGAGCTTTCCAGCGCCGCCCGCACCGTGGAGAACCCCGCCGACTATGGCCGCCCGATACCGTTCAGCGGCGCCGGCGTGACCGTGCTGGTGAACGACTCCGGCATCGACGCCACCCACATGGACCTGCAATTCGGCGACCACGTCGTGCAGAACACCCAGGGTGCGACCAACCTGGCCGCATACGACACGATGCTGCCGATCACCTACGTCGAAGGCATTCCCAATACCGATTGGGGCTCGGGCCACGGCACCCATTGTGCCGGCACCATCGGCGGCACCGGCGCGCGATCCAACGGCTTGTACCGCGGCGTCGCCCCCGGCGCGGACCTGGTCGGCTACGGCTCCGGCGCGGTGCTGCTGATCCTCGACGCGGTCGGCGGCCTGGATTACGCCGCCACCAACCAGTTCAGTTACGACAGCCCGATCCGCGTCACCAGCAACTCGTGGGGCAGCTCCGGCAAGTTCGACCCGCTCAACCCGGTCAACATCGCTACCTACGAGCTGTACAAGCGCGGCATCGTCAGCGTGTTCGCCGCGGGCAATGACGGCCCCGGGGAGGACACCCACAACCCGTACGCGCAGGCGCCGTGGGTGATCTCGGTCGGCGCCAGCGAAAAGGACGCGGTGCTCACTTCGTTCTCCTCGCGCGGCAAGCGCGGCGAGTCCGGCACCTTCACCATGCCCGACGGCAAGAGCTGGACCTACTTCAACGAACCGACCATCGTCGCGCCGGGCGTGGACATCGTGTCCACGCGCGATACCACCGGCACGCTGCCATTGCTGGAGGCACAGCACGACGCGGAAACGCTCGACCCGGCATACCTGCCGTTCTACACCCACATGAGCGGCACTTCGATGGCGACCCCGCACGTGGCCGGGATCGTGGCGCTGATGCTGGAAGCCAATCCGCACCTGGCCCCGGCGCAGGTCAAGGACATCCTCGAGCGCAGCGCGACCAACATGACCGGCCGCACCTACTGGGAAGCCGGCGCCGGCCATGTCAACGCATACGAAGCCGTGGCCGAGGCCGCGGGCCTGCGCACCGACCACGGCGCCACGGTCAACTCGCTGCGCGAGTTCAACAGCAACGCGTTGCTGGTCAAGGGCCCGGATCCGATCCCGTTCTCGGTGGATTTCGCCCCCGTCGGGCCGGTTGGCGAGCAGAGCTTCACGGTCGGGGCGGACGTGGCCTGGGTGAGCGCGCGCGCCACCATCGACGCCAACACCCTGGCGCTGGTGCTGATCGATCCGGACGGCAACCGCTATGGCTCGGCGATCGCCCTGCCGGTGCTCGGCGATACCGTCACCACCGGTGCGCCGGCCAAGCCGGGCGTGTGGCGGGTGACCGTGCGCGGCATCGGTTCGGTGTCCGGAACCGACGTCGACCCGCTCAACGCCACCAATGGCTATGCCGCGCCGGGCACCGTCACCGGCGAGGTCAGCTTCCTCAACAGCGGTGGCTACACCGGCATGAACGACGTCGCCAGCCATCCGGCCCGCCAGGCGATCGAGTTCGCGGTCGCCAACCGGCTGGTCGATGGTTATTCCGACAAGCAGTTCCGCCCGGACCAGAACCTCAAGCGCGGCGAACTGGCGCAGTACCTGGTGATGGGCACCAGCGTGCGCCAGCACCTGCCGTTCGACTTCCACCCGAGCTTCACCGACCTGGGCACTGCCGATCCGGCGTATCCGTTCGCCGAATCGGCGGTCGCCAGCGGTGGTGCGCTACGGGACCTGGGACAGCAACAGATGGGCGTGATGGGCCTGTATGACGGCGCGTTCCGGCCGAACGACAACGTCACCCGCGTCAGCCTCGCGTATTCGCTGGTGCAGAGCATGGCGCTGCAGCCGCAGGCCGAAGCATTCAGCGGCGAACTCACCGCGTTCTACGACGGCAAGCGGATTCCCGTGGCCGATGCGGCATCGATCCCGGCCAGCCTGCGCGGCTACGTGCAACTGGCGCTGGACCAGGGCCTGATCAACGCCCGCTTCGCATTGACCCAGGGACCCTACGACATGTTTCCGACGCTGCATGCCTACTTCGACCCGAACAAGTTCGTCACCCGCGCGGCTTATTCGGTGGCGGCGGGACGCTACCTGGCCGCTTACCAGGGCGCCGAGGACTGAACGCGTCCGGGCCTGGATGCCTGGAGGACGGCCCGGGAAACCGGGCCGTTTTCATGTCAGCGCGGAGCTGCCAGCAAGGGGTACGGGTCGATCGCCGTGCCCTGCCACCAGCGCTTCTCCGGGCCGAGGACGAAGATCGCGAAGTGCAGGTGCGGCGCATCCTCGCTGGCGTTGCCGGTGCTGCCGACATACCCGATTAGCTCGCCGCGCTTGAGCCGCCTGCCTTCGGCCATGCCGGGGGCGTAGCGATCCAGGTGCGCGTAGTAATAGGCATAGCGGCCGCTGGGGTCGAATTGGTAGAGCGTCAGCCCGCCCGGCACGCTGGTGAACAGCTTCTCGACCTTGCCGTCGCCGGCCGCGAGCACCGGCGTGCCGCGCGGCGCCATGATGTCCAGTGCCTCGTGCGCACGCTCGCCGCCGCCGCGGACGTCGTCGAAGGTGTCCTGCAGCTGGCTGGCGGCGACGCCTGCGACCGGGATCGCAAGACTGCCAGGCGTGGGCGCGGGCGCGGCGGCCGGAACGGGAACCTTCGCCGGCATGGCGGCCGGGGCCGCGATTGCCGGCGTCGGAGCGGGTTGCGGTGTCGTGGTCGTCGGTGCAGGGCTCGCCGGGCCAATGGCAGCCGGCAGCGCCTGGTCACCAGGCGATCCGGCGTGCGCATCGGTATCGGCGGCGGCTGCCGCGGCGGGCGCAGGCGCCGGCAACCGTGGCTCCTGCCGCAGCAGGAAATACACCAGGTTGGCACCGACCAGCAGGCCGGCGAGAAACAGCAGCACGCCCTTCATGCGGCATCCCGCGGCCGGCCCGCGCGTTTCACGGCTGCAGCACCGCGGCCATGCCCGGGGTCACCGCCGACGCCAGCGCCTGCGCGTCCCAATTGGTCAGGCGGATGCAGCCGTGCGACTGGGTCTTGCCGATCGTCGAAGGCTCCGGCGTGCCGTGGATGCCGTAATGCTCCTTCGACAAGTCGACCCAGACCACGCCGACCGGGTTGTTCGGCCCGGCGGCGATCGTCGCCTTGGAGTGGCTTGCGTCGGCATCCCAGAACAACGCCGGGTTGTAGTGGAATTCGGGATCGCGGGCGACCCCCTTGATCTTCCAGTCGCCGATCGGCAGCGGATCGTGGGAACTGCCCGAAGTGGCCGGAAACCGCGCATAGGCCTTGCCCGAGGCGTCGACCAGGCTGACGCTGGCATCGGATTTGTCGACCACGACCTTGTCGGCCTTCTGCAGCGCGGTGGTACCGGCCACGTTGGGCACGGCCAGTACCGTGCCCGCAACCAATTCCTTGCCGTCATTGAGCGTGTCGAGCAGGCCGGGGCTGGCATGGAACCGCTCGCCGAGCATTTCCCGCAGCGACGCATAGCCCAGTTCCGGCAGCTTCGACTTGGCCATCATGTCCCCGGGGATGTCCGGGAACGGGCCGGCAGCATCGGCGGCGGTGATCGTGTATTCGACCAGGGCTGGCGCGGCATCGGAGTCCAGCGCAGCCCAGGTGGGCTCGTCGAGTTCGCCGCTGGCCACCAGGCCGCGTGCCTCCTGGAATGCGGCGACCGCACGGCGCGTGTTGCTGCCGCTGACGCCATCGATCTCGCCGGGTGAAAAGTGCGCGCGATCCAGCAGGATCTGCGCGCGAAGCACGCCGTGCCTGTCGAGCTCCGCATCCGCCGCGGCGGCGACCGGTTCGGGCAACGCGGCCTCGGCCGGGGCCGGTTGTTGTGCCTGGGTCTCGCCAGGCGCCGGCGGGGCCGCGGTCGAGTCCGTTTGCGCCGGGACCGCCGGCACCGTCGAGACCCGGCCCTGGACCTGCTCGAACGTGGGCGCGGGCGCGTCCTGCGGATATGCGGGCAATGCAACCGGCAACAGCGCGGCGGCAAGTGCGGCGGGAAGTAAACGCAGGGCGTGGTTGCTGGATGCCATCATCGAACCTCATTGGTGCGGATGGCGCGATGCTGCGCGAGCCCGGTTCGTCTTCGCGTGAATGCGCTGGCGTTGGTTCAGCTGCGCGATCCCGGGGCTGCACGCCAGGCATTCCCGGCCATGGCAGGCATGGGCCACGCGTCCATGACGGCGGCCACCGCTGGCTCCATCGAGTGCTGTCGCGGCGACGCCGACAGCCGCAACCGCCGTTGCGTGGACGCCACCGGGAATCGCCAGGCAGCCGTCGCGATCGAGCCGCGTGCTGCGAATGTCAGTGCGTGGGCCTGCGGGTGGCCACGGCCATCATGCTTTCGCCCAGCGACAGCATCGACTGCTCCGGCATCGAGAACGCCAGGTGCGACTGCCCGAAGGACAGGATCAGCGCATGCTGGTCCGGGGTCACGCCAGGGCCCAGCGAAAACGACGAAGGCAGGACGAGGGCGCCGGAAGTCTGCGTCGCGGCGTTGCCGTCGCCGAGTTTCTCGGCCCCATCCTTGGACGCCGCCAGCATCGCCGCGGCCATGTTGGCGACATCGAGCGGCGACAGGGTGAAGTCGCCCATCAGCACGCCGTCCTTGGCGAAGCCGACGGCGATCCTGCCTTCGTCGGCCGATTCGATCAGCAATCCGGTGGTGAATCCGCTTGGAACCTGCATCGCGTTATTCCTCGGGTAATGAAGATCCGGTGCCAATCGCCGCCGCGCCGCAGCCACGGCCGGAAAACAGGCGCCCCGCGAGGCATGGGCCTGGGCGGGGCGCGGTTTCCGTTTCCGTGGTGCCACCAAATGGTGGCCGGGGAGGGAATCGAACCCCCGACACGGGGATTTTCAATCCCCTGCTCTACCAACTGAGCTACCCGGCCGGTTGCAACCCCCGCGCCGCCGGAAAACCGACCTGCCCGGATGCCGCGAAGCCCGCATCTGCGAGGGCGCGATGATACGGAGGGCGCGCGTGCGGGGCAAGCCGGATGGCGGCTGAACGGGGTTCGGGCGCGATCCTTCCGGCGCGCGCGAGCCGGCGCAAGATGGTGGCCACCTCCCGTGAACCGAGGAAATCGCCATGCGCAGCCTGCCTTTCGCCGTCCTGTTCGCGTCGCTCGCGCTCGCCGCTTGTGCGTCCACCGGGCGCATGAGCGATTCCGACAAGCTCGCGCTCTACAGTAGCCATGCCGGTGCCCCGGTGCGCGACATCCGTTACAACACGCCGCTGGGCTGGGACCGGATCGACGACCAGCACCTGCTGCTGACCATGCGCCCGACCCAGGTCTGGCTGTTGCGGGTGTCCGGACCGTGCCTGGATTGGGGCAGCGCTTCGCCCACGATCCTGATCAGCCCGGTGAGCAGCGGCCTGCTCAGCGCCAAGTTCGACCGCATCAGCACTCCGCAGACGCCGGTCAGCTGCCGGATCGAGGAAATACGTCCGGTCGATATCGCCGCGGTGCGCGCCAGCCAGCAGGCGATGGCGGTGAACTGAGCCGGCGGCTCAGCCGTCGCTGGCCGGAGCCACGTAGCCGGCGGGCTTGTCCGCGCCACCGGCGAACAGGAACTTCTGCATCTCGCCCTCGAGGAAGGCGCGGTGCTTGGGGTCCAGGGGCGACAGCCGGTTTTCGTTGATCAGCATGGTCTGGTGCGCCAGCCATGCCGCCCACGCCTGCTTGCCGATGTGCGCGAACACGCGCTTGCCGAGCTCGCCCGGCCAGGGCACGAAATCCAGCCCCTCGGTTTCGCGCTGTTGGTATTCGCAGAAGACGCTGCGGCTCATGGGTTGTCCTCGGGGAGCATGGTTTCGATCAGTTTGCGGATCGGCGCGGGGATGCCAAGCGTCGCCAGTCCGTCGCGCGCGACCCAGCGCAGGTCGTCATTGTCCGCCACCCGCGCACGCAGGGCCACATCGCGCCACTGCAGCGGCTGCAGTTGCAGGCGGTAGTGGGTGAAGCCGTGGGCAATGGCGGCGAGCGGCTGGCCGGCGTCGTAATCCCCCTCCAGGTGTTGCGCGAACCAGTCGCGCGCGAGCGCATGGTCGACGGCTTCCGGCAGCGACCAGAGCGCTGCCCACACGCCGGTCGGCGCGCGCCGCTGCAGCAGCACGCGCTCGTCGCGGTCGCGCAGGAGCAGCACGACCGCGCTGCGCTCGGGCAGGGGCTTGCCCGGTTTTGGCGTCGGCAGTTCGGCGACGCGGCCCTCGCGCAAGGCAGCGCAGCCATCATGCACCGGGCAGACGATGCAAGCCGGCTCGAAGCGCGTGCACAGGGTGGCGCCGAAATCCATCTGCGCCTGGGTGTAGTCGGCCAGGCGTTGTGCGGGCAATTGCGCCTCGGCGATCGCCCACATGCGTTTCTCGACCGCCGGCGTTCCCGGCCAGCCGTCGATGCCGTGCCAGCGCGCGAGCACGCGCTTGACGTTGCCGTCGAGGATCGGGAAACGGTCGCCCCAGGCCTGCGCCAGGATCGCGCCGGCGGTGCTGCGGCCGATGCCGGGCAGGGCAACCAGCGCGTCGATGTCGCGCGGCAGCTCGCCGCCGTGGCGTTCGACGCAGCATTGCGCGGCGGCGTGCAGGTTGCGGGCGCGGGCGTAATAGCCCAGCCCGGACCACAGGGCCAGCACCTCGTCGAGCGGTGCGCGCGCCAGCGCGGCGACATCCGGCAAGCTGGCGACGAACCGTTCGAAGTAGGGCACGACCACCCGCACCTGGGTCTGCTGCAGCATGATTTCCGACAGCCAGACGCGGTAGGGCGTGCGCGGGTGCTGCCAAGGCAGGTCGTGGCGGCCGCAGCGGTCGAACCAGGCCAGCAGCCGCGCGGCGAAATCGTCGCCACCGGCCATCGCGTCATTGCCCGGCATCGGGCACGCCGGGGTCGTCGATCGTGATCCGAACGCCCTCCAGCCGTGCGCCCGCGATCTCGATCCGCGGCGCGCTCGCCTTGCCGTCCAGTGGCGGCAACGGCGATGCGGTGTCGTTGTCGGCGGCGATCCACGCGGTGACGTCCTGCAGGCGGAAACGACCATCGAAACGGCTGGCGTCGCGTTGCAGCCGCAGCGCGGCGATGTCGGACAGGTCGGGCGGGCCGGCGTAGTCGAGCGCGAACGGCAGCGGCGCCGTCGATTGCCCCAGCGGCGCCGGAAGCGCCGGCCATGCCTGCGGCCAGTCGGCCAACTCGCCATGCAGGCGCAGCACCAGGCGGCGGCCCAGGGCCAGGCTGCCACGGGCATCGAGCGACGGCAGCGGGTCGGATGCTTGCGCGCCACGTCCGCGCAGCGCCACGCCTGCCGGCGACAACGTCCATGCCGCGTCGTCGAACAGCAATGGACCATATGCGCCGAACAGGAACGGCAGGCGCGTGTCGCCGGTTTCGTAGCGCGCGGCCACGCCCAGGCGCGCCGGGGTGATGCGCAGGTCGTCCTTGCCGACGATGAGCGGTCCGGAAAGTTTCACCGTCGCCGGCAGGCGCCAGTCGCCGCCGCGCTCGACCACGATCCGGCCGGCGGCGGCGAAACCGGTGGCGCGCGCCTGCACCAGCGCGCCGGGATGGATGATCGCCACGGCCAGGTCCACCGGGATCGCCAATGGTGGATCGAGGTAGCGGCCGCGCAGGCGCGCATGCAACGGCCGGTCGGGAGACAGCAATGGCAGCTCGGCATCGATCCCGTCGATGCGCCAGCCGTCGTTGCGGATGCTGCCGTCGCGGATGCGCAGGCCGGCGCTGAGCGTGGGCAGGCGCCGGGCCGATGGCGGCCGGGTCGCCAGCCAGTGCTGCAGCGCCGGCAGGTCGAGCACCGGCGCATCGAGTTCCAGCCGGTCGGCGGCGAGCACCTCGCCACGGGCGCGGATCGTCGACCACGGCAAGGATACGGAGATGCGGTCGGCGCGCAGCAGCGGCGTCGTCCTGCCGGGCTCGCGCGCAACCACGTCCCGCAGTACCAGTTGCGGCCTGCCGCGCAGCCGGTATTCGGCCTTGCCCGACGCGGTGATCTCCAGCCCCAGCGAATGGCCGATGCGATCGAGCAGGAAGCGGGTCGCGCGTTGCGGTTGCAGCGCCACCCGCAGCGCCAGCCCGAGCATCAGCAGAAGCACCCCGGCGACCAGCACGATGCGCGCGACCGGGCGCGGGGTTGCCGGTCCATGCGCGGGGGCGGCGTTCATGCCGTGCGGGTGCCGGCGTCAGTCGCCGAGCGACGACGGCAACAGCGCATCGACGAAAGCCCCGGCATCGAACACGCGCAGGTCCTCCGGTCGCTCGCCGATGCCGGCATAGCGGATCGGGATGCCGAATTCGCGCGCCAGCGCGAACACCACGCCGCCCTTGGCGGTGCCGTCGAGCTTGGTCACCACCAGCCCGGTGACGCCGACCGCGGCGTGGAACTGGCGCAGCTGCGACAACGCGTTCTGCCCGGTGGTGCCGTCGATCACCATCAATACTTCGTGCGGCGCAGCGGGATCGAGCTTGCCGAGCACGCGGCGGATCTTGCCGAGTTCGGCCATCAGGCCCTGCTGCGTATGCAGGCGGCCCGCGGTGTCGGCGATCAGTATTTCGATGCCGCGCGCCTGCGCCGCCTGCAGGGCATCGAACGCGACCGAGGCGGCATCGGCGTTCTGGCCCTGGGCCACGACCGGCACGCCGTTGCGTTCCCCCCACGCCTGCAGTTGAGCGACCGCGGCAGCGCGGAAGGTGTCGCCGGCGGCCAGCATCAGCGAATGGCCCTGGTCCTTGAAGCGCCGCGCCAGCTTGCCGATGGTGGTGGTCTTGCCGACGCCGTTGACGCCGACGGTGAGCAGCACGAAGGGCCTGGCCGCGGCATCGACCCGCAACGGGATCGCGACCGGCGCGAGCAGCGCGACCAGTTGGGCGCGCAACCCCGCGAGCAGCGCAGAGGCGTCGGCGAATTCACGCGCCCTCATGCGCTTGCGCAGGTCGTCGACCAGTTGCGTGGTCGCGGCCACGCCGACATCGGCGGTCAGCAGCGCGGTCTCGATCTCGTCCAGCAGGTCGTCGTCGAGTTTCGGGTGGCGCGAGAACAGGCCGCCAAGACTGCGTGCGAAGCCGCTGCCGCGCAGTCGTTCGCGCCAGCCCGCGGGCCCGGCATCGGCCGCGGCATCCCCGGCTGGCGTGCCCGGAGGGGCCACCGTTGCGCTGGCGCCGCCATCCCGGGGATCGGTGGCCGGGACGTCGGCGACGACCGGGATCCCGGTAGCGGGTGCCGGTGCCGGGACGGCGGGGAAGGCGGCGGCGAGCGCGTCGATGTCGTAGCGCGGGCCGGGAACTGCGTCGGCGGCGGGCACCACCGCCGCCGCGGGCTTCTTGCGGCGGAAAAAACTCACCATCGTGGGGACCATCGCGCAGAATGGCGCGCATGTTAGCACCGCCCCCAGTGCAGGCCCGATGAGCCGCCATCGCGACAGCGGGCAGCCCGGCGCGGTGCGCATCATCGGTGGCCGCTGGCGCGGCACGCGCCTGGCGGTGGCCGATGCGCCCGGCCTGCGGCCGACCAGCGACCGCGTCCGGGAAACCCTGTTCAACTGGCTGCAACCCATGCTGCCCGGTGCGCGGGTGCTGGACCTGTTCGCCGGCAGTGGGGCGCTGGGGCTGGAAGCGTTGTCGCGCGGCGCCCGCGAGGCGGTGCTGGTGGAGCGCGATCCGCGCCTTGCCGAGTCGCTGCGCGACGCGGTCGCGCGCCTGCAGGCAGGTTCGCAGGCGCAGGTCGTGCGCGCCGATGCGCTGGCATGGCTGGGCGTGCCGCTGCATGGCCGCTTCGACCTGGTGTTCCTCGATCCGCCCTTCGATGCCGGCTTGTGGCCCGGGGTTCTGGAGCGGCTGCCGCAGTGGCTTTCAGAGGAAGCCTGGCTGTATGTCGAAATGCCGCTGGCGGCCGCGCTGCCGCTGGGTCCGGAGTGGTTGCCGCACCGCGAAGGCAGCACCCGCGAGGTGCGTTATGCCCTTTACCGACTGGCGCGGCGGGCCGGCGCGCCCGCTGCTACACTGGCGCCAGATCCCAACGCCGACGGCGCAGCGACTGAATGAGCGTGGCCCGCACCCGCATCGCGGTCTATCCCGGCACGTTCGATCCGATCACGAACGGGCACGTCGACCTCGTCGATCGCGCATCGCCGCTGTTCGAGCGCCTGGTGGTCGGGGTCGCCGAAAGCCCCGGCAAGGGCCCGGCGCTGCCGCTGGATCTGCGGGTCGGGCTGGCGCGCGCTGCGTTGTCGGCATTCGGCAACGTCGAGGTCATCGGTTTCGACGGGTTGCTGGCGCATTTCGTCCGCGACCTCGGCGCTGGCGTGCTGCTGCGCGGCCTGCGCGCGGTCTCGGACTTCGAATACGAATTCCAGCTGGCGAGCATGAACCGCCACCTGATCCCGGACGTGGAGACCCTGTTCCTGACTCCGGCCGAGGAATACGGGTTCATTTCTTCTTCGCTGGTACGCGAAATCTCCCGCCTGGGCGGCGACGTTTCGGCTTTCGTGCCGCCGGCGGTGGCCCAAGCGCTGCAGGCCCAATGGCAGCGCAATGTTGCGTGACATGACTCCTCGGGGGAGACGTATGAAAACCATGACCCGCCTGATCCTGATCGCCCTGCTGGTGTTGCCGTTCGCGGCCTGCAAGAAGGCCGAGGCGCCGCAAGCCGCGGTCAAGGCGCCGATGAGCGCGCCGACCACCGACGACCGCCAGGCCTGGGTGGATTACCTCAACGACGTCGTGCCGCGCAACATGACCGGCATCGCCAACCAGCCGTACGTCTACCTGCTGCCGGGCGAGAGCGCGGCGGACTTCCAGGACCAGTACGACCGGTTGCTGGAGAAGGCGCAGTCCGATGTCGCCCGCGGCATCATCGCCGGCAACCTGCTGGCCTACGCATCGCCGGCCTCGGCGAAGATGGCCGACCTGGTGATCGCCGCGTTCGAGGGCGTGCCGGCCGATTCGATGAAGAACGTGCGCGTGCTGTTCATCGGCAATCCGGCCGACAGCGAACGCGTCAAGGCGGCGGTAAGCCCCACCGGTGTCGAGTATGTGTTCGTCGATACCAGCAAGTGATGCCGTGCATGGACGCCGGGCGACCGGCGTCCATGCGGGCGGGCAGCTGTCGCGCACGCGCAGCCCGGGAACGCAGTTGCCGAACCGATGTCGCTGAAGATCAACGAGCTCTGCGTCAACTGCGACGTCTGCGAGCCGGTCTGCCCGAACAAGGCCATCGCCCAGGGCGAGGCCATCTACGTGATCGACCCGGCGCGCTGCACCGAATGCGTCGGCCATTTCGACGAACCGCAATGCGTGGTCGTATGCCCGGTCGAGTGCATCGACCCCGATCCGGAGCACCCCGAATCCGAACCGCAGCTGCTGGCCAAGCTGCGCCGGCTGGAGTTGGCTGGATGAGGGTCGCGCTTCGGGCTGCGCCATCGATGGCATCGCAGGGCCCCATGAAATGCCGCTTACCGGAATCCGCATGAAATCGATCCGCTGCCTGCCGCTTCTCGCGATCCTGGTGCTGGCGCCCGCGCTGGCCGCGCAGCCGGAAACGGCGAGGCCGGCGGCGCATCCGCCCGGTGCCGCGATCGCCAGCGGCCATGCGCTGGCCACCGACGCCGGGCTGGCCACCATCCGTGCCGGCGGCAACGCCTTCGACGCCGCGGTGACGGTGTCCTCGGTGCTGTCGGTGGTCGAGCCGATCAGTTCGGGGCTGGGCGGCGGCGGCTTCTTCCTGCTGCACGACGGCAGGACCGGCAAGGACGTGTTCCTCGATGCACGCGAGACCGCGCCGGAAGCCGCGACGCCCGCGGCCTACCTCGACAAGGACGGGAACCTGGATCCGGACAAGTCGCAGAACGGCCCCTGGTCGGCCGGCATCCCCGGGCTGCCGGCGGCGCTGGTGGAACTGGCCGGCAAGTACGGCAGGCTGCCGCTCGAGGCGACGCTGGCGCCGGCGATCGCGCTCGCGCGCGACGGCTTCCCGGTGTACGCGCGGCTCGAGAAGGGCTACGCTTCGCGGCGCACGGTGATGGAGCGCTATCCCGGCACGCGCGCGGTATTCCTCGCCGACGGCGATCCGCCACGGGTCGGCGAGACGCTCAGGCAACCCGACCTGGCGCGCACGCTGGAATCGCTTGCCGCCAAGGGCTTCGATGGCTTCTACCGCGGCGATGTCGCGCACAAGTTGCTGGCTTCGGTCGCCGACGAAGGCGGCAAGTGGACCGCCGCCGAACTGGCCGGTTACCGCGTGCGCGAACGCGAACCGATCCGTTTCAGGTACCGCGACTGGGACATCACCACCGCGCCGCCGTCGTCGTCCGGGGGCGTGGCGCTGGCGGAGATCCTGCAGGTCGCCTCGGGCTGGGACCTGTCGAAACTCGACCGCGCCCACCGCGTCCACGTTTTGGTCGAGGCGATGCGCCGCGCCTACCGCGACCGCACCATCTACCTCGGCGATCCGGACTTCGTGCAGATGCCGCTGGCGCGGCTGACCAGCGCCGACTACGCCGCCGGCCTGCGCGCCGGCATCCATCCCGACAAGGCCACGCCGAGCGCGCTGCTGCCCGGGCAGCCGGCGCCGCTGGAGGACGAGGAAACCACGCACTTCTCGATCATCGATGCCGAAGGCAACATCGTCTCGGCGACCCAGACGGTCAACCTGCTGTACGGCTCGGGCCTGGTCGCGCCCGGCACCGGCGTGCTGCTCAACGACGAGATGGACGACTTCGCGCTCAAGCCCGGCACGCCCAATGCGTTCGGAGTGATGGGCTTCGACGCCAACGCGCCCGTGCCCGGCAAGCGCATGCTCAGTTCGATGACGCCGACGATCATGGCGTCGCCCGGCAAGGTCGCGGTGCTCGGCGCCCCCGGCGGCAGCCGCATCATCACCGAAGTATTGCTGGGCATCCTGGGTTACGACGACGGCCTCACGGCGCAGCAGGTCGCGGCCAAGCCGCGCTTCCACCACCAATGGATGCCGGACGTGATCTCGGCCGAACCCGACGCCCTCGATGCCGGCACCATCGCCGCGTTGCAGGCGATGGGCCACGCCGTCAACGCAGGGGAGGGACGCTGGGGCAACCTGCAGACGGTGGCCTGGGACCGCATCGCCGACACCCTGTCGGGCGGTACCGATCCGCGCAATCCGGTCGGCAAGGCCGCGGTGCAGGCGTCGCCATAGCGGCGCGGACGTACGGTCCCCGGACAGGGGCGGGCAGGCAGGTTCAACGGACGCGACAATGGCCGACAACGACAACAAACCGACCGGCGGCAAGCCGATCGCGCACGTGGTGCCGGCGATCCTGACCGGTGCCGCGGCGCTGATCGCCGCACTGACCACCGTCTACGTCAACGTGCGTGGCGAGCGCCAGCCGCCGCCACCGGCGGTTGCAACGACACCGGCGACGCCCGCGGCCCGGCAGCCGGCGGCGCCGGTCGCCCGCAAGCTGCAACTGCAGGTGGACCGCATCGCCGTGCAGCACGACGGTTCGCCCGGGACCACCGACTGGCGCTTCACCGTCGAGGCCGACGGCGAACCGCTGTTCGTGTTCTCCCAGGACGACCTCGACGACAGCGGCGGCCGCAATGTCGCCGTGCCCGGCGATGCGGCGGGAAACCTGGCACTCGCGCCCGGCGCCCGTGTCCGCATCACCGTGCAGGGCTGGCGCGGCAGCCGCCTGCGGCTGGTGCAGGGCGCCCCCGACGTGCGCGGCGAAGGTGTGTTCGCCGCAGCCGGGGCAATGGCGCCGTTGCCGGTGCGCGCCGACGCCCCCGGCGATGGCGCCTTCGTGTTCTATTTCTCCGCCGTGGCCGTCGACGGCGCGCCCTAGCCCGATAGCGGGGGTTTAACGCGCCCGGGCGTTAGAATCCCGGGCATGAAACTCTGGTCGATCCTCGGCAATTCCCAGAAGCTCGACGGCGGCGCGATGTTCGGCAATGCGCCGCGCGCGATGTGGGCGCAATGGTCGCCGCCCGACGATGCCAATCGCATCGACCTCGCCTGCCGCGCGCTGCTGGCCAGTCCGCTGGCCGGCAAGACGGTGCTGTTCGAGACCGGCATCGGCGCGTTCTTTCCGCCTGCGCTGCGCGAGCGCTACGGCGTGCAGGAAGAACGGCACGTGCTGCTGGAGTCGCTGCGCGCGGCCGGTTTCGAACACGAAGACATCGACGTCGTGGTGCTCTCGCACCTGCATTTCGACCATGCCGGCGGCCTGCTGGCGCCGTGGCAGGAAGGCGTCGCGCCGCGGCTGCTGTTTCCCAACGCCACCTTCCTGGTCAGCGCCGCCTGCTGGGATCGTGCCCGCGAGCCGCATCCGCGCGACCGTGCGAGTTTCATCGCGGAATTGCCGGCGCTGCTTGAGCGCAGCGGCCGCCTGGAGATCGTCGACGGCGCCCATTCGCAGGCGCTCGGCCACGCCGTGCGCTTCCACTACAGCGACGGCCACACCCCCGGGCTGATGCTGGCCGAGATCGTCGGCCCCGAACACGTGCAGGGCGAGGACCATGGCGGCGTGGTGTTCTGCGCCGACCTGATCCCGGGGCGGCCGTGGGTGCACGTGCCGATCACCATGGGCTACGACCGCAACCCCGAGCTGCTGATCGACGAGAAGCGCGAATTCCTCGAAGACAAGCTGGCGCGCAACGTGCACCTGTTCTTCACCCACGACCCGGGTTGCGCGCTTGCGCAGGTGACGCGCGACGGGCGCGGCCGCTTCGGCACCGCGCACGAGGTCGCCGAACTGCACGCGCGGGTGCTGGCGGCATGAAGCGGGCGTGGCGGCCGGCGACGGCGCTCGCGCTGGCCGTCGCCTGCTGCGGCCCGATCGCCATCGCGCAGGAGCCTGTCGCCCCGCCGCAGTCGAATGCGACCCCGCAACCCGGCAATGTCGTGCGCGATCCGGACTTCGGCGTGGCCGCGCGCCATTTCGGCCTCGAACGCCGGGTCGAGATGTACCAGTGGCATGCGGCCGGGCGCGGTTACGCGCGCGGCTGGAACGAACAGCCGCAGGATTCGGCAGGCTTCGCGCCGGGGCACGACAACCCGCCGTTCCCGCTGCGGGGCAGGCGCTGGCTGGCCAGGTCGGTCAGCGTCGACGGCGTGCCGCTGTCTGCGCAGGTGATCGAGCGGCTGGGCCAGTGGCGCGACTTCCGCCCGAGCTTCAATGCCTTGCCGGGCAACCTCGCGGCGACGTTCCAGCCCGAGGGCGACGGCCTGGGCAGCGCAGAGAACCCGCTCGACCCACGGGTGGGCGACCTGCGCATCCGCTGGCGCGAATTGGTGCTACCCCCGCTGCAGGAGCGGATCGTGCTGCGCGACGGCCGCTGGCAGTTGCGCGCCGATGCCACGCCGGAAGCGGTGGCCGACGCAGGCTACCCGGCATCGGTCGCATCCGGAGTCGTGCCGCAACGGCGGCGTGCGCTGTGGTGGTTCGTGGGTGGCGCTCTTGCGATCCTGTTGATCGCGCTGCTCGCGGTCCGACGCCGTCGCAGCCATCGCTAGGGAAGGCTCGAGCAAGGCGGGATCCCGAGCGTGGCGAGGGACCTGCTTCATTGCCGGTGGAGCCAGGTCCCTAGCCACGCTGGGGGACGAAACGGGGAACATGTTCGGATGTTCATCGGTGCACTGCACCGGAATCGTCATTACGGGAGGGGGGCCATGCCGCGGATCACGCTGCTGTTCGCGTCGCTGCACGCATTGTTGTTGCTGGTCCTGCTGGCGCGGATCTCGCGCCATCGCCACGGCCACCGGATTGGCCTGGGCGACGGCGGCGACGCCGTGCTGGCCCGCAAGATCCGGGTCCACGGCAACTTCATCGAGCACGCGCCTTTCGCGCTGCTGCTGATGGCGCTGCTGGAGTCGTGCGGATTGTCGTCGCCATGGCTGTGGACGTTCGGCGCCGCGCTGCTGCTTGGCCGGGTATTGCATGCGGCCGGAATGTCGCGCAGCGCCGGGCACTCCTTCGGCCGCTTCTACGGCACGGCCCTGACCTGGCTGGTGCTGCTGGCGATGGCGCTGGCCGGCATCGGGCTGGCGCTGCCCGCATTGGCGCACTGAACCGGCAACCGGAAATGCACGAGGCCGGGTTGCCCCGGCCTCGCCTGTTTCCTTCGACGGCTCGTGTCAGGCCGCGGCGGACTGCTGCTGGCGCGGGCCTTCGAGCAGCGCGCGCTTGACCAGCGAGGTCACCAGCGCCAGTTCGTCCTCGCCGATGGCGAAGTGCGGGGTGAAGCGCAGCGAGTTCTCGCCGCCGTGGATCACGCCCAGGCCATGCTCGCGCAGCCACTCCTCGCTGGAACCGGCGCCGTAGCCCTTGAACTGCGGCGCGAGCTCGCACGAGAACAGCAGGCCGGTGCCCTGGACCTTGGTGATCAGGCCGCCGAGTTCGGCCTTCAGCGCTTCCAGCGCGGTGATCGCCTGGCGGCCGCGTTCGCGGATGTTGTTGCGCAGCTCCGGGGTCAGCTGCGCCAGCACCGCGCAGGCGACGTCGAGCGCGCGCGGGTTGGCGGTCATGGTGTTGCCGTAGGTGCCGCGCGCGTAGATGGCGGCGGCGCGCTCGGTGGTGGCGAGCACCGACAGCGGATACTGGCCGGCGTTGAGCGCCTTGGAGTAGGTCTCCATGTCCGGCGCTTCCTGGCCCTCGAAGCCGGGGTAGTCGACGATCGACAGCGCGCCGGTGGCGCGCAGGCCGGCCTGGATCGAGTCGACCAGGAACAGCGCGCCGTGCGCCTTGGTCAGCGCGCGCGCGGCGGCGTAGAACTCGACCGGCACGCTGCGGCCCGGGTCGCCTTCGCCCATCACCGGCTCCAGGAACATCGCCTCGATGAACCAGCCGTTGGCGTCGGCATCGGCGAACACCTTCTTCAGCGCGGCGATGTCGTAGGGCTCGATCGCGATCACGCTGTCCTCGCCGCGATAGCTGGCGAGGAACTTCAGGTAGTTCTTGCGGCTGGAATCCGAATACAGCGCCGGGCGGTCGGTGCGGCCGTGGAAGCTGCCCTTGACCACCAGCCGCTTGACCTTGCGCCCGGCGTGGCGCGCGCCCGGGTCGGTCATGGTCTTGGTGTTGGTGTCGGCGATGCGCGCGGCCAGCGACACCGACTCGGAGCCCGAGTTGAGGCACATGAACTTCGCGTACGGGCAGCCGTCCTTGCGCGAATGGCCGATCTCCTTGCGAAGCGCGCGGGTGAAGCGCAGCTGCGACAGGCTCGGGGTCATGATGTTGGCCAGCGCCTGCGGCCTGGCCATGGCGTCGAGCACGGCCTGCGGCGCGTGGCCGAAGCCCAGCATGCCGTAGCCGCCGGTGTCGTACAGCACCGCGCCGTTGAGGGTGACCATCCACGGCCCGCGCGCGGCCAGCGCGACGTAGGGATTGACCGCGTCCTGCGGATAGAAATTGACGAAGTCGGCCTGCACCGCCTGCACCTGGGCGTCCTCGTCGAGGTCCAGCAGGTCGGCGAAGTCGCCCTTGATCCGCGCGTATTCGGCGGCGGCGGCTTCGATCGCGGCCACGAGATCGGGGTGGCCCGAGGCGAGACGCTGCACCGTGGCGTCGTCGAGGCCGGTCGTGCGGCGCTTGCCCTTGTGGGCGCGGAGCGGGGCGAGCTGGTCGAGCAAGGTCATGGGCGATTCTCCGGGGCGCGGGCCGGATGCGCAGGGTGCGGCACGGCCTTGATCCCTTATTATCGGAAAGTTTTCGTCGATTGAAAGGTGCGATTTGCGCGAAATTCATGTAGATTTCGGCGAATCGACGAACCGGAGTGATGAATGGCCCTGGGCCGTGCCGACGAAGCGCTCCTGTCGCTGCTGCGCGAGAACGCGCGCGCCTCGACCGCGGAGATCGCGCGGCGCCTGAAGCTGTCGCGAACCACCGTGCAGAGCCGGATCCAGCGCCTGGAGCAGATGGGGGTGATCGCCGGCTACACGGTCCGTGTCGGCGACGACTTCAGCCGCGACCGGATCCGCGCACTGATCATGGTCACCGTCCTGCCCAAGCAGATGCCGGCCGTGGTCCAGGCCCTGCGCGGGATGCCGGAACTGCGCAGCCTGCAGTCCGTGAGCGGGCCGTGGGACCTGGTGGCGCTGGCGATCGTGCCCACGATCGGCGAGATGGACGAGCTCACCGACCGCATCGGCGCCGTGCCGGGGGTCGAACGCACGACTTCCTCGCTGGTGCTTTCGACCAAGTTCGAACGCTGAGCGCGCTCCGCGCGGCGCGGGGCCGGCCGCGGGAGGCGCTTACAATGCGCGGCCGCGCAACCCGCCAGCGCCGTTGAAGAACCCGGGCTTTTGAAGAAGAGCGATTTCCACTACGAACTGCCGCCGGAACTGATCGCGCAGGCGCCGCTGCCCGAGCGTTCGGCCAGCCGCCTGCTGCTGGTGCCGCCGGCGCCGGCGCCGTTCGCCGACCATGGCGTCCGCGACCTGCCGCAATTGCTGCGGCCCGGCGACCTGCTGGTGTTCAACGACACCCGGGTGATCCCGGCGCGGCTGTTCGGCAGCAAGGCCAGCGGCGGACGGGTGGAGATCCTGATCGAACGCCTGCTGCCCGGCAACGAGGCGCGCGCGCAGATCGGGGCCAGCAAGTCGCCCAGGGCCGGCAGCCGGATCGCGCTGGACGCGGGCGGGGAGGCCGAAGTGCTGGGGCGCGAAGGCGAGTTCTACCGCTTGCGCTTCGAGGTCGACGCGCCGCTGGAAGCCTGGCTGCAGCGCGCCGGCCGGTTGCCGTTGCCGCCCTACATCCACCGCGACCCGGACGCCGGCGACGACGCCCGCTACCAGACCGTGTTCGCGCGGCAGGCCGGCGCGGTCGCGGCGCCTACCGCGGGCCTGCACTTCGACCAGGCGCTGCTGGACGCATTGCAGGCCCACGGGATCGAGTCCGGGCACGTCACCCTGCACGTCGGCGCCGGCACCTTCCAGCCGGTGCGGGTCGACGAGCTCAGCGAGCACCGGATGCACAGCGAATGGCTGAACGTCGGCGCGCGGCTGGTCGAGCAGGTCCGGCGCGCGCGTGCGCGCGGCGGGCGCGTGGTCGCGGTCGGCACCACGGTGGTGCGGGCGCTGGAGAGCGCGTTGCACGATGGCGAGCTACGGCCGTTCGCGGGCGAAACCTCGATCTTCATCCTGCCGGGCCATCGCATCGGCAGCGTCGATGCGCTGCTGACCAACTTCCACCTGCCGGAAAGCACGCTGCTGATGCTGGTGTCGGCGTTCGCGGGCAGGGAGCGGATCTTCGCCGCGTACGAACATGCGATCCGCGAGCGCTATCGATTCTTCTCGTACGGTGACGCGATGCTGTTGTTTCCACGGTTGGAACAGGGCGCATGACCCTATTTGTTCGTCATCCCCGCGAAGGCGGGAATCCAAGGACCTTTATGCGGTGGTGGTGCGGCCACACGTCCATGGATTCCCGCCTTCGCGGGGATGACGGGCGTGGAGGATCCGCGTGAGCCGGATGTGCTTCGAACTGCTGGGCAGCGACGGCGCCGCCCGCCGCGGTCGGCTCACGTTCCCGCGCGGCGTGGTGGAAACACCGGCATTCATGCCGGTCGGCACCTACGGCTCGGTCAAGGGCGTGCTGCCGGAGCAGGTCCGTGCGCTCGGCGCCCGGATCATCCTCGGCAACACCTTCCACCTCTACCTGCGGCCGGGGCTGGAGGTGATCGAGGCGCACGGCGGCCTGCATGGCTTTTCGCGCTGGAACGGGCCGATCCTCACCGATTCCGGCGGCTTCCAGGTGTTCTCGCTGGCGCACCGCAGGAAAATCACTGAGCAGGGCGTGACGTTCCAGGCGCCGACCGACGGCTCGACCGTGTTCCTCGGCCCCGAGGAGAGCATGCGCATCCAGAAGGTGCTGGGCAGCGACGTGGTGATGATCTTCGACGAATGCCCGCCGGTGCATGTCGATGGCGTGCCGGTCGCCGCGGAGGCGGTGGAGCGTTCGATGGAACTCTCGCTGCGCTGGGCGGAGCGGTCCCGGCGCGCGCACGAGGGCAACGACGCGGCGCTGTTCGGCATCGTCCAGGGCGGGGTGCACCGCGACCTGCGCACGCGTTCGGCGGACGGATTGAAGGCCATCGGCTTCGACGGCTACGCCATCGGCGGGCTGGCGGTGGGCGAGACCGAGGCCGAGCGCAACGCGATGCTCGAGCACACCTGCCCGCAACTGCCACGGGACCGTCCGCGCTACCTGATGGGCGTCGGCCGCCCCGAGGACCTGGTGCAGGCGGTGGCCCGCGGCGTGGACATGTTCGACTGCGTGATGCCGACCCGCAACGCGCGCAATGGCCACTACTTCACCAGCACCGGCACGGTGCGGATCCGCAACGCGCGGTACGAGCGCGACACCCGCCCGATCGAGGAAGGCTGCGGCTGCCCTGCCTGCAGCGGGGGCTATTCGCGCGCCTACCTGCGCCACCTGGACCGTTGCAACGAGATGCTGGCCCCGATCCTGGGCACCCTGCACAACCTCTGGTACTACCAGCAGCTCATGGCCGGGATGCGCGAAGCCATCGGGCAGGGAACCTTCGGCGCCTTCCGCGACTCCTTTTACGCCGCCCGCGGCATGACCCGGCCCGGTTGAATCCGTCCCCCGCCGGCTGCATGGCATAATTCCCAGCTATTTCGCCACCGGACGCCCCGATGAACCTGCTCGACCTGATCATTGCCCCCGCATTCGCCCAGGCCGCGGGCCAGCCAGCCCCCGGCGGCCTGTTCGGCGGCGGCCTCGGTGGCCTGCTGTTCCCGGTCATCCTGATCGGCGTGATGTACTTCCTGATGATCCGGCCGCAGATGAAGCGCGCCAAGGAACATCGGGCCATGCTCGAAAAGCTCGGCAACGGCGACGAGGTCATCACCAACGGCGGCATCGCCGGCACCGTGCGCGAGATCGGCGACAGCTTCGTCACCGTGGAGATCGCCGACAACGTGCGCGTGCGCCTGCAGAAGGGCGCGATCGCCAACGTGCTGCCCAAGGGCACCCTGAAGTCGGCCTGAGCCGGCACCATTCCTGACTGATTGCGCCGGCCGCCAGGCCGCGCGCGGGGCTCCACGATGCTCGAATACGGCCGCTTCAAATACGTCACCATCCTGGTCGTGGTGCTGCTCAGCGCGTTGTACGCGTTGCCCAACATCTACCCCCAGGACCCGTCGGTGCAGATCACCGCAAACCGCGGCTACCAGGTCGACGCGGCGCTGCAGAAGCAGGTCGAGGGCGACCTGCAGAAGGCCGGCATCGCGCCCAAGGCGGTCGAGCTGAAGAAGGACGGCGAGCTGCTGGTCCGGCTCAACGACGTCAATGCGCAGACCAAGGCCAACGACATCCTCAACGCGGCGCTCGGCGAGCATTACGTGATCGCGCTCAACCTCGCCTCCACCGTGCCCGACTGGCTCGGCGCGATCGGCGCGCGGCGCATGCTGATGGGCCTGGACCTGCAGGGCGGCGTGCACTTCCTGATGCAGGTCGACAAGCAGGCGGCGCTGGCCAAGCGATTCGACGCCTATGCCGAGGACCTGCGCGTGCTGCTGCGCGACAACCGCGTGCGCTACGAATCGGTGGAGCGCCGTCCCGACAATTCGATCGTGGCGACGCTGGCGCCGGGCAGCGACGCGGACGCCGCGCTCGCGCTGGTGCTCAAGAGCATGCCCAACCTCAGCAGCGAGGCGCAGGGCGAGACCCTGGTGGTGCGGGTGCCGGAAAAGGAAATCCAGCAGATCACCATCGACGCCATCGAGCAGAACGTCGGCACCCTGCGCAACCGCATCAACGAACTCGGCGTGGCCGAGCCGATCATCCAGCGGCAGGGCGCCGACCGCGTGGTGGTGCAGCTGCCGGGCGTGCAGGACACTGCCCAGGCCAAGCGCATCCTGGGCGCCACCGCCACCCTGGAATACCGCGGCGTGGTCGAGGGCAATGCGTACGACGCGCTCAGCAGCGGCAACGTGCCGCCCGAGGGCAAGATCTACTACCGCAAGGAGCTGGGCCCGGACGGCAAGCCGATCCCGATCATCCTCAACAAGCGGGTGATCGCCACCGGCGACCAGCTGGTCAACGCGCGCTCTGGCTACGACTCGCGCAGCGGCACGCCGCAGGTGTCGGTGACCCTGAACGGCATCGGCGGCCAGCGCATGTTCGACTTCACCAGCGAGAACGTCGGCAAGCCGATGGCGGTGGTTTATGTCGAGCGCGTGCCCGAAGTCACCAAGGGCCCGGACGGCAAGGACATCCGCACCACCCGCACCAGCGAACAGGTGATCTCGGTGGCCACCATCCAGGGCGTGTTCGGCAAGGAATTCCAGACCACCGGCCTGGAAAGCGCGAAGGAAGCGGCGGACCTGGCGCTGCTGCTGCGCGCCGGCGCGCTGGCCGCGCCGATGGACTTCGTCGAGCAGCGCGTGGTCGGCCCGAGCCTTGGCAAGGAGAACGTCGACCGCGGCCTGACCGCGGTGCAGTACTCGTTCGGCTTCGCGCTGGTGTTCTTCCTGGTCTATTACCGCATGTTCGG
This sequence comes from Lysobacter sp., assembly GCA_036676275.1. GTDB lineage: Bacteria > Pseudomonadota > Gammaproteobacteria > Xanthomonadales > Xanthomonadaceae > Cognatiluteimonas. The sequence continues at coordinate 37,125 of JAKFDF010000094.1, forward strand.
CCTGATCACCTGCATTGCGCTGCTGATCAACCTGCTGATGGTGGTGGCGGTGATGTCCTTCCTCGGTGCCACCCTGACCTTGCCGGGCCTGGCGGGCATCGCGCTGACGGTCGGCATGTCGGTGGACGCCAACGTGCTGATCAACGAACGAATACGCGAGGAGTTGCGCGCGGGATTGCCGCCGCAGGCAGCGATCGTTTCCGGCTACCAGCACGCCTCGGGCACCATCATGGACGCCAACCTCACCGCGATGCTGGCCGGCGTCGCCTTGTTCGCCTTCGGCACGGGGCCGGTCAAGGGCTTTGCGGTGTCGCTGATCGCCGGCATCGTGACCTCGATGTACACCGCGGTGTCGGTGTCGCGCGGCATCGCCACCCTGATCTACGGACATCGGCGCAAGCTGAAGTCCATTGCCATCTGACGGAGCACGAAGCCCATGCAATTCAACGTGTTCCCGCATAACAGCAAGATCGACTTCATGCGCCTGCGCTGGGTGTCGAGCGCGCTGTCGATCCTCCTGCTGTTGGTCGCGGTCGGCGCGATGGCCACCAACGGCTTCAACTTCGCGCTGGATTTCACCGGCGGCATCGGCGTCGAGCTGCGCTACGCCAAGGCGCCGGACGTGGACGACGTGCGAGCCAGCCTGGACAAGGCCGGCTACGACAGCGCCGTGGTGCAGACCTTCGGCAGCGGCACCGACCTGCTGGTGCGGTTGCAGCCCAAGGCCGGCGGCAGCGGCGCCGAGAGCATCGGCGACGACGTCGCCCGCGCCGCTTCGCAGCCCGGCAATGCGGCGGAAAAGCGCAGCAGCGCCGAGATCAGCCCGCAGATCGGCAAGGAGCTGGCGCAGAACGGCATTTACGCGATGCTGTTCGTGGTGATCGGCTTCCTGGCCTACATCTCGTTCCGCTTCGAGTGGAAGTTCGCGGTCGCCGCGATCATCGCCACCATGCACGACGTGGTGGTGGTCGCCGGCTGGTTCGCGGTCAGCGGCCACGAGTTCGACCTGACGGTGCTGGCCGGCGTGATGTCGGTGATGGGCTACTCGATCAACGACACCATCGTGGTGTTCGACCGCGTGCGCGAGAATTTCCGCGGCATGCGCGCGCCGCCGCGCGAGATCCTCAACACCTCGATCAACCAGACCCTGTCGCGCACCGTGATCACGTCGTTCGTCGCGTTCCTGACGGTGCTGGCGCTGTACCTGTACGGAGGCGGTTCGCTGCGCGGCATGGCCGAGGCGCAGATGATGGGCATCATCATCGGCACGCTGTCTTCGATCTTCGTCGCCTGCCCGCTGCTGATGTGGCTGGGCGTGAGCAAGCAGGACCTGATGCCGAAGGCGAAGGACGAAGCGGCGCTGGCGCGGCGGCCCTGAAGGCAACGGATCGCGCGCAGCGCGATCCCGCCGACCGATCCTCGCCCCGCTTGCGGGGAGAGGGACAGGTTCGCGCAGCGAACCAGGGTGAGGGGTGCGGCTGTTCACGAGGCGGCACGCAAAAGCGCCCCTCATCCGCCCTTCGGGAGAAGGGATGCGTCAGTTGAAGCTTGCGGCGTAGCCCGAGCTGACGATCGCCTTCTGCAACGGCTCGATCAGCTTGACGTTGCCGGCGACGACCTGGCGCCCGCGCGCTTCGGCGATGTCCATGCGCGCCGGCGCGGCGCCGCGATAATCGCAGACGCGACCGCCGGCTTCGCGCACCAGCAGCACGCCGGCGGCGATGTCCCATGGCTGCACCCCGGCTTCGAAGTAGCCGTCGGCGCGGCCGCAGGCGACGTAGGCGAGGTCGAGCGCCGCCGAGCCGGTGCGGCGCACGTCCTCGGCCTCGGCCAGCAGGCCGCGCAGGCAGTCCATCTGCGGCGCGATCCGCGGGCGCTCGCGCGGCGGGAAACCGGTGATCAGCATCGCGCCGGCGAGGTCCTTGCGCTCGCTGACGCGGATCCGGCGTTCGTTGAGCGCGGCGCCGCTGCCGCGGCTGGCGGTGAACAGTTCGTTGCGCAGCGGGTCGAAGATCACCCCATGGATCGGCTCGCCGTTCTCCACCAGCGCGATCGACACGCACCAGTGCGGCCAGCCATGCAGGTAGTTGCTGGTGCCGTCGAGCGGGTCGATCACCCAGGTGGAGCGGCTGGGGCCACGGTTGCCCTTCTGCGCGCCGCCTTCCTCGCCGAGGATGGCGTACTCGGGGTTGGCGCGGCGCAGTTCCTTGATGATCTCGGCTTCGGCGAGGCCGTCGACCTCGCTGGCGTAGTCCATCCGTTCCTTCTCGACGATGTTCAGCGCGTCGAGCTTGTTCATGTGCCGCAGCAGCACGCTGCCGCCCGCGCGGGCCGCCTTGACCATGACGTTGACGGCGGGTTTGAGCATGGCGGCACGACCTCGGTGGCAGGCGGAAGGATGGCGGGGGCAAAGAACGGGCCGGCGCGGTGGCCGGGGCGCGGAGTTTAACATTGCCGCCATGAGTACCCTTCCGGCGAACGACGCCTGCCAATCCCAGCTGCTGTCGCGCATCCGCGTGGTGCTGGTCGGCACCCAGCATCCCGGCAACATCGGCTCGGCGGCGCGGGCCTTGAAGACGATGGGCCTGTCGCGGCTCGTGCTGGTGGCTCCCGAACGCTTCCCCCATGCCGAGGCCGATGCCCTGGCCGCCGGTGCCGACGACGTACTGGCCGCGGCGACCCTGCATGCCACCCTGGCCGGGGCGGTCGCCGACTGCCGGCTGGTGCTGGGCTGCACGGCCCGCAGCCGCCGGATCGCGTTGCCGGAACAATCGCCCCGCGAGGCCGCGGCCCTGGCACTGGCCGAAGCCGGGCAGGGTTGCGAAGTGGCGCTGGTGTTCGGACGCGAGCGCACCGGGCTGGACAACGACGAGCTGCAGCTGTGCCACGGCGCGGTGCATATCCCGGCCAACCCCGGCTACGGCTCGTTGAACCTGGCCGCGGCGGTGCAGGTGCTGGCCTACGAACTGCGAATGGCGTGGCTGCAGGCCGGCGCGGCCGACGCGGACCCCGCGGTCGCGGCCATCGTGGCCGAGCCGGCCTCGCATGCGCAGCTCGAAGGATTGTTCGCGCAATTGGCCGAGACCCTGGAGGCGATCGATTTCCACAAGGGCCGGGCCCCGCAGTCGGCGCTGCGCAAGTTGCGGCGGCTGTTCCTGCGCGCCGGGCTGGACGCGCGCGAGGTGCGCCTGCTGCGCGGCGTGCTGGCCGACGCGCAACGGATGGCCCGGCTGGCCGGCGAACGCGCGCCCCCGCTGTCTTAGCCCCGTCAATTCCGCTAGGCTCGCTGCCTGGCCGACCCCGTGGAAACCGGACTTGCGCAACCCGACGCCCTGCCTGCTGACCTGTCTGTTCGGCCTGTTGGCGGGCCTGGCGTTGGCCGCGCCGGCACGCGCCGGCGATCCGCACGTGCTGGTGCTGGGCCGGATCAGCGACGATCCCAAGGCCCACTACGAACAGCTCAAGCCGCTGCTGGACTATGTCGTGCCGCGGATGGCCGACGTCGGCATCACCGAGGGCCGCATCCTGATGGCCCGCGACCTGCAGCAGATGTCCAGCTACCTGCGCCGGGGCCGGGTCGACTGGGTGACCGAGACCGCCGCCAACGCGATGCGCCTGCAGGACCGGGCCGGCGCGCAGCCCCTGTTGCTGACCGAGCGCAACGGCGTCAGCGACTACCGCGCACTGATCTTCGTGCGCCGCGACAGCGGCATCGCTTCGCTCGATGACCTGCGCGGGCGCAGCGTGGCGTTCCAGAACACCTCGTCCACCAGCGCTTACGTGGTGCCGGCGATGCAACTGCTGCAGCATGGCCTGGCGCCGCAGATCCTGCTGTCGCCGATGGACCGCCCCGACGACCGTTCGGTCGGTTACGTGTTCGCGGGTTCGGAGCTCAACATCGCCACCTGGGTGCACAAGCGCCTGGTCGATGCCGGTGCCATGAGCAACCTGGACTGGGACGACCCGCAGCGGACCCCGGCCTCGTACCGCAGGGATTTCCGCATCATCGACCAGAGCCGGGCCTACCCGCGCGCGCTGGAAATGGTGCGTGGCGACCTCGATGGCCGGATCCAGGCGCGGTTGCGCGAGGTGCTGGCGGAGGCCGGCAAGGATCCCGATGCCCGCGAGGCGCTGCTGCAGTTCTTCCGCACCACCCGCTTCCTGCCGATCGACCCCGCAACCGATGCGGCGTTGCGCGACCTGCGCGATGGCGTCAAGCGCGTGCGCGTGGAGGTCGAATGAGGTTCGACCGGTACCTGAAGGGATTGCACGCCAAGTTCATCGCACTGGTCTGCGCGACCTTGCTGCTGATGCTGGCGGTGGTGGTGCTGATGCTGCAGCGGCAAGGCGCGATGCAGCACGAGGTCGTGCACCAGAGCCGCGATTCGATGCATGCGCTGGTGTTCGAGCGCCTGCGCGTGCACGGCGAGGCGCTCTCGGCGCAGGTCGCCGATACCCTGGTCAACCCGCTCTACTACTTCGACCTGGATACCATCGGCGTGGTAGCGCGCAGCGTGCTGCGGCAGCCGGACGTGCGCTACGTGCTGGTGTACGACAACAAGGGCGACATCATCCACGACGGTTCCGGCGACATCCCCACCTACGGCAAGGCGATGCGCGATCCGCTGGCCTACGAGGCGGTGTCGGCCAACGGCGTGCACGCGCAGTGGACCGACCGGGTGCTGGACGTGTCCAGCCCGATCCGGGTCGGCGACCAGCGCTTGGGCGGCGTGCGCATCGGCTATTCGCTGGACGCGGTGCGCGCCGACGAAACCCGCGCCGCCAACGCCCTGGGGGATCGCCTGGGGGTGATCGGCACGCGCCACCTGTGGTGGATCGGCCTGCTGCTCGTGGCGCTGGTGGGGCTGGGCGCGATCGCCAGCCTGGTGTTGCAGCGCGCGCTGGTGCGCCCGATCCGGCAGCTGGCCGATGCCGCGCAGGAAATCGAAACCGGCAACTACGCCGCCGCGGTCCCGGCCAGCCGGCGCAACGACGAGGTCGGCGACCTGATGCGCGCATTCGGCCGCATGGGCGACAGCATCGCCCGCCATGATCGCGACATCCGCCGGATGGCCTATACCGACGCGCTCACCGGCCTGGCCAACCGGCTGGCGTTCCGCGAAAGCCTCGACCAGCGGCTGATGCAGCTGCGCGGCGCCGGCCGCCAGCTGGCGCTGCTGTTCGCCGACATCGACGACTTCAAGCGCGTCAACGACACCCTCGGCCACGATGCCGGCGACGAGGTGCTGGTGCAGTTCGCCAACCGCATCCGCACCCAGGTCGATCGTTTCGGCGATGCCGAAGAAACCATGCTGGCGCGCTTCGGCGGCGACGAGTTCGTGATCCTGCTGCAGGGGGGCAGCGAGCCGGGGCGCGATGCGCGCGCGCTGGCATCGGATCTGGCCGGGACCCTGGTCGCCGAACTGGGCCGGCCGATCGTGGTGCAGGGCCGACAGGTGTTCCTCGGCACCTCGATCGGCATCACCCTGTTCCCCGAGGATGCGGCCGGGGCGACGGCGCTGATGAAGAACGGCGACATCGCCATGTACCAGGCCAAGGTCGCCGGCAAGAGCTGCTACCGCTTCTACAGCCGGGCGATGGACCAGGCCGTGGAGCGCCGCGTGCGCATGGAGCAGGACCTGCGCGGGGCCTGGGAGCGCGGCGAGCTCAGCCTTGCCTACCAGCCGATCTTCCGCCTCGGCGACGGCCAGCTGGTCGGCGCCGAGGCCCTGCTGCGCTGGCACCATCCCGAGCAGGGCAGCATCGCGCCGTCGGTGTTCATCGATGTCGCCGAACAGAGCGGGCTGATCGAGACGATCGGCCCGGAGGTGCTGCGCGCGGCCTGCACCGACGGCATGCGCTGGCACAGCGAGTTCCCGCGCGGCAGGGAGCTGTTCGTGTCGGTCAACGTTTCGCCGCGGCAACTGCGCAGCGGCGACCTCCCCGACCAGGTCGCCGCTGTCCTGCGCGACACCGGCCTTCCGGCATCGCAACTGCATCTCGAGTTGACCGAAACCGCCGTCATCGGCGACGAAGTCCACGCGAGCGCCTTGCTGGCGCGCCTGCGCAGCACCGGGGTCAAGGTATGGCTGGATGATTTCGGCACCGGCTTCTCCGGGCTCAGCCACCTGCGCCGGGTGCCCGTGGACGGGGTCAAGATCGACCGGAGCTTCGTCTCCGACGTGCTGCGCGACCCCGACGACCTGGCGCTCACCACCGCGATCATCGCGATGGCGCACTCGCTGGGCATCACCGTGATCGCCGAGGGCGTGGAGAAGGAAGGCCAGTACGCGATCCTGCGCGAGCGCGGCTGCGACCTGGCGCAGGGCTACTGGATCGGGCATCCGGTGGGCATGCAGGAGTTCTGCGGGCTGCTGGCATGATGGATGCCGGCGCCCGGGCGGATTGAGGGCCTGGAATCAGAACAGCGTATCGATCCCGCGTGCCGCCATCGCGGCGAATTTCCCCGACAGCACCCCGAACACCGCGATCGCGATCGCTCCGGCGCCCCAGGCCACCACCAGCAGCGCGCCGTCGCGTTCCAGCAGGGCGAGCGCGAACAGCAGCAGCAGCCCGCCGAACAGGTAGTTCGTCAGCGGGATCGGCAACGACAGCAACAGGCCCAGCAGGACCAGCAGCAGACCGGTGAACATCACCGCGGCACGCCGGCGCAACAACTGCGGCAGCCGTGGACGCACCAGCTTTTCCAGCCGCGCCAGCCAGGGCGAGATCGTCGCGTCGAAGCGCGTGAGCGCATGCCGGTGCGGGCCGCGCCGCGCGAGGAATTGCGGCAGCCACGGTCGCCGCGTCCCCGCCAGCAGCTGCACGCCGATCAACACCACCAGCGGGCCGCTGATCGCGCCACCGATCGGGATCGGGATGAAGGCCGGCAGGATCGCGATCAGCAACAGCATCCCGAACGCGCGCCGGCCCAGCCCGGCGAGCAGGTCGCGCAGGGGCAAGAGTTCGTCCGGATCGCCGACCGTGAAACCGTCGAGCATCGCCCGCAGCCCGCGATCACGCATCGACGTCATCGTCGTAGCGGGCCGCGACCCGCTGCACCAGCAGCTTGTCGATGCGCGGACCGTCGAGGTCGACCACCTCGAACCTCCAGCCGCGCCAGTCGAAATGCTCGCCGGCGTGCGGGATGCGGCCGAAATGCGCGATCGTCATGCCGGCGGCGGTGTTGTAGTCGTGCTCGGCTTCGCCCGGCAGGGGGCCGCCGCCCAGCAGTTCGCGCAGGTCGTCGACCGGCAGCGAGCCGTCCACCAGCAGCGAACCGTCGTCGCGGACCACCACCAGGGCCTCGGCGTCGGCGGTCTCGCCCGACTGCACGCGGCCGAGCACCGCGCCCATCAGGTCGTTGAGCGTGACCATGCCGGTCACGTCGCCGTATTCGTCCACCACCAGCGCCAGCGACTGCTGCTCCTCGCGGAAGATCTCCAGCAGCTTCAGCGCGTGGGTGGACTCGGACACGAACACGGCCGGCCGCAGCTTGCCGAAAAGCTCGGGCGCGCGCTCGTCGAGGCGGTCGAGCAGGGTCTTCACCTCGAGCACCCCGAGCACGTCCGAATCGCTGTCGCGGTAGACCGGGTAGCGCGAGTACGGGGTCTCGCGCATCGCCGCGAGGTTCTCCTCGAAGCTGGCGCCGGCGTCGAGCCAGACGATCCGCGTGCGCGGGGTCATCAGGCTCTCCGCGGTGCGGTCGCCCAGGCGCATCACCCGGTGCATCATGTTGCGTTCGTCGGAGTCGATCAGGCCCTGCTCGTGGCTTTCGCTCACCAGCATGCGGATCTCCTCCTCGGAGATGACGTTCCTGGCATCGTCGCGGATCCCGAGCATGCGCAGCACCAGGCGGTTGATCGCCCCGAGCGTGAACACGACGGGCTTGGCGGCGCGCGCCAGCCAGTCCACGGGGAAGGAGACCACGCTGGCAATGCCCTCGGCGTTGGTCAGCGCCAGGCGCTTGGGAATCAGTTCGCCGAAGATGACCTGTGCCGCGGTGATCAGGCTGACCGCCGTGCCGATCCCGATGGGCGCGGCGTACTCGCGCGCCGACGGCCACCAGCCGCCGATCAGGCCGGCAATGGTCTGGCCGATGGCCTCGCCACCGAAGACGCCGGTCAGCACGCCGATCAGGGTGATCCCGATCTGCACCGTCGACAGCAGGCTGTCGGGATGCTCGGCCAGGGCAAGCGCCTTGCGGGCGCCGCGGCTGTGCGCGGCCATCTGCTTGAGGCGGCTCTTGCGCGAGGTCATCAGCGCCATCTCCGACATCGCGAAGAAGGCGTTGAACAGCACCAGCACCATGACGACCAGGAGCTCTAGCATCGACGGCAACCGCGCGCGCGCGCATCCCCGGACCGGGGGTGGCGGGCAAGTGTCGGCACCACGGGATCAATGGCGCGTGGCGGGGGCAGGGGGGCGTCGTCCATAGGTCGCGCGGGGGCGCAGCCGGATCATAGCAAGCCGCGGGATCGCCCCCGCGGGGCGGTCGCGGCGGCCAGTTGCTGCACGCCCCCGGGCGAACCCGTCATAATTCCGCCATTCCGCAACCATGTGACGGGGCCTGCGATGTTCTCGCTGCAGACGATCTTCGGCCAGGGCAAGCAGTTCTATGCCCTGCTCGACCAGGCGGCCGCCGCCGCCCACGACAGCACCAAGGCGCTGCACGCGATGCTGCGCGAGCCCACGCGGACCCATTCCCTGGACGCGTTCAAGCTCGCGCGCCAGCGCGAACGCGAGGCCTCGGACAAGATCAGCCAGGCGCTGGTGGACAGCTTCATCACCCCGATCGAGCGCGAGGACATCGAGGCGCTGGGTTCGGCCCTGTACCGGATCCCCAAGCAGGTGGAGCGTTTCGCCGACCGCTATGCGCTGGCGCAGCATCGCCTGGAAGGCATCGATTTCGCGCCGCGCGCGGCGATGCTGGAACAGGCAGCCGGGGTCGTGGTGGAAATGGTGAGGGAGCTGCACAAGCTGCGGCTGGAGCCGATGAAGGCGCTCAACGACCGCCTGCGCGTGCTCGAGGCCGAAGCCGACCGGCTGATCCTGGAGCTGTACCGGGACATCTACTCCGGGCGCCTGGACGCCAGCGAGATGTTCCTGCTCAAGGAGTTCTTCGAGATCCTGGAAAAGGCGATCGACCGTTGCCGCGAAGCCGGCGTGGTCGCCTACGAAATCGCGCTCAAGAACAGCTGAGCACGCGCCCCATGTCGCCTATCGGGATGGACGCCGCATGCTGACCCTGGTCCTGGTGGTGGTGCTGGCCGCGCTGCTGTTCGAGTTCGTCAACGGCTTCCACGACACCGCCAACTCCATCGCCAC